>CALCRR010000080.1 GCA_937894495.1 uncultured Ruminococcus sp. | reverse complement strand
GTCCTCGGGCGGACGGCTCGCTTCCCCCACCTGTGCCTCTAGAAGCAAGAAGCAATTTTTGATTATTACTCCGACTGAATACAGAACAACAAAAGCGCACCTGCCGTATGACCGACAGATGCGCTGAAATATCACATCATTATATCAGTGAACTTATATTATTCCTCCAAAGCCTCGGGCTCTGTAGAAATGTTCTCGTTAGCTTCCTTGATGATGTAGTCGATAGCCTTCTCGTACTCAGCAACGGTAGCTGTCCATGTTGTAACGTTACCGCCTGTGATCATTGTAGCCTGGTTTACAGTCTGCATCTGATCTGAAAGCTCCTGAGTTACGCCGTCCTCGAAGTCATATACAGGGTTGGTGTTAACCAGGTTGTATATTTCTTCTCTCATTGCCATCATATCATCGTTCCACTTATAATCGTCTCTCAGCTGCTGCTCGCCGATCTCGTCGCCCTCGTCATGAGCTACCTTCAGGCAGTTCATGTAAGCTGCAAAGCCCTCGGGGTTAGGTGCGTTCTTGCAGAGGAAGTAGCCCTCAACTCTAGCTGATACATAGTAAGTATCTGAGTCGTCAAGTCTGGGCATTGGGCAGAACATGATCTCGCCTGCTTCAACATCACCGAACAGTGCGTTGTCAGCAGGAGTACACTCGATACCCCACAGACCTACAGGGATAAACAGTGTAAGACCTGAAGCCAGACCCTCACCTGTAGCACCTGAACCTCTTGTAGACCAGTTGTTGCTGGAGCGGTCGAACATGACGTTGTTCTTACCCAAGTTATACATCAGATCCTGTACCTTAGCAACGTCAGCATTGCCGATGTTGTTTACGATCTTACCGTTCTCAAGACCGATCAGAGGCACGCCGCAGGTATCGTTAAGAGCTCTGCCGTACCAGTAGCCGTCAAGTGCATACTTGTCAGCATCAGCGTCTGTGAAGTCAAGGCACATCTCGGTGAACTTGCTCCATGTCCACTCATCATCATAATACAGCTGAGCAGGATCATCATAGCCGTTCTCGTCTATTGTCTTGGTGTTGTAGATACATACAAAGTTAGGTGCAGACTGGATAGCTGCTACATAGTGACCGCCGTTGAATACGAAAGCGTCATTGGTAGGCTTTGAAGAAGCCCAGAGCTCAGAGTCAAAGTCGATGTAATCGTCGATCGGCTCAAACATTGCCTTCATAGCACCCTTGGGGAAACCGTCCATATCCGATGCAGGGAAGAAATCGGGTGAGTCGTTAGCCATTACATACTTAGCAAGGTCTGTGTATCTGTTGTCCCAGTCGGTCTGAACGAACTCGATAGTTCCGTTATACTTATCCTGGAAAAGCTTGAGACCTGCAGGTGTAACGCTGCCCTCGCTTGGGTTGATATCGTAGTGAGCCAGCCACTTGATGTTGGTGTTTGCAAGCTCCTTATCCTCCAGCAGGTCCTGCATCTCATCGACCTTTTTCTGCTGATCCTCTGTCAGGTCAAGTCCCTTGTTGCTGCTGTCCTTTTTGTCACTGGAAGAGCTTGAGCCGCAGGCAGCCATGCCGAGGCAAAGTGTCAGCGCACACACGCCTGCCAGTAATTTCTTAGTCATTTTCATAGTTGATAATACCCTCCTTGAAAATCGGGGATAAGCGTTCCCTTACCCATCAAAACGCTTATCACAAGCACGAATTAACGTATTCTTCGTCCTTTATAATAATAACAAAAACTTAAAAATTAGTCAATCAGCATTTTGCAATATTAATTATTCACATTTTTGTTGATTATGACAAAGCCTTGTGTTTTTACAATGAGTATACGTTTTCAGAAAACGTTTTCTATTAAATGAGTGATTTAATTAACAAAGAATTTACAAATGCGTTTTTAACCTGTTTATACACATATATTCTTTAAAAAAAGCCCCAATGCGGTCAACATCGGGGCTGAGTTCATCCATCGGGATATTTTTAATTATATTGTATATCGGTCAGGCAAAAATGTCAATAGTAATTTTTTCTAAATGCCAAAACAAAAGCCGCCTCGGGTCTCAGGCGGCTCTGAATATCATATTTCAAACAAGGTATCAGCCCAGCTTTTTAGCCAGCTGAGACTTCTTTCTTGCAGCGTTATTCTTGTGGAGAATACCCTTTGTGCAAGCCATATCTACCTTCTTTATAGCAGTTCTTACTACCTGCTCCTTATCAGCAGCGTTATTTGCAACAGCTGCGTCAGCCTTCTTCAGCGCAGTCTTGAGATCAGACTTTATAGCCTTGTTTCTTGCAGTCTTCTTCTCGATGACCTTAACTCTCTTCTTTGCAGACTTAATGTTCGGCATACCGACACCTCCTCCTGATAGTGAATAAATTTGCACTTATTTGGATAAGCTATCCGCAGACTGAGAGGAAATGCGAATACTCATTAAAACAAGCCTTGTAGATTATTTTACCACATTTCACCTCAAAATGCAAGGGCTTTTCAAAAAAAATTATATAGATTTAAAGACTGTCTTTTGTGCAATTTGCAGAAAAGGCGCAGAAAGGAGCATTTATGAGCGCCAGAACCGACCTGGCGGTGGAGACCGCACGCAGGCTATCGCTTTACAAAGATATCGAGGGGGTGAACAGGCAGATAAAGATCGACGAAGCAGCTCAGGCTGAGATAGCGGATATCACCATTGAAAGCGATGAAGCGGCAAGGCTTATCGGCAGACCCAAGGGCAGGTACATCACCGTAAAGGCGCTTGACGGCTCATTTGAGGGGTATTCACCCTGCTTTGACCTGCGCTGCAAGCTGATAGCTGCCCAGCTGCGCACTCTCTGCGGCGGTGCAAAAAGCATACTGGTGGCAGGGCTTGGCAACCGCAGCATAACCGCAGACTCATTAGGACCCCTGTGCGCCGACAGGATATTCGCCACCAGGCATATTAAAAAATACGCCCGTGAGCTTGACAGCAGCCGCCTTACCGAGCTCTCGGTGATAGAAACGGGCGTGCTGGGTCAGACGGGTATCGAAGCAGGGGAGCAGGTAAAGGCGGTGTGTCAGGCGATAAAGCCCGACCTGGTAATAGCTGTTGATGCCCTTGCCTGCTGGGAGCTCGACCACCTGGGGCGCACCATACAGATATGCGACACAGGCATATCCCCCGGCAGCGGTGTAGCCAACGACAGGCGTGAGCTTTCAAGAGCCACCCTGGGAGTTACCTGCATAGCGGTAGGCGTGCCCATGGTGATAGACCTTGCCACCGCAGCCGAGAAAATTTTCGGCGCCAAGCCCCCCGAGGGCTCAGCCCGAATGACCGTGACCCCCGGCAGCGCCGACAAGCTGGCAGCCGCCTCCGCCGAGTATATCGCCATGGGCATAAACCTCGCCTACCAGCAAGACATGACCCCCGAAGAACTTCGCTCGGTGATAGCCTGAAGCTTCTTGCCCCGTTCATGCATGGCTGTAAATGATAGTTTACTGAACTGCCTGCAGGCTTTACCGGGGAAAACCTTTCTGAAGAAAGGTTATTCCCCAGA
>CALCRR010000079.1 GCA_937894495.1 uncultured Ruminococcus sp. | reverse complement strand
AAAGTCTGAAAAGGGGACTCTTGCTTCTTGCCTCTGGTTTCTTGCTTCTAGAGGCGCAGGTGGGGGAAGTGAGCCGTCCGCCCGAGGACACCGCTTTACAATTTTAGATATCTGTGCTATAATATACACATTAAAGCGAAAGAAGGAAGTTGAATGATATATCTCGATAATGCCGCCACCACCAAGCCTTGTGAAAGCGCCGTCAGGGGAGTTGTCAAAGGGCTGGAGCTGTTCGGTAATCCGTCGTCGCTGCACAAATGCGGACTCGACGCCGAGCTGCTGGTCAGCGGCGCAAGAGAGGCGGTTGCCCAAAGCCTTGGCTGCACCGCCGATGAAATCTTTTTTACGTCGGGAGCTACGGAGAGCAGCAATACCGCCATCTTCGGCGCTTTTAAGTCTCAGGGCAAGAGAAAAAAGCGTGTGGTCACCACCACCGTCGAGCACCCTGCCACCGCCCGACCTGTGGACGAGCTTGAAAGACTCGGCTGTGAGGTGGTGCGGGTCTCTCCCGATGATAACGGCGAGATTACAGCTCACGATATATTCGCCGCCGTTAATGATGATACCTTTCTGGTCAGCGTTATGCTGGTCAATAACGAAACAGGCGCAGTTCTGCCCGTGCAGAAGGCTTTTTCTATGATAAAGAAAAAATATCCCCATGTTATAACTCACTGCGACTGCGTTCAGGGATATATGAAGCTGCCCGTCAAAACCAAGACCCTCTGCGCCGACCTTATCTCTCTCAGCGGTCATAAAATTTATGCCCCCAAGGGCATAGGGGCGCTGTATGTCAGAAAGGGTCTGCATATTCCACCCCTGCTTTTCGGCGGCGGGCAGGAGAAAAATATGCGCTCGGGCACCGAGTCTGTGCCGCTTATCTGCGGCTTCGGCGAGGCTGTCAAAGCACTAAGCGGCAGCGTAGCCCAAAACCTTGAAAAGGTCAGGGAGCTTGAAGCGTATTTCTTTGAAAAATGCGCCGAAAATGAGGATATCACCGTCAATTACCGCAGCGATACCAAATCGCCCTACGTCAACAGCATTTCCGTCAGGGGGCTCAGGTCTGAGGTGCTGCTGCATTTTTTGGAGCAGCAGGGTATTTACGTTTCCAGCGGTTCTGCCTGCTCAAAGGGCAAAAAAAGCAGCGTTTTGCAGCAGTTCAGAATACCTGTTCAGGCGCTTGACAGCACTATCAGGGTGAGCTTCGGCATTGATAATACCAAAGCCGATGTTGATGAGCTGATGAAAGCCCTCACCCTGGCAGGCGAGCAGCTGGCAAAGGTAAAATAAGCGAAAACGAACGTTTTATACTATATTAATATATAAAGAGTCGAAAAAAGCAGAAGCAGAAAACCGAGAATTTTTGCTTTTATATCAAAAGGAGAGCGTGTAATGAAAGAAATAATACTTTGCAAATACGGCGAGATAGCCCTTAAAGGACTTAACAAAAGCACCTTTGAGAGCATGATGGTCAAAACTATCAAGCGCAGACTGCGCAGCGCAGGGGAGTTCAGTATTACTAAATCCCAGTCTACCCTTTATGTTGAACCGCTGGGTGATGACCCCGATGTTGACGAGTTTATGGAGCGGCTCTCAAAGATCTTCGGCATAGTCAAGATCTGCCGCAGCGGTATTTTTGAAAAGGATATAAATGCTATCACCGCCAAAGCTCCCGAGTATCTGGAAGAGCTGCTGGAGACTGCACATACCTTCAAGGTCAACGCAAAGCGCTCGGATAAGAAGTTCCCCCTTAAATCACCCGAGATATGCCGTGAGCTGGGGGGAGCTATACTGCAAAAATACCCCCACCTTAAAGTGGATGTACACCACCCCGATGTTACCGTGACTGTTGAGATAAGGGAGCAGGCATATGTACACGGCGACCCTATCGACGGCGCAGGGGGCATACCCGTGGGCTCCAGCGGCAGAGCTATGCTGCTGCTCTCAGGCGGTATCGACTCCCCCGTTGCAGGCTATATGATGGCTAGAAGGGGAGCAGTGGTTGAGGCTATACACTTTGAAGCGCCCCCATATACCTCTGAAAGAGCTAAAATGAAGGTGGAGAAGCTGGCAAAGATAATCACCGCCTACTGCGGAGATATCAAGTTCTTCTGCGTGCCCTTTACCGAGATACAAATGCAGCTGAGAGCCCACTGCCCCGAGGAGCTTTTCACCATTTTAATGAGAAGGCTGATGATGGAGATAGCCCAGCGCATATGCGAGCGTGAGGGGGATATCCAGGCGCTGGTAACAGGCGAGAGCTTGGGGCAGGTGGCGAGCCAGACCATGTATGCAATGGTCTGCACCGATGCAGCCTGCCGTATGCCCGTTTTCAGACCCTGCGTGGGCATGGATAAGTCGGAGATAGTTGAGATATCCCGAAAAATAGGCACTTTTGAAACTTCCATACTGCCCTATGAGGACTGCTGCACCGTGTTCACACCCAAGCACCCCAAAACAAAGCCCAGCCTTGTCGAGGTGGAAAAAGCCCAGAACAGCTTCGATTTTGAGCCCTTCATACAAAAGGCTGTAGACGCCACAACAGTGGAGCTCATAAAGGTTTAAAACGCAGGTCGGCTAAATCTAAATATTGGGTCGCAAAGCTTGCCGCGACCTAAATGTTGTGACCGCCAAAGCCCTGCAAAAGGCGTGGCTGTAAACTACCGTTTTGTGCAAAATGTAAAAAACAAATTTTGGTTACAGTAAAGTTACGCTGTTACCGAATTTTAAAAATTAAGTACATTTTATTGTACTTGACAATTGGCGGCAAAAATCTCAGAATGTCGAAAACTCCCGATTTTAAGGGAGTTTTCTTAAATTAAAAGTCCAGAAAATTAAACACAAATTCTCTAAATCGGTAACAAATTCGTAACATACAACGAGGAAAAATCGGCTGTTTTTTGGTTTGCGAGGAATGTAGAATTAACTTATTGTACATAAAAAGCTCCGATTTTTTGTGCGATGTGTTAGTAAAAGGGGGCTCATATCTTATGAATTTTGCGGAAGGTGACAAAGTGGTAACAGAAACTATTGACATTGTTACAGCAAGTGTAGTAAAATATATGATAAAGAACCATAGCACACTGACTGCGGCGGAAAGCTGCACAGGCGGTATGGTCTGCCAGACGATAACCGGTGTATCAGGTGCGTCGGGTATGTTCACAGGCGGCGTGTGCTGCTACTCTGAGGAGATGAAGATGAAGCTCCTGGGAGTGAGGAAGGAAACACTTGAAAGGTACACAGTGTATTCCGAGCAGACCGCCAGCGAGATGAGCGCAGGCGCAATGAAAATGTTCGGCGCAGACTTCGCCGTAGGCATAACAGGTCTTGCAGGCCCCGGCGGCGGAACTGAGGACAAGCCCGTGGGTACGGTGTACATCTCGGTGAGGGGCCGTGAGAGGGAGATCGTCAGGCGGCTGAATTTATATGAAGAGTATGAAGATTTGACAAGAGGAAGGATCAGACAGATAACAACACTCAAAGCTATGCAGATGGTGTGTGAGCTTTGCAAGATCCCCGAAAGCTGAGGTAAGAAAATGGCAATGTCAAATGAAACAATGCACTTAACAGAAAGAGATAAGTCAAATTTCTTTGTCAGATTTATAAAGTATTTTATCCCCTGGAAGGGCGACGAGAGAAACGAAGTTGTAAGAAAATGCATTTTCATGTTTTCAATAGTCCTCTTCTTCATGTCGCTCAACCAGCTGAAGGATTTTCTGGGAGCTGACGAGCAGGAGAAATCCTATATACAGAATGTGGTCATAAAGTATGAGCCTGATTTCGACGATACCGACTACAGCGCCCACACAGGCGGCGACTCCGATATAGGAAGCCCCGAGAGCGCCAATAAGGACAGAGAGATACAGGACTGGGCAAAGAAGCTGCTGAAAAGAAACGGAGATGTGGTGGGCTGGATAAAGATACCCGGCTTTAAAAACTCCGAGGGTGAGGAATATATAAACTTCCCCGTTCTGCAGGGTCCCAATAATGAGTATTATCTCTATAAAAACCTCGATAAAGAGTATTATGAGTCGGGCAGCATTTATGCAGACGCCTGGGCTACCATAAATAAGGACGGTCAGTCGGATAACATCACAATATTCGGTCACCACATGAGATATGTGGGCACCTCCTTCACTCACCTGGCTGAGTATAAGAAGGGCGTTGACTTCCTTAAAAAATACCCTATAATCGAGTTCAACACCATTTACGAGAGCGGCTGCAAGTATGCCATAGTAAGCTGCTTCGTAGCTAATATCGACGAAAGTCAGGACGACGGAAACGTCTTTGTATATAACGGCTACAGATACTTCGACGATAACGAGTATACCTTCGACGGCTGGTATAAGGAGATAACCAAGCGCTCATGGTATTCAAGCGGTATCGAGTGTACTGCCGATGATAAGTACATCACCCTTTCGACCTGCTCTAACGAGACAAGCGACCTCAGATGGGTAATAGTCGCAAAGAAGATGACTGTTGACGATAACATCGACCTGATAATAAAGTCCTATAAAGATAAACCAAATAAGGACGTTTACTTCCCCAAGTGCTGGAGAAACCTTTACGGCAATACAAAGAAGGATTTCGGCTGGGCATACTAAACCGCTCAGCACTTGAATGATTTGTTTATTACACCATTTTTCACGGTGTAAAATATTTGGAGCTGCAAGTCCTCTCACGCTTGCAGACAGACAGCTCTTTAAGAACTGTCGGAAAGGTAATGTGATACAAAATGAAGCAGAAAAGATCCTCAGACAGCAGCAGCAAGGCTGCAAGGCCGTCTATAAGGAAGGTAGGAACGATGCTCGGAAGCGGAGCTCTTGTGGTACTGACTATCGGTACTATCAGCGTATGCGGTCTGGCTAATAAGGCAGGCGTAGAGACCAAGGCGGGCAAAGAAACAAAAGCTGCAGATGTAAAAACAACCACCACCGTAACCGAGAGAGATGAGGGTGCGTATACCGCACTGGATACTGTCACATGGAGAAAGGCAAGTATCAACGAGTATGAGATCGCAGAGATCTCAGCTGCAGAAACAACGACAACAACTGCGGCAACTACCAAGACAACGGAGAAAAAAACAGAAGGCACGACCACCTCGGCAGCCACAACAACAGAAGAGGTAACTATCGAGCAGCTGGATAATATCGAGCTGACCGCCAACGGCGTGGTCAACCTGAGAAAAGAGAACAGCAAAAACTCAGAGGTGCTGGCAGTTATCGACCGGAATGATACCGTCACCGCAAGCGCCAAGACCTCAGACGGCTGGTATGAGGTGAGCTATGAGGGCGTGAACGGCTATGTAATGGAGGAATTCCTGGAGGAAAAGGCTGAGGAAACTACAACAGCCGAAACAGAAGCCCCCAAGGAGACCGATACTACAACAGCCCTTGTAACAGCAGTTAAGGAAGCAGTTGAAACTACTCAGAAAACAACCACCACAACAGCTGCCCCCAAGACCGAGAAGGAAACCACAACTACCGCAGCAAGCGCAGACGTTATAAGCTATTCAGCCGAAGAGTTCGATATGCTTTGCTATGTGCTGCAGAATGAGGTAGGCAACTGCTCAGACCAGAGCAAGATCGCAGTTGCAAATGTTATAATCAACAGAGTTAAGTCAAGCCAGTTCCCCGATACCATCGAGGGCGTGCTGACTGCTCCCAACCAGTTTACAGCTATCAGCAACTACTACGGACGCTATAATGCACCTACACAGAGCACCATCGACTGCGCTGCAAGAGCACTGGCAGGCGAGGATAATACCAACGGCGCTACATATTACTACGCACCCAGGTATTGCGGCGGCTCGTCAGCATCATGGTTCGAGTCTCTCCAGTTCTGCATGGAGCTGGACGGTCAGAGATACTTCAAAAACTGGTAAAAGTGTGCACTGTGAGAGCTAAACAGCACACAACATTGTACAGGCATACGAAAAGTCAGGACAAAAGTATTTATTGTCTTGACTTTTTTTGCGCAGATTTGCTAAAATATAGAATAGCTGCTAGATGAATAGAGAGCTAGTGGCTTTTAGAGGTAAGATGTAAGAGGTAAGAGGTAAGAAAACCGTTTTACCCTGCTAGTAGCTAGGGATTAGAGAACTAGTGGCTAGAAATTATCAATCAAACTTTGATAGTTGATCAAAGTTTGTTTTTCAAGGCTCAAACATAGCGTGCGGTGAAAGGCGCAAAAGAAGTAGGAACGAAATCGGTCTCTTCCGTTGCGGCAGCTAAAAAACAACCCCAAAAGTGCGATTACGCACTCTTGAAACCAAGCGGCACAATGGTCACCACACGGACATAAGTATAGCGAAATAAAGCGCAGGGTCAAGCCGGGCGCCAGACGGCTTGCAGGGTCTGGGGCAGAGCCCCAGCTCAAGGCGCAAACAGGGGAATATCTATGAGAAAAGATAAGAAACAAAACAATGCAGTAAACCTGAAAGCAGCAGCAGCGCACCTGCGTATGCTGGCTGTGGGGGTCGCCATGGCAGGCATATGCGGAGGACTTGCCCTTACCGACAATGCCTTTAACCATAAAAAGCAGGACCTGCAGGCTGCGAAAAGCCTCGCAGAAAATGCTGACGACCAAATAAAAGAGCCGGATATCAGCCCTGTTTTACATAGCGCACAGCTCTTCGGCGGAAGCATGAGAGCAAGCGAGCTGAGAATAAAAAACTCAAAGACTGAGGTAAAAAACCTCACCTTTACAAAATTTAAAAAAGCAGCTATCGGCGAGTATGATATGACCGCCGTGAGAATAAAAACCAAGACCGTCGAGAACGTCAGCGAGGAGATAATCGACCCCAACGACTTCACAGTGCCCTTCCCCGACGACGATACCCTTATCTATGAGCCCGAAAAACGATCGCCTTTGAATTTCACCGCCACCAGAAGCGTCGCAAATGAGTATTTCAGAGTGCATGATGAAAACTCAGGCTCTACCCTGACTATGAACGGGCATGAGCTGCTCTGCCTTATGGTCAATAACGAGATAGGCGATACCTGGGACGATGACGCCATAAAAGCCCAGATAATCGCAGCATATTCCCACCTGAGATTTAACCAGAGCATAGGTCTGACACCCACTATCGGTCTCAGATACGGCTATTCCTCAAAGCTTGAAAATATAGTGAACTCGGTCGAGGGTCAGGCTATGATCTATGACGGCGAGATAATCAACGCCGTATATTCAGCATCGTCAGCAGGCTACAGTACCACCGCCAAGGATATCTGGGGCATCGACTACCCCTACCTTAAATGCGTCGAGAGCGAGTTCGATAACCAGGGACCCGACTGGGAGGTGGTAAAGACCTATACCCGTGACGAGGTCAGGGCTATGCTTGAAAACCGCTTCGGCATAGCTCTCTCTGATGACGTTACCAAGTGGTTCACCATCGACGAGGTCTACAGCGTGAAATATGTGGGTAAGATCACCATCGACGGCAGAAGCGAGTGTACCCTCACAGGCAACGGGCTGTGTAACCTGGTGGGGCTCAAATCCAACGCCCTCACCATCTCCTATAAGGACGGCACCTTTACCTTCCGCTCCAGCGGCTGGGGCCACGGCGTGGGTATGTCCCAGTGGGGAGCCCATTACTATGCCGAGAACGGCTGGACCTACGACCAGATACTTACACATTACTACGTCGGTGCGACCCTGGGGCTTTCCGAGCCCAGCGAGTATACGGTCAGCGAGGAGACCAATGATACAGATGACAGCACCGCAGAGACCGCAGAAACTACTGCCGAGGCTGTAACAACAACCACCACAAGCGAATATTATTATTATGAAGAGCCCGAGACCACCGAGTATACCCAGTGGACAGAACCTGTCTATACCCAGGCGCCCGAGACTCAGCCTGCGCAGGACTATCAGTGGACGGATACTACCGCCGCCTATGACTATACCTGGCAGCCCGACGATACTACGGCATATACCGAGTATTATACCGACTACCCTGCCGAGACAACATGGCAGCAGGAGACCTACTGGCAGCCCGAGACCGAGCAGCAGTGGGGATATTAAGGAGGTCTGCAGCTTGACCATAAGGGATATTCTTAACGAGTACGATGTTATACTGGCTTCTGCTTCGCCCAGAAGGAAGGAGCTTATGGAGTATATCTGCACATCATTCAGGGTGATACCTGCCGACTGTGACGAAACGCTGCCCGATGATATCGCCCCCGAGAAAGCAGCCCAGTATCTTTCAAAGAAAAAGTGCGAGTGCATAGCAGGGGTCTACCAGAGCTCGCTGGTGATAGGCTGCGATACAGTGGTCATCTGTGACGGCAAGCTGCTGGGCAAGCCTGCCGACGAGCAGGACGCCAGAGATATGCTGAAGACCCTGTCGGGCAAGGTGCATGAGGTCCGCACAGGCGTTACCGTCCGCTGCGGCAGTAAGGAGCTGAGCTTTACAGAGGTCACTAAGGTGAAATTCAGGGTGCTCAGCGATGAGACCATAGACGCCTATATCGCCAGCGGTGAGCCTATGGATAAGGCAGGCGCATACGGCATACAGGGCTACGGCGCACTTCTGGCAGAAAAAATAGACGGTGATTTCTTCAATGTGGTGGGTCTGCCCGTGTCTGAGCTGGCTGAGCGCATAAAAAATTCGCAGTTTCGCAGTATTGCTTAGCCGGGCTTCACATCATAAGCGCAGGCGCAGTAAAATCAGTTTTATCAAGGCACTTTTGTTAAGGTCATGACAAAAGTGCCTTTTTGCTGCCCACCGCCGTGCATTATTTGTCCTCTGTGTCGAAATGAGTTATCAAATATAAGAAAATTTGGATAAAAATATACTTGAAATAAGTATGAAAATGTGTTATGATAAGCATAGTATTTATATGCAGTTTTATGCAGTTTAAGGATAGGTAGTATATGGAACAGAAATTGGCTTTGCTGAGGAAAAAACGGGTACGTGCTCAGCAGAATATAATAACCGCCCTCTGCCTGCTTTGTATGGTGTTCACAGTAGGGTGGTCGGTCCACGCCGCCGTTGCCGAGCAAAAAGCTATAAAGGCTGCCAATATTAAGGCGAGCAATGCGGCTAAGGAAAAAGCTGAAAAAGAAAAGGCTGAAAAAGCCAAAAAAGAGGAGAAGAAGGAAGAACCCTCGTCAGCCGCTGAGGAGAGCTCACAGACGGACAGCGAGGCTGTTGATACATCTTTGTTCGTGCACCCCTATGAAAGACCTACAGACACCGCCGATGACCTCTCGGACGCTGTGTTCATAGGCGACTCGAGAACGGTGGGTATGATGAACAGCACCGATATGCCCCAGGCGACCTTCCTGTGCGCCGTGGGTATCAATATCGACACGGTGCTTACCTCCTACGACCTCAGCCTCGGGGACGGCACCACAGGCTCACTCACCCAGGCTCTCAGCGCAAGGCAGTTTGGCAGAGTTTATATAAGCTTCGGCACCAATGAGATGGGCTGGCCCTATATCGACGTTTTTAAGGAGCACTACACCGAAATGGTGCAGACTATAAGAGACCTGCAGCCCGACGCCACTATCTACCTGGTGGGCATACTGCCTCTGACAGCTTCTCAGGACGCAAAGGGTGAGTCGGTGAACAACGCCAATGCCCGTGCTTTCAGCGAGGCTATCAGCGAGGTGGCAGACGAAATGGGTCTTAATTATCTCGACTGCTCGGCAGCCGTTGCCGACGAGAACGGCTACCTCCCCGAGGAAGCCTCCACCGACGGCATACACATGAACGCCGAATACTGCCTCTACTGGCAGAATTTCATAATCGACAACACATGATATTTCCCCCACCTGCCGCACTCTGGTGTGGCGGG
>CALCRR010000078.1 GCA_937894495.1 uncultured Ruminococcus sp. | reverse complement strand
TTGGCAACAACGAATGGAGAATTTTTTAAGAATATTTGTTCGTGCGTTTGGCGTGAGCCGTCCGCCCGAGGACCTTGACAAATGGGTTTAATTGTGGTATATTAAAAGTACAATTTAGGTAAAAGGGGTGCTTTAATTGAAAAAAGACCTGATAGATTACATTTGGACAGATAAGAAAAGAACCATTTTCGGGCTGCCGTTATCATTTACCAGATATTTTCTCACCGAGAGCAAGTTCATCACCCGCAAGGGCTTTCTCAGCGTTGAGGAGGACGAGCTGGAGCTTTACCGTGTTACCGATAAAAAGCTGGTGCTCCCCTTTGGACAGAGAATGTTCGGCTGCGGCACCATAGTTATGAACGTCAGGGACGTCGATACTCCCGTTAAGGAGATAAAATCTGTTAAAAATGCAAGAGATGTGCTGGCTCAGCTCGATAAGCATATCAACATCAACAGAGATAAATACCGCACCAGGGGCAGAGATATGATAGGTCTGGGCGGCTACGGCGATCATTATGACCATGATATCGACCACGATATCGACCATGATGACCACTTTGATGACCATTATTGATAGATTAATTATTTTTTAAAGCTGAAGGCGCAGGTCAACTGCGCCTTTTTTGCGGAGGATAAGTATGAGCGGTCTTAAAGATCATTATGAGGAGCTTGAAGCCCTTGAAAGCTGCGCCGACAGGGTTAGGACGGCAGGGCTGCCTGTGTATATCTACGGCATGGGCAGCGGCGGCGAGAAAATGCTGGGGTGGTGCAGAGATAACGGTATCGCCGTAACAGGCGTGTTCGCCAGCGATGACTTTGTGAGAGGGCAGAGCTTTTGCGGCTATAAGGTGAAAAGTCTGGCGCAGGCTGAAAAGGAAAGCGGCGAGCTGACAGTGCTGCTGGGCTTCGGCACAGACCTGCCCGATGTTATGAGCAGGATAGAGAGTATTGAAAAACGCCACCTGCTGCTGGCGCCCGATGTTTCGGTGGCAGGGGACAGGGCTTTTGATAAGCAGACCTTTCTTGATGATCTTCACAGGGCGGCAAAGGCTTATGACCTGCTTGCAGACGAGCAGTCGAGAAGGGTGTTTTTAAAGCTCAGCGAGTATAAGATAAGCGGCAGATTATCATACCTGAGAGAGATATTTTCAAACGACAAGGACAGCCTTGTAAAAACGGGGGATAACGAGGTGTACTGCGACCTGGGGGCTTATAACGGCGATACTGTAAGGTCGTTTATTAAGGCGGCAGGCGGACGGTATGAGCATATCTATGCCCTTGAGCCCGAAAAGCGAAATTTTCAGAAATGCGTAAAAAGCTGCCTGAGCTTTGACCGCATAAGCTTTATCAACGCCGCCGCATGGAGCTGTGATACCCAGCTATCGTTTGAGGGCGGCTCGGGCAGGCAGGCAAGGCTTGATGAGAGCGGCAGCGGCAAAACAGCCGCCAGAAGCCTTGACTCAGTCCTGGCAGGCAGCGGCTGCACCTACATAAAATACGACGTTGAGGGCGCTGACATACCTGCGCTGGAGGGCTCAAAAAAGACCATAAAAGGCTTTACTCCAAAGCTCAGGTGCGCAGTTTATCACCGCTGCTATGACTATATAGACATACCCCTTTACATAAACAGTCTGGGCTGCGGCTACCGCTTTTATATGCGCCAGGACAGGTATTACCCTGCATGGGAAACTGAGATCATTGCGGTTTCAGGCGAGGACACTTGAAAAATAGGGAAGAATGTGGTAGAATATACACATAGTATTTTCGGGACCGGTTCCCTGAACTAAATAATAATTTTTGATAGGAGAGATACTAACATGAAGCTTAAAAAACTGTTTGCACTGGCTGTCTGCGTGACAATGTCATTCTCGGTGCTGGCTGCCTGCGGCGATACCGAAGATGATGAGGATACCAAGGGCAGCACCGCGGCTCAGTCTGATGAGGACGAGGAGACCGAGGAGGAAAGGGCAAAGCGAATGGAGAAAGCTGCCGAAGCCGAGGAGGCAGAGGAGCGGGGCGAGACCCGGACTGAGCCAGCCGAGACTGAGCCAGCCGAGACCGAGCCTGTGGAGGAAGAGGAGCCCGAGGTGCAGCCTGTGCCCGATGACGGCTCGAAGGAGTTTAACGGTCACTACTACAAAGCGATAGATGACGCTGACTCTTACTCGCAGTCCAGAGCTGAAAGTGTCTGTGCCGAAATGGGCGGTCATCTGGTGTCTATAGAGTCTCAGGAGGAGCAGGACTTTGTAAACGGCATTCTGGGCAGCAAGGATAACTACTGGATAGGTCTTGTGCGTGACGGCAGCAGCTGGCGCTGGACAGACGGCACCGAGTTTTCATTCACCCAGTGGGACGATAACCAGCCCGATAACTATGAGAACTCGGAGGACGCTGTAAGACTGGCAGCAAGAGATATCGACTTCGGCGAGTGGAGCTGCAACGGCGGCTACTGGCTGGATACCAACGAGCTGGGCGATAATGACGCCCCACTTTCAAGCTTCGGCTATATAATCGAGTGGGAGTCGCAGGAGGACCACCTGGCTTATCTTGTGGGCAATAACACCACAGCTCCCACACAGAAGGCGGAGATCGAGGACCTGATAAGCTTCGGCGGACACTACTACAAGGTGTATGATAACGCCAATGCCACCCAGACCGAGTGCGAAAACAAGTGCGCAGAGCTTGGGGGTCATCTGGTTTCTATAGAGTCGCAGGCTGAGCAGGACTTTGTAAACGGCATTCTGGGCAGCAGTGAGAATTACTGGATAGGACTTGTACGTGCAGGCAGCACATGGCGCTGGACAGACGGCACAAGCTTCTCATTCACCCAGTGGGATGACAACCAGCCCGATAACTATCAGGACTCGGAGAATGCGGTAAGGCTGGCTGCTAAGGATATCGACTTCGGCGAGTGGAGCTGCCACGGCGGTTACTGGCTTGATACCAACGAGCTGGGCGATAATGACGCGCCCCTGTCAAGCTTCGGCTATATCTGCGAGTGGACAGAGCAGCCGTAGGCGCAGCGAAATGATCAGTGTTCGCCTGCGGTGTGATCTTATATCAGTCCGCAGGGCGGACGCTCTATAAAGTAAAGAAAAGGCACTTTTGTCAGTCTCCCGACAAAAGTGCCTTAAACATTGCTGTTTTTCTGCCCCGAGCCTGATCGCACGGGTGCAGAGCCCTAATATTGAAATTTCGGTGTTAAAAGCTTATCTCTTAACGTTGAAAGCGCCCATCTGAGGATAATCAGCTGCTGCGCCCAGCTGCTCTTCAATTCTGAGGAGCTGGTTGTACTTAGCAACTCTCTCAGATCTGCTGGGAGCACCTGTCTTGATCTGGCAGGTGTTCAGTGCTACTGCAAGGTCAGCGATGGTTGTATCAGCTGTCTCGCCCGATCTGTGTGAAGAAATTGCTGTGTAGCCGGCCTTGTGAGCCATCTTGATAGCCTCGAGAGTCTCGGAAACTGAACCGATCTGGTTGAGCTTGATAAGGATAGAGTTAGCTGCACCCAGCTTGATACCCTTTGAAAGTCTCTCTGTGTTGGTAACGAACAGGTCGTCGCCTACCAGCTGTACCTTGCTGCCGATCTTCTCGGTCATTCTTACCCAGCCTTCCCAGTCCTCTTCATCAAGGCCGTCCTCGATGGAGATGATAGGATACTTGTCAACAAGTGCTTCCCAGTGAGCTATCAGCTCGTCAGATGTGAACTCCTTGCCGCTCTTAGGCTGCTTGTAGAAGCCCTTGCCCTTCTCGCTCTTCCACTCTGATGAAGCAGCGTCCATAGCGATCATGAAGTCCTTGCCGGGCTCGAAGCCTGCAGCCTTGATAGCTTCAAGGATCTTCTCGATAGCCTCTTCATCGCTCTTGAGGCTGTTGGGAGCAAAGCCGCCCTCGTCGCCTACAGCTGTAACGTCGCCCATATCCTTGAGCAGCTTCTTGAGGTTGTGGAACACCTCTGCACACCAGCGCAGACCCTCTTTGAAGGTGGGAGCGCCAACAGGCATGACCATGAACTCCTGAGTATCAACAGCGCTGTCAGCGTGTGCACCGCCGTTGAGTATGTTCATCATAGGAACAGGCAGCTTTGTGCCCTGGATTCCGCCGAGGAATCTGTAAAGAGGGATATCAAGTGCTGTAGCAGCTGCTCTTGCAGTAGCGATAGAAACTGCAAGGATAGCGTTAGCGCCCAGGTTAGACTTATCCTTAGTGCCGTCAGCCTTTATCATAGCTGCGTCAACAGCGTAGATGTCGGAAGCGTCCATACCAACGATAGTCTCAGCGATAGTGGTGTTGATGTTCTCAACAGCCTTCTGAACGCCCTTGCCCAGATATCTCTCGCCGCCGTCTCTCAGCTCAAGAGCCTCGAACTCACCTGTGGAAGCGCCGCTGGGAGCTGTACCTCTTGCAACTGTACCGTCAGCAAGAGTGATCTCAGCCTCAACTGTAGGATTTCCTCTTGAATCAAGAATTTCACGTCCGACTACCTTTTCGATTTCCAAGTAATCCATAATATATTACTCCTTTTAAAAGTATTTGCGCATTTCGCCCTCTGCAAAAGCATAAGATCAGCCGATCTGCGGCGAACTGCACAGTTATTGATTAGAATTTTCTAACTAAAATAATAATACCACATTAATCCTCTTTTGTCAAGCAGAATGACCCTTGCTAAGAATTTTTTTCCTTTACTTTTGCAAGTTTTTGTGGTATAGTATTATCAGTATAATTAAACGGAGGACGATCATGCCTAGATTTTTCGTTAGTGATGATGACATAAACGGCAGCACTGCGCTGATAAGGGGGCAGGACGCTGTTCACATCGGCAGGAGCCTGAGAATGAGGCTGGGGGACGAGCTGACCCTTTGCAGCGGCGGCAGGGACTACAGCTGCGTGATAGAGACCATTTCAGACCGGCTGTGTACTTTAAAGGTGCAGGGGGTGAGGGAAAGCGTCACCGAGCCGGACGTCAGGGTAACGCTTTTTCAGGCAATGCCGAAAAGCGACAAGCTGGAGCTGATAGTCCAGAAATCGGTGGAGCTGGGGGTCAGCGAGATATGCCCTGTGCTCACAAGCAGGTGCGTTTCAAGACCCGACGGTAAAAGCTTTGGCAAAAAGCTTGAAAGGCTGAATAAAATAGCCCTTGAAGCCGCCAAGCAGTGCGGCAGGAGCATAGTCCCCGCCGTGACGGAGCTCACGACCTTTGCACAAGCCCAAAAGCTTTTGTGCGAAAATGAGCTGGCACTGATCTGCTATGAAAAGGGCGGAAAAAACCTGCGTGATGCGGTGAAAAGCAATGTTAAGACCATCGGTCTGTTCATAGGCAGCGAGGGCGGCTTTGAGCAGTCGGAGGCGGATAGCTGTGCCGCAGCAGGCGCAGAGGTCATCGGCATGGGCAGCAGGATACTAAGGTGCGAGACCGCCCCCATAGCGGCGCTCAGCATTATAATGAGCCTGACGGGGAATATGTAGAAGCAGCTTCTGATTTAGCTTATGGTTTGTCACCCTTGTAATAAAATGTCTATAATTTTTGCGCAATATGACGAAAATTTCAGCTAATTGATACGGCATACTTGATTTTTTGCACAGAGTGTGGTATACTATAAACAATCTAATTCTATATGGCATTAGACAATTTATTAAGAAATGGAGTGTTCAAAATGGGAAATCTGTTAAAGGCTGTGCTTGCTGTCGGCGCTGTAGCAGGCGGTGCAGCAGCTATTGCTGCTTATAAGAAGCGTAAGGAGCTTGAGGATTACGACTACGAGGATCTCGACGACGATTTCGATGACTGCATCGACGAAGAGACAACTCCCGAGGAGGATCTTGACAAGGTGGAGGAGCCTGTTGAGGACGTAGATCTGGCTGATAAGGTAGCTGAAGGCGCTGAAGATGCTGCCGAGGAAGCAGCTGAGACAGCAGAGGATATTGCTGATGCAGCTGAGGACGCAGTTGAAGATATAGCAGAGGCTGCCGAGGACGCTGTTGAGGGTCTGAAGGACGCAGCTGACTCGCTTTTTGACTGATTTTTAATTAAACTTTTGCCGCACTCGTTGGGGGTGCGGCTTTTGTTTTGCCGCTAAGTAAAAAAGGCGCTTTTGCAGGTGATCTGACAAAAGCGCCTTGAACTGTTTTTTTGAGCTTTTACTTATTTTGACTTTTTAGCCATTGCCACCGCCCTCATGGCATCGGCAGAGTTCACCGAGCCGTCGCCGTTGATATCGGAGAGCAGCAGCTGACCTGCGTTGGGCTTGACCGTCTTTTTGGCAGCTGCAATAATGCTCATAGCATCGGCACTGTTGAATTTGCCGTCCTGATTATAGTCGCCTATGGTCTCTGATTTTATGTACGATGTTTTAAATCCGTATGCCTGTGCATATTTATCAGCCGAACTGCCTTTGTAGCAATAGATCACACAGTCCTTGCTTTTAATGCATTCAACTTTGTCCTCGTGATAGTTACCGTCCAGATAAACATCGTCATGCATTACAGAATAATAGCCTAAGCTCGGCACATCTTGATAAACTGTTATCTGTTTGGGGACTGCGATTTGCTTGGGGATAGCAGGAACAACATTGTTCAGGAAAAGGAAATCATCGGTTCTTGCCATATTGAATGAGAAGTTCGGGGAATGTCTTCCGAAATCAGCGACCTCAGTCAGATTATTGCTTCTCGGCAAAGCAATAATTTCGCTTGAACCATAGTAATTGATGATCTGTCGGCTGTTACATACATACCCATTCATCACATACTGGTCTCCGCCTGCCGAAGCTGTAAGGACCGTTCCCGATACCATTGCGGAAACTGCCAATGCGGCTGCGATCAGCCTTTTTGAAAATTCTTTCTTCATAAGTATAACTCCTTTTTAAATAATTAAAGATTTTACTTATTATATCACATATCAGCCAAGAATGTGTTAATTTTTTGTTAACGAAAGCTGCGGATAGTCCCCCAGCCGTTGGCAGCATTGCCTTTGTGTGAATATAATAGGGAGTAGCCTGCGCTATATTCGTAAATATAAAGTTATTATAAAATTAATAAATTATACTTAAAATACACTGCCATAATGTGTTATTATAAAGGGTGTGCTATCAAGTTCCCGAAAGGAGTTTTCATATGAAAAAGATCTTGGTTTGTAAGGAAAATGACCCGCTGGAGACCAGAGTTGCGGTCATTCCCGACGATATAAAAAAGCTGACTGCAATGGGTTATGAGTTCAAGGTAGTCAGCGGCGCAGGCGTGAAAAGCGGCTTTTCCGATGAGGATTACAAAAAGGCAGGCGCCGAGATAGCCGCCGATGAGGCAGAGGGTCTTAAAGGCGCTGAGATAATTTTGCGCATACTAAAACCCGCCGCCACCGCAGGCATAGAAAAAAACGCCCTGCACCTTAGCTACCTAGACCCGTTCAA
>CALCRR010000077.1 GCA_937894495.1 uncultured Ruminococcus sp. | reverse complement strand
TCGCACATCAACGGGGCGAAAGCTCCGTATGCTGCATAACGGCGCATGAGCCGTGGGCGGCACCATTTGGTTTTCATTTCATTTTTTAATCTCCTTATATTTGCAGAGAGTCCCGGCTGGCGTCGGGGCTTTTTGTTTGGGGGGAAGTATGAAAAAAATATGCCGATACTGCGGACGGGTCTGCGAGAGAGATCATGTCTGTAAAAATAAGCCTAAGATATCTTATGACAAGCAAAAGGACGCTAAATATAGATTCAGAGGCAGTAGGCTTTGGAAGCGCAAGCGCAGTGAGATACTTCGCAGAGACCTGGGACTTTGCCAGCTGTGCAAGCGAGGTGTGATGACCGACCGTAAGGAGCTGACAGCTGCCGACGCCGTTCACCACATCATTTCTCTTGAAGCCGACTTTGACAGGCGGCTGGACAGTTATGATCTTATCTCTCTGTGCAGCTATCACCATGAGCTGGCTGAAAACGGGCGAATATCCGCCGAGATATTGCTTGATATCGCTGAGGAGCAAGAAAAGGCACAAAATGTTTCGGCTATATGAAATGTTAATAAACTGTTCATTTTTGCGCCCCCCCGCCAAAAATTTAATTTTTGTCAAACACTGCGACCACCAAATGGGGCCCTCTGAACAGAAAATTTTCCCTAAATGAAATTTTGAGGTGAGAAAAAATGGGCAGACCTGCCAAAAGTGCAGCTGTAACAGCAAAGCATTTAACTGACGAAGAACGCAAAAACAGGCTTGCAGGTGAGCAGAGCCTGCAGGGCGAAAATAAAAAAGTCACCCCACCCAGGCATCTTACAAAGGAGCAGAAAAAAATATTCAAATTTATCGTAAAGGAGCTTGAAAATGCGCAGATACTGTGCGCTCTGGACAGCTCTGTACTGGCTCAGTGTGCGGTGGCTGTGGATATGCTCAGGTACATAGATGTGTGCATAAGTGAGGACCCCACACTGCTTGGGAGCACCGCCTTCATGTCATCACGCAAGCAGTATATGAGTGACTTTTTCAGGTGCAGCAACGAGCTGTGCCTGTCTCCCCAGAGCAGGGCAAAGCTTGCGAACATGAACGCAGCTGCGGCTAAGACCGACCCTCTCATAGAAGCGCTCAGAGCCGATGACGATGAGGGAGAAGATGAGGACACAGCCGACTTTGACAGCGTTGATGAAAAGGTGACAGCCGATACCGCAGGTGATGATGATGACGGTATATGAAGCACAAAGAATTGCAAATGACGAATATAATAACTGACCGCCCTGCAAAGGCGGTTTTCTTATGCCCTGAAAAGGTCGGTGAAAGCAAAGTGCAGACATGAGGATAGAGGACACAAAAGCATATAAGTATGCATACTGGTGCGCATACGGCGGCAGCTCAAAGGTGCCTAAGTATGTAAGAAAACAGGCGGTGCAGTGGCTGGGTATCGCAGACGGCAAAGCAGCAGACTGTTATGTGAGCATGAGAAAGTTTAAGCAGATACGCAGACTGCTTAAAGCTATGGTACACCCCGATCTGAGAGTGCCGCTGTATAACGGGCTGGAGCCCTATGCGCATTTTCTGGTAACGGCAGCCTTCTGTACCCTCAAAACAGACGGGACAAGGCTGTATGAGACGATAATACTTGAAATATGCCGCAAAAATTTCAAGACCTTTAACAGTGCGGTGATCTTCTTGATCGGTATGCTGACCGAGCCTGATTTTTCAAGATTTTTCTCAGTCGCTCCCGATTATAAGCTGTCAAGCGAGCTCAGACTGGCAGTAAGAAAAATAATAAAGAGCTCTCCTGCTCTGGTAAAGCATTTTAAAATTACCAGAGAAATGATAAGGTGCAAGCTCAATGAAAGCGAGTATACCCCTCTTGCCTATTCAAACGACAAGATGGACGGTAAGCTCGCTAATATTTTTCTCGCAGACGAAGCAGGCGCACTGGACACCTATCCCGTTGAGGCTATGCGCTCATCTCAGATAACCCTGAGAAACAAGCTGGGCATTATCATAAGCACCCAGTATCCCAACGAGAACAATGTATTCAGCGATGAGACAGACTTTGCAAAGAAGATACTCGACGGAGTGATAAGCGACCCGACAGTTTTTGCTCTGCTGTATGAGCCCGATGAGGAGCTTATACCAAAATGGCAGACCGAGAATGATGTTATCTTCCAGTCAAACCCCGTTGCCTGCCACGATCAGAGGGTGTTCGACGCTATTGTGAAAATGCGTGCCAAGGCGATACTTTACCCCAACAAGCGTGAGAATTTTCTCTGCAAGCACTGTAACATACAGTATCAGAGCATGGGTACAGAGGGGTATATCGAGATAGATAAGTTCAAAAGGTGCGCGGTGCCTGAAAATGATGAGTTCTGGAGGGGCAAGCGTGTTTATCTGGGGGTGGATCTTGCACAGTCGGAGGACAACACAGCTGTTGCTATGCTCACTTTGTGGGAGGACAGGATATACGCTAAGGTCTGGGGCTTTATACCCAGGGGCAGAATGGAGATAAAATCTACCAAGGAGCACGTTGACTATGAAAAGCTCGTGCGTGACGGCGTGTGCTTCGCCACAGGTGATGAATTCAGCGAGATAGTGGACTACGGCGAGATAGAGGAGTTCATACTGAGCCTGCGTGAGCGTTATGGAGTGGAAATAGTTCAGCTGGGATATGACAGGCGTGACGCACTTTCTACCATACAGAGGTTGGAGTCGGCTGATGAGCCTGTGGAGTGCGTAGATATAACCCAGCACAGCTCGGTGCTGCACCTGCCCATAAAGCTTATATACGAATATGTGTATAATCAGATGTTCTGCTATGAGCAAAATCAGATGCTGGAGATAAACATAAGAAATGCCAGATGTACCTATGACACCAATATGCATCGCTATGTGAACAAAAAACGCTCGGCAGGCAAGATAGATATGGTATTTGCCATAATAGATGCGGCTTTTCTTCTCAACTATAACGAGCTGCTTTATGATGGAGGCGGATTTTTTATACAATACTGAGCCGTCGGTCGCTGGTGTTTAGAGTGCCGGTGGCTGGAAAATCAATTGACAAATTACAGCATTTATGGTATTATTACTGTGGGTGCTGTACATAAGCGGCAAAGGCGGTTCAATCTTTCCCTCGCAAGGGGGTGAGTTGCATGAGCGTATTGGAGATACTTACACTAATTAACGTAGTGATAAACATAGTAGATCTGGCGATTGCCAACAATAATAAAAAGAAATAGCCGCCCCCTTCCAAAAGTGCGGCTATTTCTTATCGAAATAACAAACTGAGGGAGAACCGCTGAAGCCGCAAGGCTAACGGTGACTGTGTCACTGTGTGCAGTACCCTTCTTTTATCTATATTATACCACAATTAAATAAATTGTCAAGCGTTTTGAGAGATCAGAACGCTTTTTTATGCTCTGAGTGATAGAGGTGATAAAAATGGCGATATTTCGCAGAAAAAACAAGAAAGAACAGCGCCAAGGCGAGGGCTTCAGGGTCGATGACACGGAGCTTATAAGCGAGGTGGCAAAGTGGCTGGGGGCAGGGTATAAGGGCATAACCTTTGAGCAGGCGCTGGAAATACCTGCGGTGAGCGCATCTATAGACTTTATAAGCAGTATCTGCGCCAGAGTCCCCATAAAGCTCTACCGTGAGACAAAAGAGGGCGATGTGGTACACACCGAGGAGATAACTGACGATGAAAGGCTGTCGCTCTTAAATGACAGCACAGGCGATACGCTCGATGCCTACCAGATGAAGAAAGCCTGGGTGACAGACTATTTTGACGGCAGCGGATATATCTATATAAACAAACCCCTTGGTCGGTGGACTTCTCTGCATTATGTGGACAAGCTGTATGTTACGGTAGCCAAGAACTCAGACCCCATATTCAAGGACGCAGATTTTTTTGTGGGCGGCAGGAGATATTTTGAATGGGAATTTTTGAAGCTGTGCAGAAACACCACCGACGGCTTCAGGGGAAAGTCGATAGTTGAGACCAACGGCAGAATGCTCGACCTGAGATATAAAATGCTGAAATTCGAGGGTATGCTGATGCAGACGGGCGGCAACAAAAAGGGCTTTTTAAAGTCGGCTTCAAGGCTCGATGAGAACTCGCTGAAAAAGCTGCGTACAGATTACGAGCGGCTCACCTCTGACAGCTCCTACAAAATGATGATACTC
>CALCRR010000076.1 GCA_937894495.1 uncultured Ruminococcus sp. | reverse complement strand
CGCCCCCAGCTATTAGAGGCAAGAGGTAAGAAGCAAGAGGCAAGAAATTTCCCAATCAAACAAAGTCTGAAAAGGGGACTCTTGCTTCTTGCCTTTGGTTTCTTGCTTCTAGAGGCACAGGTGGGGGAAATGAGCCGTTCCGCCCGAGGACAAACATTGACAAGTCGGGGGAAAAGTGTTATACTGGTATTTGTAAGAAGGAAGTAGCCGGCAGAGGAAAGCTCTGTATACATTTCCGTCAGCACGATAGCCTGAGGCAGCATAGTCAAGGGTCATCCGGTGTGTAAATAATCGGCGAAACTTCTATCGTTTAATTACGGTAGGAGTGTCGCTGTTTTCAGAAAACGAACAAGACCTCCTGCCTGACAGGAGGTTTTTTTAATGCACATTTTTTTGCAGATCATCTTGCTGGCACTGGGCTTTGTCATGCTGGTAAAGGGCGCAGATCTTTTCGTTGACGGAGCATCGCAGATAGCCAAAAGGTTCGGCATACCCGAGCTGATAATAGGGCTGACAATAGTGGCTATGGGCACCAGCGCCCCCGAGGCGGCGGTGAGCATCACAGGTGCGGTAAAGGGCAACGCCGATATCTCTATCGGCAATGTGGTGGGCTCAAACATACTTAACGTGCTGGTCATACTGGGTCTGGCAGCCGCTATCGTGCCAATAGCGCTGAAGCGCTCCACCATTATCATCGAGATACCGTTTATGATAGCCATAACAGGTCTGCTTTTGCTGCTGGGGCTTGACGGCACAGTGGGGCGGCTTGACGGTGTGATACTCTGGGCAGCCTTTGCGGCGTACCTTGCCTACCTCTTTATAATGGCAAAAAAAGACCCGCAGGAGACCGATGAGAACAGCAGGCAGCTATCGGTGGCAAGGTCGGTGATATTCACATTGCTGGGACTTGTGATGATAGTTTTCGGCAGCGACTTTGCGGTAGACGCAGCAAGTGAGCTGGCACGCATTTTCGGCATGAGCGAGCGCTTCATAGGGCTCACCATAGTTGCCCTGGGCACATCGCTGCCCGAGCTTTTCACCTCGGTCTCAGCCGCCGGGAAGGGCAATGCGGACATAGCTATCGGCAACATAGTCGGCAGCAATATTTTCAACATACTTTTCGTTATCGGCACATCTTCGCTGATGATCCCCATTAATTTCGCAAAAAATTTCAGGGCAGATATGCTGATAGCAGCTGCCGCAGGACTCGCCCTGCTTTTATGTGCCGCCAAAAGCAAGCGCCTTGAACGCTGGGGCGGAGCAGTGCTGCTGGCAGGGTACTGCGCTTATTTTGCGTATATTTTGTAAGTAAAAACGGACGGAGGTTATCCGCCCGTTTTTTGCTACATTACGTCGTCGATGACCTCACGGCCTGTGGAAAGGGTATCGTCGATGACCTCTTCGCCGCCGTCGATAACATCGTCAAGACCTTCCTCGACGCTGTTCATTACCGAGTCACCCTCGGAGCTGTCGTCATCACGTTCTCTTACAGAGCTGTCTCTGCGTGATGTCTCGGTCCTTGAAGCAGTTTCTCTTCTCGAGGTAGTGGTCCTCGATGTGCTTTTAGATGTTGTCACTGCTGTTTCGCTTGTGGTGGTCATTGCAGAGCCCTCATTGTAAAGTCCTGAGGAGTCCTCCTCATTGCTGCTCATAGAGCAGGCAGTGAACACTGCAGCCGCAGAAAGCGCACAGACAGTGACAGCCAGATACTTTTTCATATCAAAGATCCTTTCTTTATGAAATAGCCAAATAATGTTTTTTGGACATAAATATTATTGCACATATCCGTCATAATATTCATTGATATGATCTTTGAGCTCAAAATGCCGCTTAAAGCTGAAAAATGCATTAAGGCAACACCGCACAAAATATTTCCTGCCAAAAAGCAATATCAGCGGCATTTATATCGGCATAAATTACCTGTGATAATTTAAAGAGCGCTCCACACAATATAATCGCAAGCCCGAATAAATCAAAAGGAGAAACGAAAATGAAAGGTATCACAACACAGCAGGGCAGAGAGACCCTCAACAGATTTAAGATGGAAGCAGCCAACGAGGTAGGCGTAAACCTCAAGCAGGGCTACAACGGCGACCTCACCTCCCGTGAGGCAGGCTCGGTCGGCGGTCAGATGGTCAATATGATGGGGGCAGAACAACAATGGTGCTTCAAACGCGCAAATGTGCGTAAATGCGGGCATTGCGAGGTGTTTTACATAGCGGCGCAGGTGGGGATCTGAGGGAATTTTTATGTTAAAATACTTGTCGATATTTACTTGTTGTAATTATAAAATCTGATAAATAGACATAGAAAGTCTTTGATTTAGACATAGGGGATATATGGTAATATTCATATTTTTGCATAGAGAATGATAAGAACGATGTTGTTTGGAAAATATTTACTGGGAATTTTATATGTGATTTTGGTTTTATAGTTCCAAAGTGCAAATGGGAGTGTTTCTAAGTGCAGGATTTGCACTTTGGAGGAAATACCACTATTGAGAGATAAGCTTTTAAGGCATATTATGCAGTCTTCTTCTATCACAAAAATTTCATCAAATATCTTGTAAAAAGGGCTTGCAATTATGACGGTCAACCGTTATAATATAGATAGAGGAGGTGTGTGTTATGCTTATCAATGAACAACTGACAAAACTGAATATGACAAAATACCGTTTGAGCAAGCAGAGCGGTGTCCCGCAGGCAACAGTCAATGATATATGCAGCGGCAAGGCTGATCTGGAAAAATGCTCGGCAGGCACGTTGTACAGAATTGCACAGACTCTTGGGGTTTCCATTGAGTCGATCATAGAATCTGCAAAGGTGGAACAGCGCAGCAGCTTTGAGGTTTTCAAGAGCAACACCTGTCATCATGTGAAGGATATGGGAGACCTGGGTTTTATTGAGTCTGTTCTCCTGAACGATGAGATCCGCACATTATATAAGAGGCGCTGGTATCCGGAAGCGCTGTACCTGCTGGCTATGCTTGACTATCTTTCAAGAGAGAATAATTTACCGCTTTGCACAAAGTACAACGACATTCGCAAACAGAGGCTTGAAAAGCCGATTTATCCGGTGGGCGTTCAGGTGAGCTGTCAGGTGCTAGGAACAGAAGAGCCGATGCGTAGGGCGGAGCAGGAGGCTATACCTGAGTTCCGAAGGTTCAACATCATTGAAAGCGAGGTAAGGAACGTTGTCTGACAAACCGTTTACAAAAGATAATCTTGATATGTATTTGAAAGAGCTTGCAAAAGAGTTCAAGAAACGTAACGGTAAAGCTGTTCCTGCTGAGGTCATTCTGATCGGCGGTGCATCCGTCCTTATCAACTACGGTTTCAGAGAGATGACTTATGATATGGACGCGGTCATCAATGCATCTTCTTCAATGAAGGAGGCTATCAACTTCGTCGGGGACAAATACGGCCTTCCTAACGGCTGGCTCAACACTGATTTTATGAAGACCTCGTCATATACGCCTAAGATCATTGAGCATTCGGTTTATTATCATAAGTTCTCGAATGTGGTGACCTTCAGGACCGTAACCGGCGAATATCTTCTTGTTATGAAGCTGATGGCAGGAAGACAGTATAAATATGACTTGTCAGATGTGATAGGTGTTTTGTGGGAGCAGGAAAAAAGAGGAACACCGCTGTCTCTTGATATCATAAAAAATGCAGCCGCTGAGCTTTACGGGTCATATGACGATCTTCCGGAGGCTTCCAGGGCTTTCATAGAGAACGCCATAGCAAAAGGAAACTATGAGAAAGAATATGCCCGAGTCCGTCAGATCGAAGCGGAGAACAAGGATATACTGCTTGAGTTTCAAGAGGATTATCCCGGTGTTACAAACACAGACAATGTTGACGAAATACTCGCTGCGATAAGGAAGAAGAGGAAGGACGAATAGGTTATTTTACGGTACTTATTTATACAATTCATCGAAATGTTCGCCCACTCATTGTCTTTATATCACTACAGCGATATAAGAGCATCAAAGGAGATAATTCTTTCGTCCTTACTTAATGGGGAATTGACCTCATCTTCATTATCAGCTTGACACGTTTTTGGAGATAATGTATAATTAAAACAGATGAACACAAGGAGTGACTGCCATGTCCGAAAATCAGCAGGGAGATATCATTATCTATCAGAATGACAACGGTGATACTAAAATAGATGTGCGGTTCGTTGATGAGACTGTGTGGCTGACACAGCAGCAGATGGCGGAGCTGTTTGGAGTCAACACACCTGCCATTAATAAACATCTTAAAAACATTTATGAAGAAGGTGAACTCACAGAAAACTCAACTATTTCCAAAATGGAAATAGTTCAAACAGAGGGCAGCAGACAGGTCAAACGAACTGTAAACTTCTATAACCTTGATGCTATTATTTCGGTAGGATACCGTATTACTTCAAAGATCGCCACTAATTTCCGCCGCTGGGCGACTGAGCGTCTGAAGGAGTATATGATAAAGGGCTTCACTATGGACGACGACCGTCTAAAAGAGCTTGGTGGGGGCAATTACTGGAAAGAGCTTCTTGACCGTATCAGAGATATCCGCTCTTCTGAGAAGGTCATGTACAGGCAGGTGCTCGACCTTTATGCTACAAGCGTTGACTATGACCCCAAAAGCTCGGAGTCTGTCGCTTTCTTCAAAATGGTCCAGAACAAGCTGCACTATGCGGCTCACGGTCACACGGCGGCAGAGGTGATCTATGAGCGTGCCGATGCCGAAAAGCCTTTTATGGGGCTGACCTCTTTCAGCGGAGATTTTCCCACAGCAAAGGATATCGGTGTGGCAAAGAACTATCTGACAGAGGACGAGCTGAAAGTCCTCAACAATCTTGTTTCGGGATATTTCGATTTTGCTGAAATACAAGCGATGCGCCACAACCCTATGCACATGAGCGACTACATAGAGCATTTGGACAACCTTCTGAAAACGACCGGTGAGAAGCTGTTGACAGACGCAGGCACCGTCAGCCATACACAGGCTCTGGAGAAGGCCAGACAGGAGTATCAGAAGTTTACCGTGCAGAATCTCTCACCGGTAGAAGAGGCTTATCTGCAAACGATAAAAGAGGTCGAGATGAAGGCGAAAAAGGAAGGAAAATAAGCTGGAATTATAGCGCATTTTATTGTTATGCGGCTTGATTTATTCAGCAGTGATTATCTGCCATTATGACAGACCAAAAGGAGCACTCTTATGAGAACTATCTACCTAAAACTCGCAAACAACGACTACCATTTCAAATACGACCACAATATAAAAAAACGAGTATTGGTCGCTGAAAGTCCCGTTCTGTGAGTTTTGTCCGTCCGTTATGCTCGCAAGGGACGGCACGGAGAGCAGGTCGTTCCGAGATAAATACGGCGGTGATCATATGGTACCGCTGCAAAGGTATTACTGCCCCAGCTGCCGGGAGCGCTACATTGAGCGACCCGATTGCTTTGAAAAAGGTAAGCTGTATCTCAAATGGATGATCGACAAAGTGCGCTCGGGTGACAGGAAATTTGAGATGTTTCTGCAATGCGACCCGTCAACGATATATCGCTGGAAGAAAGTCTAAGGCAATGCCGTGCAAAAAGTGCGGTGTTGCCTTTTTTATTTCCCCGCCTGTATGCAAATACATTTCCTCCGTTTTGGTGTAAGATAAAAGCATCTTACAGAAACGGAGGACTTTTTTATGAGCACAAACAAATTTGAAAATCACTGCATCGAGGAGCTTATCCGTCTTGCAGGCAGCGGAGACGAAGCGGCATTTGAGAAGCTGTCAGCTATCGTCAAGCCGATCATACTCAATGCGGCAAGAATGTACCGCGGCAGGATACCGGGATATGAGATCGGCGATCTTATCCAGGAGGGGTATGTACTTCTGTGGCAGCTTGTCCGAAAGGAGGGCATCGGTGATAAAGCAGGAAATTTTAGAGCGTATTTTAAGGTGGCAGTTCAACATCGCTTTATCAGGATATTCCAGCACTACTACAGCTTTAATCCTGTGATACTGTCGGAAAAAGCTTGCTGTGAGTACAACATTGTATACACGGCGGAGTCGGAGTATATAAAGAAATATCGGGCAAAGCAGCGTGAGTATTATCACAGGAAGAAAACGGAAAGACAGGGTACTAACTGTCTGCCTGTGAAAAAGCAGCATTTTAGAAAATTTCCGGCGTGAGCGATCATGAAAATAGCCTACACTTTATACAGAGTATCGACCAAGCAGCAGGTGGACAGAGTCAAGAATGACATTCCGCTGCAAAGAGAGGCCTGCAGGGAGTTTGCGCAGAAGATGGGCTGGATCATCGGGAAGGAGTTTTACGAGAGGGGCGTCTCGGGCTTCAAGGTGTCGGCTGATAAGCGTGACGCTATCCATGATTTGAAGGAAGCTGTACTCAGGTAGGAGTTTGATATACTGCTGGTGTTCATGTTTGACCGCATAGGTAGGATAGATAACGAAACGCCTTTCGTGGTTCAGTGGTTTGCAGAACACGGCATTCAGGTGTGGAGCGTGCAGGAGGGGGAGCAGAGGTTTGACAGCCACATTGACAAGCTGATGAACTATATCCGCTTCTGGCAGGCGTCGGGCGAGTCCGAAAAGACCTCTCTTCGTATTAAGACACGAATGCAGCAGCTTCGGGCCGAGGGCTGCTATACGGGCGGGCATGTTCCCTATGGCTACAAGCTGGTGAGTACGGGCGAGGTCAATAAAAAGGGAAGGCTGATAAATCGGCTCGAGATCGATCCCGAAACTGTCGGCTGGGTGAGGGACATATTCTCGCTCACCGTCAACGAGGGCTACGGTTCATACAGATGTGCGGAGTACCTTAACAACAAAGGCTTCCGTACCTTCTCGGGCTCGAGATTTCAGTGCAACACAATTAACAGAATACTCAGAAACAGAATGTATTGCGGGTATCTAACCCAATCTGAGGGAGCACCCCATATCGAAAGGCTGCGTATTATTGACGATATGACCTTTGATAAGGCACAAGAGATACTTGACCGGCGTGCCCGGAAGAAAGAGGACAGCCGTATGAACGCCAACCGGACAAAATCAGCGCAGCTTCTTTCGGGACTGCTGCTATGCGGGCACTGCGGCGGCCGCCTGACCACGATAACACACGTTGACAAGTACATAAGGAAGGACGACTCCGTTTACAGGAAAAGCAAGCCGAGATATCTGTGCTACCACAACAGCAGAAAGCTTTGTGAATGCGAAGGACAGGTGTCGTATCTTGCAGACAGGCTCGACGGAATGGTGCTTGATGTGCTGAGCAGCATATTTGACAGCACAGCCGAGCTTCTCAATGAGGCAACTCTCAAAAAGCAAGCTCAAAAGGAAATGCAATGTCTCAGAGCACAAATAACAAAGCTGATGCTGGAGCATTCAAAAATGGAGGCACGTCTCAAGGAACTGATGAGCGAGGTCGT
>CALCRR010000075.1 GCA_937894495.1 uncultured Ruminococcus sp. | reverse complement strand
GGGACAAAAATATCCAAAAAGACGTGTGTTAGGCTTAGTGTCAACACACCCTAGAGAACGGTTTACAAAAATATGTGGAAAAACGCACAAATACACCATTTGGCAGGGTTGGCGCAGCCATCAAAGTAATAGCTGCCACAATGGCACCCCCAGCCACTAGAGGCAAGAAGTCAGAGGCAAGAGGCAAGAAATTTTCTAACCTCACAAAGTCTGAAAAGAGAGCTCTTGCCTCTTGCCTCTGGTCTCTTGCTTCTAGTGGGGGAAACAAAAAGACAGCCTGAGTTGGTGGACTCAGGCTGTGATTTATCGGTTATTTATTATTTACCTCTGGGAACATAAGTAGTGTGCAGATACTTATGTGAGTTGTGTCCTCCCGGCTCCTCAAAGAACTCGTCATAAAGCAGCTTCATAACAGGGCTCTCGTGAGACCTTCTGTACTCCAGATTTTCATCTGCGTCATACAGTGCCTTAGCTCTGATAGTCTTGAGGTCAACAAAGTTTCTCACGCTGTCGCTTACTACAGGCTGTCCGCCGCCGTTGATGCAGCCGCCGGGGCAAGCCATTATCTCAACAAAGTGATAATTCTTCTCGCCGCTGAGTATGCTGTCAACTATCTCTCTTGCATTTGCAAGACCCGAAGCAACTGCTACATTGAGCTCAACGCCGCCTACTGTGTAGGTAGCCTCCTTGATGCCCTTTGTACCTCTTACCTCCTTGAATTCAAGAGCCTTGCACTCGCCGTCCAGCTTGACTGCTGCTGTTCTCAGTGCAGCCTCCATAACACCGCCTGTTGCGCCGAAGATAGCGCCTGCGCCTGTTGCGATCTCGAATGGGTCGTCAAACTTCTCATCGGGCAGATCGGTGAATACCAGACCTGCTTCCTTGATCATTCTGCCCAGCTCTCTTGTGGTCAGTGCAACATCAACATCGTCATAGTCGCCTGTTCTCTGCTCTTCCCTTGTTACCTCAAACTTCTTTGCGGTGCAGGGGATAACGCTGACAACGAAGAGATCCTTGGGATCAATGTTGTTCTTCTGGCAGTAATAGCTCTTCAGAACTGCGCCGAACATCTGCTGAGGTGACTTGCATGACGACAGATGCGGCAGGAAATCGGGATAGTAGTGCTCAACAAACTTGACCCAGCCGGGGCAGCATGAGGTGAACATCGGCAGCTCGCCGCCGTTCTGTATCCTCTCGATAAGCTCGTTAGCCTCTTCAACTATTGTAAGGTCAGCTGTAACGTCCATGTTGAATACCGAAACATCGCCCAGACGTCTTATAGCAGCCACCATCTTGCCCTCAACATTAGTGCCTACAGGCATATTGAAGGCTTCACCCAGTGTAGCTCTTACAGAAGGTGCTGTGAAGAATACTACCTTCTTTGTGGGATCAGCGATAGCGTCCCAAACCACATCAACACTGCTCTTAACGGTAAGAGCACCTACAGGACAGGCAACCACGCACTGACCGCAGCCAACGCAGGGTGCGTCTGCCAGCTTCTGATCGAAAGCGCAGCCAACGTGAACGTTGAAGCCTCTGCGGATACTGCCGAGAACGGCGATACCCTGCTGGTTCTTACAAGCAGCCGAGCAGCGGTTGCAGTTGATGCACTTGTTGTTATCTCTTACGATATATGCCGAGGAGTCGTCGATCTCGTGAGTCATCTCCTCAGGCTGGAAGCGGTCCTCGTCTGCATGATAAGCTGTAGCAAGCTTCTGCAGCTCGCAGTTCTCAGCTCTCTCGCAGGAGAGGCACTTTTTGTTGTGGTTAGAAAGCAGAAGCTCGATAGTGGTCTTTCTTGACTTTCTGACCTTGGGAGTATTGGTCTGTACCTCCATACCCTCTGAAACGGGGTGTGTGCAGGCAGCCACCAGTCCTCTTGCGCCTGTAGCCTCTACAACGCAGACACGGCAGGCACCTATACAGTTGATATCCTTGAGGTAGCAGAGTGTAGGTATCTCCACATTAGCGACCTTTGCAGCGTCGAGAATGGTGGAGCCTGCGGGCACCTGAACAGGGATACCGTTTATTTTAACATTTATCATCTGAGTTTCCATATAAATCTTACCCTCCTCTGCTTACTTCTTAACTATAGCACCGAACTTGCAGTTGCCCATGCAGACGCCGCACTTGATGCACTTGCTCTGGTCGATGACATGAGGATTTCTGACAGTGCCCTCGATAGCCTTTGCAGGGCAGTTTCTTGCGCAGAGGGTGCAGCCCTTGCACTTGTCCTCGATGATCTCATATCTGAGCAGCTCTTTACATACGCCCGAAGGACAGCACTTGCCCTCGATATGAGCCACATACTCGTCCTTGAAATACTGCAGTGTTGAAAGCACGGGGTTGGGGGCAGACTGACCGAGAGCGCACAGTGATGAGCTCTTCATATGGTTAGCCAGATCGTTGATAGTGTCAAGATCCTCCATAGTTGCCTTGCCCTTGGTGATCTTATCCAGCAGCTGGTGCAGCTTTCTTGTACCGATACGGCAGGGTGTACACTTACCGCAGGACTCGTCAACGGTGAACTCAAGATAGAACTTGGAAACGTCTACCATACAGTTATCCTCGTCCATAACGATAAGTCCGCCTGAGCCCATCATTGAGCCGAGAGCTGAAAGGCTTTCGTAGTCGATAGGAGTATCTATGTACTGTGCAGGGATACAGCCGCCCGAAGGACCGCCTGTCTGCGCAGCCTTGAACTTCTTGCCGCCGGGTATGCCGCCGCCTATCTCCTCAACGATCTCTCTGAGGGTGGTACCCATAGGTATCTCAACCAGACCGACGTTTGTTATCTTGCCGCCCAGTGCGAATACCTTAGTACCCTTGGACTTCTCGGTACCCATCGAAGCGTACCAGTCAGCACCGTGCCTGATTATCTGAGCGATATTAGCATAAGTCTCAACGTTATTGAGTAGCGTAGGCTTGCCGAAAAGACCCTTTACAGCAGGGAAAGGAGGTCTCGGTCTGGGCTCGCCTCTGTTGCCCTCGATAGATGTCAGCAGAGCTGTTTCCTCGCCGCAGACGAAAGCGCCTGCGCCCAGTCTGATCTCGATATCGAAATCGTGGCCCTTGCCGAAGATATTCTTGCCCAGCAGACCGTACTCTCTTGCCTGATCAATAGCGATCTGCAGTCTGTTAACGGCAACAGGGTACTCAGCTCTTACATAAACAAAGCCCTGGTGAGCGCCTACTGCGTAGGAAGCTATTGTCATAGCCTCGATGATAGCGTGGGGGTCGCCCTCAAGGATAGATCTGTCCATAAATGCACCGGGGTCGCCCTCGTCGGCGTTACAAGCTACATACTTTACCTCACCGGGAGCGTCCTTGGTGAACATCCACTTTCTGCCTGTGGGGAAGCCCGCGCCGCCTCTTCCTCTGATACCCGAGTTTAGCACCTCTGTAACTACCTCGTCGGGAGTCATGGAGTCAAGCACTTTATAAAGAGCCTGATAGCCCTCTGTAGCGATATACTCCTCGATATCCTCGGGGTCGATAACGCCGCAGTTACGCAGAGCTATTCTCTTCTGCTTTCTGTAGAAATTAGTCTCATAAAGTGAGATTATGGAGCCGTCCTCGTGAACAGTCTCCTGATAGAGCAGGTCCTTGCAGATCTCGCCCTTTACCAGGTGCTCGTCAACTATCCTCTTTATACCCTCGGGAGTAGCCTGTGCATAGAAAGCGCCCTCAGGATAAACTATAACGATAGGACCCAGTGAGCAAAGACCGAAGCAGCCTGTCCTTACCACAAGTATCTCGTCCTCGATGCCTGTAGCCTTCAGCTCTTCTCTGAGAGCGTCCAGTATCTTCATACTGCCCGATGACTGGCAGCCTGTACCACCGCACACCAGTATCTGCTTGCGGTAGGCAGTTTCCTTGGCGAGCTTTTCGCCCTCCTCGGCAATTATAGTTCTGACTTTAACAATATCCGCCTTAGCGGCTTTTATTTTATTCAGTTCTTCGATCGTCATTCTGCCTTACCTCCTATTCTGAATAGCCGTCAAGTATCTTAGCTACCTGCTCAGGCTTAAGCTTACCGTAAACGTCCTCGTCCACCAGCATAACGGGAGCAAGACCGCAGGCGCCTACGCAGCGGCAGGAGTCGATTGAGAACAGTCCGTCGGCAGTACACTCGCCGCTCTTGATACCCAGCTTCTGCTCAACGGCTTCAAGGATCTTGTCAGAGCCCTTGACATAGCAGGCTGTACCGAGACAGACGCTGATCTTGTGCTTACCCTTGGGAGTAAGCGAGAACTGGGAATAGAATGTAGACACACCAAATACCTCAGCAAGGGAAATCCCCAGACCGTCGGCTATCATTGTCTGCACCTCGATAGGCAGGTATCCGTAGATACCCTGAGCCTCCTGCAATGTGGGCATAAGACCGCCCGGCTGATCGTGATGCTTGGCGATGACCTCCTTCAGCTGAGCCTCCTGTTCGGGAGTTCCCTTAAAAGGAATAAGGGTTTTTTCACTCATAAAATGACCTCCTTATTGTTTTCTTGCATACATATTGACCATATACAAATCCAGAGCCCTCATATACAAATAAATATGGCTCAAAGCCTTTATCTGCGAGGGCACAGTTGATATACTAATTATACATTATTTCGCCCATATTTTCAAGCCTTTTAAAAAAATAATTACACAAACTTATTGGTATTTTTTTATGCATTTTTACGCATTTTTTGCAGTTAGTTTTATATAATTTGGTTAGTTTAAACTAACAGATAACTCAAATTTTACGTATTTTTACATAAACCGTTTGTTTTTTACAGTTAGAGAGTCTAATTTTTGACTATTTTTCTAATTGATACCTCAAAAAAGCATTTATTTTCGGGCTGTGAGCCTTAATGCCCAAAACAAAAAGAAGCCGACCTGAGCCGACTCCTTTTCGTAGTAAGGAAAGTAAAATGAATTAGAATAACATGAAAGTCTTGTTAAATATAGGCAGATCACTCAGCCTTATATCCCTCTTTGATGTCGATATAGTCCTTCATCAGCTGCACTGCGCCGTCAATACCTGTTTTTGAGGTGTTGATACACAGATCGTAATTAGACGCATTGCCCCACTTCAGATCGGTGTAATAGTTATAGTAGGACGCCCTGCGCTTATCGGTCTTTCTGATAAAGTCCTCAGCCTTGTTTTTCTCGATATCGTAGCGTTTAAGTATCCTGCGCTTTTTCTCGGGCATATTGCCTGTGAGGAAGAAATTCACCACATTGGGGAAATTTTTCAGCACATAATCCGCACATCTGCCGACGATAACGCAGGGACCCTGCTCAGCCAGCTTTTTTATGGTATCGAACTGAGCTAAAAATATCTTATGGTTAAGGGGCAGGTCGGGATTTATCCTGCCGTCAGCGGCAACGGGGTAATTGCCCATGACCAGCGAGAACAGGAAGCTGTTGGTATATGACTCGTCGTTCTTGACAAAAAGCTCCTCACAAATGCCGCTTTCTTTAGAAGCGATCTCCAGCAGCTCTTTATCATAGAAGGGTATATCCAGGTCCCGGGCGAGAGTTCTTCCTATCTCTCTTCCACCGCTTCCGAACTCACGGCTGATAGTAATGATAGACTTCATAGAACATCTCTCCTTCCGTTCTTTATGCTGTAAATATATTATAGCACATTTTTTGTATTTTGTACACAAAAAATCCGAAAATTCTTTCACAAATTTATGCAACATATTTTGTTGATTATGACAATAGCCAAACAAATTTTCCCGTTTTTGGGGCGAGCTCGGGATAATGCACCTCTTACCTCTTACTTCTTACATCTAAAAGCAAACCTTGTAAACGAGAATTTGTGCGTATTACCGTATAATTTTCTAAATCGCTCCTCTAGCCACCAGCTCTCTAGCGACCAGCGACCTTAGTGTAAAATGATCGTAGGCGAACTGCTTACTTCTGTAGGCGCACCAATACATCATTTTCCAAGGTTGGCGCAGCCATCAAAGCACTAGCCGCCGCAAAAGCACCCCCTCCCCTCCGGGGAGGACTCGATATCCTGCCCACCCCACAAAAGTGCGATAGGTGGGGGAGGCGAGCCGTCCGCCCGAGGACAGCGACTAGCAGCATTGACAAACAGATATTTTTGAAGTATAATTACATCAGTGATCAGGCGATCATCTTTACGGTAAAGGAGTACATAAAATTGGACAGTAAGTTTTTTGCGGTCATATCCCGTATGAAGTATATAAACCGCTGGGCGCTCATGCGCAACACTATTAATGAGAACATCAGCGAGCATTCGCTGGAGGTGGCGTTCATCGCCCATGCACTGGCGCTCATACGCAACAAGCGCTTCGGCGGCAGCGTCAATGCTGAGCGCTGTGCTCTGCTGGCTATGTATCACGATACTACCGAGATAATCACGGGCGATCTGCCGACTCCCATAAAATACTACAGCAAGGAGATAAAGGGCGCTTATGACGAGGTTGAGACCAAGGCGAAGGACACCCTTATCTCATATCTCCCCGACGATCTCAGGGAGTTTTACGAGCCGCTGCTGGCACACACCGAGGAGGAGGCTGAGCTTTGGAAGCTGGTGAAGGGGGCAGACAAGCTCTCGGCGCTGATAAAGTGTATTGAGGAGCGCAAAATGGGCAACTCCGACTTTGTCTCGGCTGAAAAAGCCACCGTGGAAGCTATCCACAAGCTGAACATTCCCGAGGTGGAGGTCTTTATGGAGGAGTTCATACCGGCATACGGACTGACCTTAGATGAACAGGCTTAAGTCATAGTTATAATTCATAATGCATAATGCATAATTCATAATTGAAGGTATCGCCTATCGGCGATGTTATGCCCATT
>CALCRR010000074.1 GCA_937894495.1 uncultured Ruminococcus sp. | reverse complement strand
GCTTGCAGGGGTTGCCCTCGACGCAGTCAGGGCGGGGCAGAGCCCCAGTTCAAGGCACAAAAGCAGTAAGTAAAGGAATAGAGGAATAACATGAATTTTATAGCAATACCACTAGGTTGGATAATGAGGGGCTGCTATTATGTCTGCAAAAATTACGGCATAGCCCTTCTGCTTTTCACATTTTTAACAAGGCTTTTAGTATTTCCGCTGAATGTAAAGCAGCAGAAGAACACGGCGAGACTGGGAATGCTTAAGCCGAAGCTTGACGAGCTGCAGAAAAAATACGGCAAGGACCAGCAGAAGCTGCAGGAGGAGCAGATGAAGCTCTACTCCGAAGCAGGGGTAAACCCTATGGCGAGCTGCTTTCCTATGCTCATATCTCTGGTGATACTTTGGTCACTTATCCCTGTTATATACGGACCTCTCACCTATGTGTCGGGTATCGACAAGGATAAGATAGAGGACTCAAACAACCTCATATCAAACCTCAGCACCGTGTCTAACGAGATAAAGAGCAACGATACCACCCTTGAAAAGCTCCTTGAAAAATATAAGGACGACGAGGACCCTTATGAGTCGGTAAAAAAGCTGATAACCAATAAGAAAAAATATCCAAGCTCGGCAAAGGCTCTTTCAAAATCCGAAGCTAACGAGATAATCGAAGTTTTCAAGCTCCATAACGATATTGATACCTTCGTTACCGATGAGAGCTATTTCTCACAGAGCCTTATCAAATCCCGTCCCGAGCTTATGACCTTTGTTTTTACTCAAAATAAAGAAAAAGGCGATTATTCTGACGTTATAGGCGTAGCGTCTGAGGAAGTTCAGGAGTATGCCGAGGACTTCAGCTATGACCTTTTCGGCGTCAGCATGGGTACTATACCCTCATGGAAGAAAATAACCTGTATCATTCCAATACTCTGCTTTGTGCTGCAGCTGCTGGTAACTATAGTTTCACAGAGATTTTCAAAGCAGACTAACCCCGAAGCCGCTAATATGGGCTCAATGACAGCTATGCTGTATATCATGCCCCTGTTCTCACTGTGGCTGGGCTTTACCTTCCCCCTGGGCATGGGTCTTTACTGGTGCTATTCGTCTGTTATCTCGCTGATACAGACTGTGGTGCTCCATAAAATATATACCCCCGAGTATGTGGCAGAGCTGGTTGAAAAAGATATCGCTAAGCAAAAAGCAAGCGGCAAGACCACTATGATACAGAAAATGGCTGAGGCTCAGCTGGTGCAGGCAGGTAAAGACCCTGCCGAGATAAGAAAATCAGCAGGCGGAGACGACTATGAGGAGCCTAAGAAAAAGTCAAAGAACGAGCTGAAAGACGAGCAGAGAAGAAAGCTCAACGAAGCAAGAAAACGTATGGCAGAAAAATACGGCGACGATTATAACGAGAACGACGACGACTGACGATATCAGTACCGTGTGTGAAAACGGTAAGGAAATATATAATTCGAGAGGAGCATAAATCCATGAAACAGACATTTACTGCCTCTACCATCGAGGAGGCAAAGGCTCTGGCAGCCGCAGAGTTCGGCGTAAGCGAGGAAAAGATAACATTTACAGTAGTTGAAGAGCCTAAAAAATCACTGTTCGGCAAGGTTAAGGGCGAGGCAAAGGTCGATGCGGAGTATACCGAAACAAAAACAGATATCGCTGTGAAGTATATCAAAAACGTGCTTTCAGCAATGGGTATCGCTAATGTCACCATTGAGGTAACAGAGATCGAGAACGGTATATCCCTTGAAATAAACGGCGACGGCTTTGAGGAGCTTATCGGCAAAAAGGGCGAGCTGTTAGACTCACTGCAGTATCTTGCATCACTGGTGAGCAACAGGGTCGACAGAGAGTATTTCAGGATAACCACCGACTGCAACGGCTTCAGGGAAAGAAGAAAGACCCAGCTGGAAGAGCTGGCAGCCAAGATCGCTAATAACGTTAAGAAAAGCGGCAGATCATCGGCTTTGGAGCCTATGAACCCCTATGAGAGAAGAATAATCCACGCAGCAGTCTCAGAGATAGAGGGCGTTACCTCACAGTCTAAGGGAGAGGAGCCCTACAGAAAGGTGATAATCAGCTCCACCAACCCAAGAAGATATGAGGACAGAGGCGGCTACAGAAAGGGCGGCAGAGGAAGAAGAAACGACAGAAGAAAAGGCGGCAGCAGAAACAGCAGCCGCGGCTTCGACTTCACCACAAGCTTTGAAAAGGAATATAAAAAGCCAAAGCCCGAGGACAGCATGACAGGCGCAGGTCTTTACTCTAAGATAGAGTTCTGAGCTAGATGCTAGAAGCAAGAAAGATGTTTATGGCACTTATGTCAGTTTTCTGGCATAAGTGCTTTTTAATTACTTTGTTTTGTACCCTGAGTAAGAGGCAGACCTCAGTTTTTAGAAGTAAGAGGTAAGAAAATGGTTTCACCAAATTATGCGGTAAGCCGTACAAAAATCTTGTTTCCAAGGTTCGCGCAGCGTCATAAAATACTAGCCGCCACGAAAGCTCCCCCTCCCCTCCGGGGAGGACTCGACAACTTGCCCACCACACGAAAGTACGGCAGGTGGGGGAAGCGAGCCGTCCGCCCGAGGACAGGTGGGGGAAGAAAAAATGAATTTCTAAACTCAAAATCCTGCATTTTGTTCATAATATTCATAATATATTTCTAATAAGCACTTGACATTTGCGATATAAAGTAATATAATTATAATGTTGGTTTTTATATTTAATAATATGGAGGTTATAAAAATGGCTAGAGTTTACAATTTCAGTGCAGGCCCTGCTGTTCTTCCCGAGGAAGTTCTTAAAGAGGCTGCTGAGGAAATGCTCGATTATAAGGGCACAGGTATGAGCGTTATGGAGATGAGCCACCGTTCAAAGGCTTATGATACCATAATCAAAGAGGCTGAGGCTGATCTGAGAGACCTGATGAATATTCCCGATAACTATAAGGTGATATTCAGACAGGGCGGCGCTTCGCTGCAGTTCGCAGAGGTACCAATGAACCTGATGAAGAACGGCAAGGCTGCTTATATCATCACAGGTCAGTGGGCTAAAAAGGCTGCTGCTGAGGCTGAGAAGTACGGTGAGGTAGTAAGAGTTGCTTCTTCTGCCGACAAGACCTTCTCCTATATCCCCGACTGCTCGGATCTCGATATCCCCGAGGACGCAGACTATGTTTATATCTGTGAGAACAATACTATCTACGGCACAAAGTATAAGACTCTGCCAAATACAAAGGGTCATGAGCTGGTTGCCGATGTATCAAGCTGCTTTTTGAGCGAGCCTATCGACGTTACAAAGTACGGCGTTGTTTACGGCGGCGTTCAGAAGAACGTAGGACCCTCGGGCGTGCAGATCGTTATCGTCCGTGAGGACCTTATCGCTGACGGCCCCGCTTTCAAGCAGACTCCTACTATGATGGACTGGAAGGTACAAGCTGATAACGCTTCGCTTTATAACACACCTCCCTGCTACGGTATCTATATCTGCGGCAAGGTGTTCAAGTGGATAAAGAAGATGGGCGGTCTTGAGGGCATGAAGGCTCATAACGAGAAGAAGGCTAAGATCCTTTATGACTTCCTGGACGAGAGCAAGCTGTTCAAGGGCACAGTAGTTGCTGAGGACAGATCGCTGATGAACGTTCCTTTTGTAACAGGCAATGCTGATCTGGACGCTAAGTTCGTTGCAGAGGCTAAGGCTGCAGGCTTTGAGAACCTGAAGGGTCACAGAACTGTAGGCGGTATGAGAGCTTCGATCTATAACGCAATGCCTATCGAGGGCGTTGAAAAGCTGGTAGCTTTCATGAAGAAGTTCGAGGAAGAGAACGCTTAAACTAAACTATAAATGGCGGTGCGCCTACGGCGGTTTTTGGCGTAGCTGCGTTCCGCCGTTGTTTTTAAAAGGACATTTAAAATGGCTAAAAAAGACGATAGCTGCTAGTCGCTAGATATTTAGAGAGCTAGTGGCTAGAAATTAACTTTATTACTTTGATAGTTAATCAAAGTAAGTCATTCAAGGCGCAAATCCGATTTACCAGACTTTGCAGATAAAGCGCACTCAGCAGGCATATCAAGGCGCAAACATAGCGTGCGGTGAAAGGCTCAAACTTTAGGAACGAAATCGGTTTCTTCC
>CALCRR010000073.1 GCA_937894495.1 uncultured Ruminococcus sp. | reverse complement strand
TTGTTGCCGTACTTGATGAAGAATATCCGTACAATCTCCTTGCCCAGGAAGCCGTACATTCGGTTGAGCTCATAGGTCCAGGTTTTTACCCTTACCCTTTCGCCGTAAACTGGTCTACGCTTTATATCCACCTGTCTTGATACCAGAAACATCACGCAGTCCTCATTTTTGAAATAATCAGCCAGCACAGGGTGAGTTTCAAGATGCAGGTTCGATGCGTCCTGCAAAAGGTCCACCAGAGCGCTGTTTCTTATTATACCGCCCTGCCCTATCTGGCTGCAGTATATCTCTCTTTCCATTTCGTACATTCTGACTTCCTCCAAATAAGCTATATAAAAATGGCAGCCGAAGCCGACTGCCATGGTTATTTAATCGTCATCAGTATCATCGGGTCCGCCGTAGGTGTAGTTGTAATTATAGTTGTAGTTATACTTGTATCTGTACTTATACCTATAATTATACTTTCCGCCGTATTTGCCGCTTGATACCTCAACGCTGTTGATAACTACCCCAAGTATCGAACCGTTAGCCATTTTTATCGACTCGATAGCCACACCCAGCGTATCATAGGTAGATACCCTGTGCTTGACCGTCAGCAAAAAGCCTGCTATGCTGTCGATAAGGGTAAGGGCATCGGTAACTATATTGATAGGCGGTGTGTCAAGCACTATATAGTCATAATATTTCGATAGCTCCTCCAGCAGCACCTTCATCTTATCAGAGGAAAGCAGTTCTGAGGGGTTAGGGGGGATAGGACCGCAGGTTATAACATCAAGGTTCTCAGCCACGCCCTCGTTGACTACCTCTTTAAATGAGTGTATACCTCCCAGCAGGGTCGATAGACCTCTGGTATTGTTCAGCTTGAACATTTTGTGCTGAACAGGCTTTCTCAGGTCGCAGTCGATAACAAGCACCTTGTTTTCAGCCTCAGCCATAGCAATGGCTGTGTTGGCTGCCAGTGTTGACTTACCCTCGCCTGCCATAGCGCTTGAAACTGCAAACACCTTGCTGTTCTTGGTCGAGAGTGCAAAGGTCAGGTTTGTACGCAAATTCTTGTATGCCTCAGTTACCTGAAAGGCAACGTTGCCGTCCAGCAGAGTTTTTCTTACAGAACGCTGGGGCGTCTTTCTACTTGCCGTATCTGCCATATTTACCGCTGCCTCCCTTCGTATCCATGAATATATCGGGAATTTCCGCCAGCACAGGCACATCGAACCTTGCCTTTATCTCTTCACCGTTCTTTACTGCATTATCAAACATATTCATTATGATGACCACTGCCACAGATACCACCATGCCCAGCAGTCCGCCTATCATGGCATATCTCATAACATTTGGACCGCTTGGATTTTTAGGCACCTTAGCAGGCGATACCGTCTCAACAGAACCTGCCTTCATGGTACGTATAAGCAGCTCGGGTGCTATCTTTGAAACATACTTGCAGATATCAGCCGAGAACTTAGGCACCTCAGTCGTGCAGGTCACCTGCAGCACCTCGGTGTTGTCAACTGACGATACGCTGATCAGTCCCCTTATCTGGTTCGGCGAGATGTAAGGATTACCCTCATCATCTGTTGTAACATTGAAATAGTTTTTCAGATCGTCCAGGTCATAATCCGCAATAAGCATCTGACCTATCTCTTCATAGACCGAGTCATCATCAAGGATAACTATACAGGTGGAAGCCAGGTTCCTTGAAGCTGTCTGCTCCGATACATCAATGCTGGCGTCCTCACGCTTGCTGAGATCTGACGAGCTGGTGACATACATCTTTATGCTGGCGGTATACTGCAGCGGCAGCACAAATTTAGCATAGCTGAAGCCGATAGCCGCACAAAGCACCGCAGCAAGCACAATAAATTTGAGCTTGCTAAGGATAACTCCCAGCAATTCCATCAGATCAATTTCTTTTTCTTCGCCCATTGGCTATACCTCTTTCCCCATTAAACGTTTAAAAACATTTGCATACCTTATTATTATACAATAATATCTTCAATATGTCAATAGATTATCACACATCAAAAAAGTTGGTTTATAAAAAGTTTATAATTTTTATAACTCTGTTTCAGCTCAGCAGCTCCTTCATCACCCAGCCGTAGGTGCCGTTATACTCGGTGTAGACCCACACATTGCCGTCCTCGCCCACAGTTTCGCCGTAGCCGTATATCCTCTCGCCGTCGGGTATTTGCAGCTGAATGTCATACTCCTTCGACGGACCGTAGCGCAGGTTTAAAAAGGTGGTGTCCGAGGTCACATCATACCTCTCGGCAGAGCTGTACCTCATGCTTTCGGATATGCCGTAGAGTGCGTTCGCCTTAAACTCGGTGGTGGCGGCAGTGGTAGTCGTGGTGGTGGTGGTGGTAGTAGTAGTGGTTGTTGTTGTCTTTCTTGACGATGTCTCTTTATGCAAGGTGGTGGTCGATGAGGTGGACACCGTTGTGGTCTGTCCGCTCACCGTCACGGCAGCGGCGGTGGTGCCGTTGTGCTCGGGTATGGTGTAGTAGGTCTTTGCCTCGGTGCGCTGGGTCGCCCTCATATCCTCGTCAACAAGGTCTGGGCGGCTGTAGTCATTCTCCAGCGTGCCTGTCTCCAACTTTGATGTGGTGGTGTAGCCCTCCATTCCCTCATCGTCATTATCCACCTGGTTAACGGGAGCTGCGGTCTTTGTGGTGTTCACGGGCCGTCTTGCGCTGGTGGTCCTCACGGTGGTGGAGGCAGTGGTATTATCGGGGGCTATCCACTCGGTCAAGCCGCAGCCGCCCAGCCCCAGCACACAGACCAGCGCCCCTGCGCAGGCTGTTATCCTGAAATTTTTACACATTTTATCACCTTATTTTTCTTTCGTCTTTTCTTTGTCTTTTTTCTGTCCTATAGAAAATGATCGCCGGCTGTTTTTGATATCTGCCGTCCGGTCAGTTCTTCTCGCCTAAGATACCCAGCGCATTAGATGAAAATATCTTTTCTCTCTCATCATCTGTCAGGCTCAGTCTAAGTATCTTGTTTTTTATCTCCAGCGAGCTGTTCCACGGGCAGTCGCTGGCAAAAAGTATTCTGTCAGCGCCGTGTTTTTTGATTATCTTTTCCATGAGCTCGTCGGGGCACTTCGCCGTGAATGCGGTGTCAAAATACACCTCACCGCCGATACCTGCCAGCTTGTCATATACCTCCTGCCACATATCGTTTGCACCGAGGTGAGCAAATATCACCTTCAAATTCGGGTGTCTGGCAAGCATTTTCACCGACCTTTCGGGGGTAACGTGTATCAGGTCGGGTGAGTAGCAGTCCCACCCTGCATGGAAAATAACAGGCAGGTCACGCTTTTCTATCTCGTCATAAACAGCGTCCATGCGGCTGTCATCTACCATAAAGCCCTGGTAATCGGGGTGTAGCTTGACGCCGTACAGCCCCAGCGCCCTTATCCTGTCCAGCTCCTCACAAAGGTCCTCAGCGTCGGGGTGCACGCTGCCGAAGCTGTAAAACCTGCCGTGGTTCTGGGCAGCTGCCCAGTCGTTCAAAACTATCTGCTGGGTGGGCTTGGTGGCAATGGGGAGTATGACTCCCTTGTCTATCCCCCACTCGTCAAAACGCTTTTCGGTCTGCTCGATAAGACCCCTGGTATAAGGGTCGATACCGCAGCGGTCCGCCAGAACGCCTATGGCTCTGTCAGCTATCTTAGGGTTAAAGCAATGCACGTGAAAATCAATTATCATAAAAATTTCCTTCCTATAGCGCCTGTTCTCAAGGCAGCATTATAATTATAACACAACATTTCAGTTTTTTCAATAAATCTCACCGAAATTCCACGGAAATCAATTTTCAAAAACGACCTGTAAAATCATCTTAGGATCCATAAGAC
>CALCRR010000072.1 GCA_937894495.1 uncultured Ruminococcus sp. | reverse complement strand
AAAAGCTTGAAGGGCGCCAGCCCGTCTGCGCTTTTGCTCCTTGATATTTTTTATTCCTGCCTGCGTCTTTTCGGCAATGTTTAATTGGTGGAGCAATATACTCTACGGCAACGCCAATGATAACGATATTGCCGAGCTCGCAAGACTTATACAGAAATGCCCTCGTGAAAAATATCAGTATCTTGAAGATATCATTAAAATATTTATACGGTCCACTCAGAATGAATAATCCTTCGATCCCTGCACACAATATTCCTGCAAATGAAAAAACCAACGGAGGTAAAATATAATGAAAGCAACAGGAATAGTAAGGCGGATAGACGACCTGGGCAGGGTCGTTATACCCAAGGAGATAAGACGGACTATGAGGATACGGGAGGGCGACCCGCCGCTGACTGCATTGACACGGGACAGCTCTATGGCGTTTATGGGGGCGATGGTGGAGTTGGGGAGGAGGCTGGGAAAAACATAAGTACATGACCGCATGACGAAACCGACCGTAAAACAATTTTGACAACATCAAGGAGGTAATTTTTGTGTTGAAAAAGACAGACATATTCGAGGAGATCATAAAAGACGGAAAGAACAACGAAAGATTCCTGAGGGCTTACATAGACCGTCCTGAGGGAGAAAAGATTCATACAGACGAAGAGCTTGCTATGATCTTTTTGCATGACTTAAGAACTCTGATCACAGCGATCGAATACATTTTGCTAGATGAGTTTTATTCGGGGGAAAAGTAATCAGACAGCAAGGCATAAGAAATGGTCACTATATTGAGACCAAAGAAGATTTTTTGAATAATTATATACCGCCGCTGAGTTTTTTGGCTCGGCGGCGGTTTGATGTTATAAAGACTTATACTTCTTCCATAAAAAAATTTTTATAGCTAATTGTCAAAGCTTAATTACACTTTTTGGGGGTGTTGTCAAAAGACAAATCAATAGGAAACAATGAATTACATTTTTTATATAGCATAACAAGGGTGCTGTCGGCTTGCGGATAAATAAAATAACGAGGGCTGTTTATATATTATTTACAAATAAATTTGAACAAAACTATTGTTTAAAATACGATAATGTGATATACTATTGTGTAGAGGAGGCGATTTGATTGAAACTTCTGTATGTAAAAGCCTGTGGCTTTAAGAATTGCTGCGAGAATTATACAATTGACCTTGTACCAAAGTCGAAAAAAACATCTGAAGATAAGGAATATGAGCTGCAAGAGGTCGCACCGGGACTTTATGCCTACAATTCTATGGCTTTTGTGGGAAAGAATGCATCGGGTAAGACAAGCGCTCTGGAGCTGCTGGATTGCTGCTATTCTATTTTAGGTGAATTCAGACTTGAGGGAAAGCATTACTCTTATGACGGAATATCGCTTGAAATGATTTTCTATCATGAGGGGTCTCTGTATCGTTATACAACCGAGCTTGAAAATGACAAGAATCTTGGAAATAAGGCTGCATTTAAGAACGAGCATATATATGTGCAGCCGTATTTCAAATCAAATGCAAAAAATATTCTTGATACAAATTCATATGAGGAGCTTACCGAGATAGGAGAGCTTCCTGAGGATACATCAAATATTTTCTTTGTATTAAAGGCAAAAAAGACCTATGCATTATATTTTGACGGGTATATCTCAAAAGAGAACAGCTATGATCTTGCTTTTAAAGCAATGAAGAATTATAATATAGGCAGCGAGGTCCTTGAGGATATTTTCAGGATTTTTGATGAGAATATTCTGGCTCTGAAAAAGCTTGACGATCATAATTATCTGCTAAAGCTCAAAAATGAGGAAAAAACTCTCTCGGATACACAGCTTGTATATATCCTTTCAAGCGGAACTACACGAGGCTTGCTTCTTTATATTCTTGCTGCCGCTTCTCTCAAAGAAGGCTTTGACCTTATTATCGACGAGATAGAAAATAATTTCCATAAAACCCTTGTCGATAATCTTCTTATACTTTACAAGGATAAAACCGTCAATAAACATGGTGCATCACTAATATTCTCTACACACTACTGCGAAGTGCTTGATCAGATGGGCAGGCAGGACAATATCTGGATATGCAAGGCCTATGACAAGGTTACTTTGGAAAATATGTATCTGAAATATGATATACGAAGCGAATTGCTCAAAAGCAAGCAATACTATAATAACGCCTTCCAGACAGCAGTTAATTACGAGGCACTAATGAAGTTAAAGAAGGTGCTGAAAAAATGAAGCGTTTGATAATGTGTGAAGGCTCTAACGAGTTGGAAATAGTTAGGATATTGCTTGAAAATGATGCTTTGATTTTTACAGAGGACGATCTGCTCGGCTTGACACCGTTTCATGCAAGACAGATCAAATCAGGAACTCAGGTATATACAGAGCTTGGAATCTATCCGGGTAATGACGTGCTGATAATGCGTGTGGGAGATACTCAGACCGACAAGCTAAAGCTGCCAAAGGATATTCAGCACAAAATACAAGGTATTGAGAAATACTGCACCAAACCCGAACTTGAAATGCTGCTTATTATCGCAGAAGGTTTAACAGCAGATTATGAACACCAAAGGCAGTATAGTCCGAAAGAGTATGCTAAAAGAAATATTTATCTTGGAAAAAAGAGATATGATAACAGTTCGGCATTCTATCGGGATTATTTTGGCGAAAGCATTGATAGGCTAACTGATGCAATAAGAGAATACAAAAGGATCAAGACTCATAACAGGGATGAATTGTTTCTTGCGGATATACTCAGATAAAATGTTTTACTGTATGCCAAGGAAGAGTAATCAGGAAGTAAGGCATACAGGTCTTGTTGCATACCTGACCAGATACAGCTCGCCCAAGATACTTCAAAATGGTGCCATCAACGGTGCGATCATTGAAAACTATGTTGTCTCAAAAATCATAAAAACATATCATAACTGCGGCAAGGATTGTTTTCTTTGGTACTATCGTGACAAGAATTGCAACGAGATAGATATAGTCATAGAAGCCGACGGAAAGCTGAATCCGCTGTAGATCAAGCACTCTGTAAATCCTCCGACCGAGCTTATCGGAGCTTTCAGGCATCTCGATAAAGGATCAGTGCCAAGAGGCAAGGGTGCTATCATTTTTATGCGCGAAGAGTTATCTGCGATAGATTCAAATGACCTTATTGTTCCAATTTGGATGATATAGTAAAGGAGAAATAAAACATATCTAAATCGCCGGAATTAAAAGCAACTGAAAAACAAATTAAAGAGGAGCAAAAACATGCTCGTGAAGCTGCTCGTCGAGAACGTGCAAGGATAGGATTACCTGAAATTGATCATACAAAAATGATAGGTTTTCTGAATAGTGATTACAAACTGAGAAGGCTTGACAATGATGACGATATATCATATTTATATGATATATCACAAGAAAAAATGAATGCAAAGGTTGAAAAACATAGTGTAATAACAAGAGAAACAAAAAAACTAAAAGATAAGTACAAAGAATACATAGCTAAAAGGGATATAGCGCATACGGATATAGCAGTAGAGAAGAAGGAAAATACTCAAGAGATAACAATTCAAAAAGATGAAGGAATACTTCTTGTATATGCAGCCGCGAAGGATGGCGAGATTTTGGTCACAACGAGCATTTCACGCTTTGGACCTTCTGTTGAAGCAGGTGGTTACGATTTTGCCGAAGATGATAACCCGCGAGAATGTGCAAGATGGAAAGATGCTGTCAAAAAATTAGAGAAATATGGCCTTATTGAATGTCCCAACTATGAGGGTAAAATATATAAAGTTACATCGAAAGGGTTTAATATATCAGATCAAATTAAAGAAGAATGGAGTATCGATGTAAGCAAGTCTCCTAAAGAATACCTCTAAACATAACTCTTGGATATTCGCAATGACAAAGCCTAACGATAGTGCAGTAATATTCAAGGGAATGAAGGAGTTCTATTACTATGAGGAGTATGAAAATAGCTGATATAAAGTCATAATTTAGAAAAATATGTAGACCGCCGCTGAGTTTTGCTCGGCGGCGGTTGCTGTTATAAAGACATATACTTCTTCCTAAAAAACATTTTTATAGCGAATTGTTAAGCTGAAATTACACTTTTTAGAGCAAATTATTCGACAAAAAGCATATTTTCGGAGCGAATAGTATGGTGTTTATGCTGACGATTGTCCCTAATCCTCCCTCTGCTCCGCCCTGTACATTCCGACTTCTTTCAGATAGTCTGTAACACTGTAAATATCCCTGCCCTTTTCATCAGAATATCTCTCCGAAGCCCCGGGCGAATCGGGGGTAAAAGTATCCCATGCTGTAACAAGTCTGTCCGTGCGGAAAACACCATTTCGCTCAAACAGCGGGACATATTTTTGAAGCTCCCCACTGAAAAGTATCATCTCGTTATACTTGTATTTGCCGACCTCCTCACCGTGGGGATTGCCCACACCGAACGAGGAAAGTCCGTCGTTGATAAGAATATCATAAAGCGGCTCGAGCAGCTGCTTCAAGCCTTCCGAGGAGATGCCGTCAAGGTAGTAAACATCTTTGTGGTGCGCCTCAAGCTGCACATAACCGTCCTCAGTTTCGCCAATCACTTTTTCGTCCTTTATATTTGCAGGCACCTCAATGAATAGAAAAAGCGGAAGCCCCTTATTCATATCAAGAAAGCCCTCAATGATGTTCCTGATATTGTCGGCATCAACATTTGCGATCAGGTTTCTGTCAGTTATCTCATAGCCCTGCGAAAGCATTTCGGGCTTTGGGACGCAACTGCCTTTTATCATTTTAAGCATAGTATTCACTCCACATCTAATGGCACTTCTCCCTCCGGCGCCAGGAACTCCCTATCCAGCGCCCTCAGTTCCTCCTCAGTGAGCACGAACTCCTCCGCCTGAGCATTTTCTATAGTATGCTTCTCAGATGAACTTTTCGGTATCGCAATAGTATTCCCGTCGCGTATCGCCCACGCAAGCATTATCTGCTGCACGGTAGCGCTGTGAGCGGCAGCAATCTCTTTAAGCACAGCATTTTCTGTGATGCCTTGCCGCAGCTTTCCGTTCACGGCAAGGGGGCAATACGCCATAAAAGCCATGCCCCTGTCCCGTAGATAGGGCTTCAAGCTGAACTCCGTTCCACGGGAACCAATGTGGTAGAGATCCTGCACAGCGGCGCAATTTTGGCTGTACTCCAAGGCTTCGAGCTCCCGCATATCTGCCGTATCGAAATTTGACACTCCCCACTCACGGATAAATCCGCTGTCTTTCAGCTTTTGCAGACATTCCACCGTCTCTGCGAGGGGTATGCTGCCCCGCTAATGATAGAGATCGAGATCGAGATAGTCGGTTTTCAGACGCCTAAGGCTTTCCTCGCATGAGCGGCGCATATCGGCTTTTCCGGCATTCTGCGGCAGAACTTTGGAGACGATAAAAAGGCTTTCGCGGTCATAGGGCGAAATCGCCTCGCCTACCAGCGATTCGCTCCTGCCGCTGCCGTACATCTCGGCGGTGTCGATGAGGG
>CALCRR010000071.1 GCA_937894495.1 uncultured Ruminococcus sp. | reverse complement strand
TTTTAGGGAGGGGGTTTGGGGGATGACCCTTTTTCAAAAGGGTCTCCCCCAATAGGACCTGCAGACGGTGCGGTAAATCATCATTTACAGCCATGCAAAAACAGTGCAAAAAAGCCCTCGGCACAACACTTGCCGAGGGCTTTAAGGGTGGGTAGAGGGATTCGAACCCTCGGTCTTCAGGACCACAATCTGACGCGTTAACCAACTACGCTATACCCACCATATTAAGGGGGCTATATAAGCCCCCCTTTTCAACACGCCATACTGGATTCGAACCAGTGACCTACCGCTTAGAAGGCGGTTGCTCTATCCAGCTGAGCTAATGACGCATATGCTATGCAAAAGCATAACAAAAAGCGGGTGATGGGAATCGAACCCACATGGCCAGCTTGGAAGGCTGGAGTTCTACCACTGAACTACACCCGCATTGCGGTTGTCAACATATCTATTATATCACCGCAGTTTTGATTTGTCAAGCACTTTTTTATTTTTTCTTATACATTTTGCATTTTGTATAAAAATTATTAAATTTTTGCCTTTTTGCCTGCTCCCATGTTTTCAGCTCCTGCAAATTCCGCTCTGTCTTATTGTAATATCAGCTGCTTTTTTTGCGCCTGCCGAGTTTAGCAAGCAGGGGCTCTTTAAAAATAAAGCCCACTATGCCTATCACCGCCGCAGCGATAACTATGCCTATGGCAACACGCAAATTGCCATCGCCCACGTTGCTGCCCAGCACTGTTGACATCATTATGGAAGGCAGACGGCAGGGCATGACGTACATAAAAAAGTCACGGCGCTTTATCTTGGTCAGGGGCACGATGTAGGATATAACGTCCTTGGGAATGCCGGGGATAAGATAAAGTATCATCAGTATTATGGTGAGCTTGCGCTCGTCCTGCAAAAACTTGTATTTGGTCAGATGCTTTTCGTTGACGAAGGCTTCAACCAGCGGTCTGCCGAACCTTTTTACCAGTATGAAAATGCAAAGCGTCCCCAGCACCGTGCCGCCGAAGGACAAAATACCCCCGATGAACCAGCCGAAAAGCAGTCCGCCGACTATCTGTATAGGCGGTATCACAGCAATGACCACCTGCAAAGCCTGTATCAGCACGAACACCACTGCGCCCCATATGCCCTTGTAGCTCGCAAGCTGCTCCTGCAAAGCGTCAAGCCCGTCCTGTGAGCCGAATGCCTTTACCAGAGGTATGCTCGCCACCGTTGCCACCGCCAGCACCAGCAGCACGGCGATAAGGCTTATTATCTGCACGGTGCGCTTGTTGCGCTTTTTTATCCGCTCACGCATAGCCCTGACCGACTCTCTTTTTTCTTCAAGGCGTTCCGATATTTTATTTTTTTCGTCCTGAAGCCGTTTGTTGATATCGTTCATTTTGGTGCTCCTTTTTAGATGTAAGAGGTAAGAAAATGGTTTACAAAATTATGTGGTAAAGCACACAAATACATCATTTTACAGGGTTAGCCTGCTAGTTGTTAGTCGTCAGAGAGCTAGTGGCTAGAAAACCGATTTACCAAATCATGCGGCAAAACTCACAAATGCAAAGTTCAAAAAAATCTCCACAAAGTTACAGTGGGGTGAAATTAAATTTGATCAAATGCAGTACGGCGCATAAATACAAATGTTAGGGAAAAACTCCACACAGCCTTAGTGTGGCGAAATAAAACCTGTTCAAATTTCCCTACAGCGCACCAAGTCAACATTTTACAGGGTTCGCGCAGCGTCACAAAGTGCTAGCTGCCACAAAAGCGCCCCCTCCCCTCCGGGGAGGACTCGATATCTCGCCTGTCTACACAAAAGTGCGGCAGGTGGGGGAAATACCCCGTGCGGTGAGCACCCCGGAGGGGAGGACTCGATATCTTGCCCACTTCACAATAGTGCGATAGGTGGGGGAGGAAAAGGGGGCTTCGCCCCCCTATTTGCGTCTTAGGATCTTTTTTCTAAACCAGTTTATATAGACCTCTGTGAGGACTGTCAGGGCGTAGTCGTATAGTATGAAGCAGACCTGCGCCAGCGCCCAGAGGACGGCTATGGCGTATTTGCCGAACATCTCCAGCCCCTCCAGCATATCCACGTTTGTGAGAAGATGCTTGAAAAGGTTGTAGTAAATGACTATGGCTATGTTGTAGATGATGAATTTAACTGCCCTTATAAGCAGCTTGTTCTTTTTTCTGTCCAGGTCAAACTTCAGTATGGGGTAGTAGCCCATGAAAAGTATGAACAGCAGCGAAGCCTCGTAATTCGGGGTTATGAAGATGCAAAGCAGGCTGACCGCCGCATAGGTGGCTATCGCCCAGCGCTTGTCGGCTTCAACTATCATCACCACCATGAGAAAGCCCGCAAAGGTGGGTATGGTGTAATCAAGCATGGGCAGAAAACCGCTGCAGAACATCATAAGCAGGCATACCGCCGAGCATATGCCCCCCAGAGCTACCTTAAAGGCTGTTGAGTCCTTCTGACGTTTAGCCATGTCAGCAGCAGGGTATCAGGTCGCCGCCCATGCATTCGCAGCAGCAGTCGGCGCAGATAAGGTCGCTGCAGCAGTTGCAGGCGGTGTTCATGTCAGCACTCCTGCCTGCTCCCCTCATGGGCGAGCCGCCCATGTTCATGTAGCCGCCCCTCTGCCTGTTCATCTGGTTCACTGCCGAGGCGTATTCGGTGTTGGTGGGGTCCATGCGGTTGGCGTTTACAAAGTTGTTGTAGGCGTCATTCAGCCAGCCCCTTTTGTAGCATACCGAGCCCATGAGGAAGAACCACTCGGCGTCCCTCATGTTCTGGGGCACGGTGTTCAGCATCTGCTCTGCCTTGGTAACACTGCCGCTTTGCAGAAGCTGCCTTATCTGGGCTGAGTCATAGCCGTAGCCGGTGTGATCATAGCTGTTTTGGGTTCCGCCGTAGCTGTAGCCGCCGCTGCTGTAGGGGTTTGCACCGCCGTTGTAGCTGTTTGTGTAGCCGCCGCCCCGCCTCTGGGTCATTATATAGTCAAAGGCTTCGTTTATCTGCTGCATTTTTTCCTCAGCCACGTCAGCCAGGGGGTTGCCCTGGTACTGGTCGGGGTGATATCTTTTTACAAGCTCCTTGTATGCTCTTCTTATCTCGTCGTCGCTGGCATTTGGTGATACTCCCAGCACCTTGTAGGGGTCATTCATCAATGTGAGCTCCTTTCTTTGATCTGTTGTGGAATTTACCTGTCCTGACTGCCGTGTACACGTTTTTCAGTCCCAGATATATTATATTATCAAGAATATCCTTAAAACCTTTCAGCTCCAGCCTTACATATACCTCGGAAAGCTCCCCGAGGGTGAGGTTGACGCTGACATTTGAAAACTGCCTTATGGCTCTTAGCTTCTCCCTCGGTATCCTCTCGCCCTTTTCAAGCCCGTAGGCTCTCAGCAGCGGATTATATGAGCCGCTGCGGTAGTCATCATTAAGGTCATCAAGGGCGTCGGTGATGTATATGAACCTGCCCAGCAGATAGCCGAAGCGTTCAAGCTGCCGCTTCTCTTCCTGCTCCGCTGACAGACCGCCGAACACCGCCATCATCATAAGCGCCGTAGGCTCACAGGCACGGTCAATGCCTGGGGTCTTGTCCCTTTCCAGCTCCCTTTGCAGCTGCATGGCTTTTTCTATCTGCGGCGCAAGCTCAGGATACCCGGCAGCCGCCTTTTTATATGCGCCCTTAAAAAAGGGGAGCGCTGCAAGAGCTGCCAGCTTTCCCGAAAAGCCCTTGTCGGAAATATCGTCTTTGAGCTTGTGATAGATAAGTATTATCGCCGCCGCCGAGGAATAGCCCAGGTCGTTTTTGCAGGTGGCGCACAGCTTCTTCCGCAAAGGGTGAGCTATACACCGCTGGGGCTGGGCACAAAGCTTATCTCCCTTAACTGCCATATCCATAAGAGCCAGAAAGGTGAGGTCATAGCTGAGGGTAAAGCGTGTGAAAAAGCCGTACCGCCTGCCCATATCCTTGCAAAGACCGCAGTAGACCGCCTTGTAAATATCATACTCATACACCCTCATATAAGGCTTAAAGGGTCGCACATAGCCGAACATAGCGTTATTCTCCCGATAAAAAATATAGATAATAAGTTATTGTACCCCATTATTGTGTATTTTTTGTGATAATTCACTTATTTTTGCATTATACGACTTCTTGTTATAGAGTAATAAATTATTTTTTCAGCATCATATCTATTCTTTCTAATATTCTTCCCTTACTTATACTGTCAAGTTGGCGGAAATTTGTCACTAAGAGTATTTCTGCATCATCGAGCGAGTTTTTCGACAGCCCGGTTTTTTCATTTGTTATACCTGAGATATAATCAACAGAAACATTGTACAATTTAGACAGGGAGATAACCATATGATACGGTATCTCACGTTTTCCACTTTCGTATCTTTGGTATTGGGTTGAAACTATCCCAAGATAATCAGCGATCTCTTTCTGAGTTTTATCAAAATCTTCTCTTAGATCTCTTAATCTCTGATAAAAATACATAAAAAAACCTCCGCATTTTTAGGATATATAACAATTTTACCACATTAACACCTCAAACGGTTGACTTTTAAGCCGTAAAGATTTATAATTAATACAATTAGTAATCCATACAGCTTAATTAACTGCCATTTGGAGGAATCATATATGTTTTGCAGCAAATGTGGTAAAAAACTGAATAACGGAGATTCATTTTGCGGTGAATGTGGGGCTGCAGTGATAGCTCAATCTAACGATCGTCCCCGAGATATTTATTACGGTAATGTTCCGAGCGCCTACGACATGATAAAAAAAGATAATTCTTACAGTAACAGTCATTTTAGATTTCCTATGATGATTGTTTTGATAGTAATATTGTGTACACCCTTCTATAAGGTCTATTCAATACCGGCTTTAGAATATGCTGTAAATATATTCATGAGCGGTTCAACGATAGATAGTTCTTTCTCATTTTGGGGGTGGTTCAAGCTTGTAAAATTGCTAAAGGACGAAGGCGGTGAAGTTTCTGCAGTGCTGACAGTGCCAATTGTAATTTACCTTGGTGTTTTTCTTATAGCTGCTTTTAATTTTGTAAAGGTGTTGGATCACTACAGTAATACAGGATATGGAGATGCAGATTTCTGGACTAGATCCAAGGTCGTATTAGGATATATGCTTGGCGATAACATCGCTATGGCAGTTATGGTATATCTTGTAAATCTGTCATTAAATGACGGACTGGCTATGCCGATCGGAATAAATTTCTTGAATTTAAGCCCTGTGATATATGCATTGATCATAGCATGTATAGTTTTTTTGGCTTTTGCTGATACTCAGTTAAGACAAGTTATTAAAGAACAAAATCAAAAGAATTCTGCCAGAAATAAGGAATTATTGAAAAAAGAAAAACAGAGAGAAGTAAATTCGTATGTAAAGAAATATGATAACGAATGGGTATGTATGAGCTGCAGAGAAGTAAACCCATTAAGTTCCAGCTTTTGCCGCAGCTGCGGCAGATACAGATGAATTATCAGTCGGTAGATCAAATCGGTTTACCGACTATTATTTTGTTAATTAATATTTAAGACTATAATTATTAACCATTTTATGTGAGATAATGTGATATAATAAAGCCGCAGCCCATGCTGCGTATCGACTGCTGAGCAAAGCTCCGCTTGTGGGTTGCCGCTCACAGCTTTATTGTATCATTTCACCTCAGAACCCTTGCAAGCAAGACCGTTCGGCTCCATGATATAATAAAAGCTATGAAAACACCTGAAAGGAAGTATATCAATGAAGACCTATGAGATCCTTAAAGACCTTGCGATAATTATAATAGTCGCAAAGCTTATGGGACTTGTTGCCAGAAAATGCAAGGCGCCTATGGTGGTGGGGGAGATGATAGCAGGACTGATAATAGGACCCTGCCTGCTGGGGGTGCTTAAGCCCAACGATTTTATCAGCCAGATGGCTGAGATAGGCGTTATACTTATAATGTTCTCGGCAGGACTGGAGACTAATCTGCAGGAGCTGAAAAAATCGGGCTTTGTGGCGCTGCTGATAGCCTGCGCAGGCGTGGCGGTGCCGCTGGTGTGCGGTACGCTGCTTTATATGTGCTTCCACGGCTTTGCGGCGGTGGGCAGTGACGAGTTTTTCAAGGCGCTGTTCATAGGCTGCATAATAACCGCCACCTCGGTGGGCATAACCGTTGAGACGCTTAAAGAAATGGGCTGCCTTAAAGGTCACGTGGGGCAGACTATCCTCAGCGCCGCTATAATCGACGATATCGTCGGCATTATAGTCCTCACCTTTGTGCTGGGCTTCAAAGACCCCGAGAGCAACACTGCTGCCGTAACGGGCAGGATATTTATGTTTCTTGCTATATCCTTTATTCTTGGCTATTTTATCTACAGGATATTCAAGGTGGTGGACGAAAGATACCCCCATACCAGAAGAATACCCATTATCGCACTGAGCTTATGCTTTATAATGGCTTATGTCGCCGAGAAATACTTCGGCATTGCAGATATCACGGGCGCTTACATAGCAGGCATAATACTCTGCAACGTGCGTGACGCCGAGTATATCGACAGAAAGGTGAACGTTAACGGCTATATGTTTTTTGCCCCCATATTTTTCGTGGGCATAGGTCTTAAAACCGACCTGAGCCATATCGACAGCAGCATGATAGTGTTCTCGCTGGCATTTGTGCTCACGGCTATGCTGAGCAAGGTGATAGGCTGCGGTCTGGTGGCAAGGTGCTGCAAATTCAGCGGTATCGACAGCCTTAAAATAGGCGCAGGCATGATGACTAGGGGAGAAGTGGCGCTGATAATCACCAACAAGGGTCTGGGTATGAAGATAATAGACCCGTCATACTTCACTGCGGTGATACTGCTTATAATAGTATCAAGCATAGTCACGCCTATACTCCTCAAATTCTTGTATTCCAAATCCCCCGACCCTGAACCAATTCATAATTGAAGGTAAGCTGTTAGTCGCTAGTCGTTAGAGAGCTAGGGGCTTTTAGAGGTAAGATGTAAGAAGTAAGAGGTAAGAAAACGGTTTACAAAATTATGCGATAAAACGTACAAATGTAAAGTTCCTGAAAACCTCCACACAGTCTTAGTGGGGAAAATAAATTCTGAACAAAATTACCTACGGCGCACCAAGTCATCATTTTGCAGGGTTAGCCTGCTAGTCGCTAGTCGTTAGAGTGCTAGTGGCTAGAAAAAAAGTTTACCAAGTAATGCGGTAAACCGCACAAATACACTCGTTCCCAAGGTTCGCGCAGCGTCACAAAATACTAGCAGCCACAAAAGCTCCCCCTCCCCTCCGGGGAGGACTCGAGTACCTGCCGCCCCCCACAATAGTGCGATAGGTGGGGGAAACAAAAAAGCTTGACAAATCAGGGGAAATATGGTATAGTTGTATGTGTTGCAAATACAGTTGTTTGCAGGAGGTGAACTTTCCGTGGCTGAGAACAGATCGGCACTGGTGGTAGTGAACTCGGAGGTGCTGCCTGATATCGTGCTTAAAGTGCTGGCTGCCAAGCGTATGAAAGCCAGGGGTGAGGTCTCGACCTCGACGGAGGCTTGCAGGGCAGTGGGGATATCCAGAAGCGCCTACTATAAATATAAGGACTCGGTCTTTAACTATGAGGAGCGGCTGACCAATAACATAGTTTCGGTCTACTGTATACTCAGGGACGAAAAGGGCGTGCTGTCGTCTATCATCTCAAAGCTGTATGAGCTCAATGCGAATATACTGACCATTAACCAGAATATCCCCGTCGATTCGGTGGCTACGGTGACGGTGTCGGTAAGGTTCGACAGGGGCAGCCTTAATACCTCGGTGCTCACGGAGGAGCTCGCCAAGGTGGGGGGAGTCGTTGATGTCAAGATCATTTCGGGAGAATGAGGTTTTGATCCCGACTTGGAGAAATGCGATCTTTGGCTTTAAAGCGAATTGCCGCCTTTTTAAATGGTAATAATATGGTAATAATAAAATTATAGAATAGGAAGAGGAATTATTTATGTCAAAAAATGTTGCAGTGATCGGTTACGGTGTTGTGGGCTCGGGTACTGTTGAGCTTTTTATGAAGAACAGGGAGTCTATCAACAAGAAGATAGGCAGAGAGTGCGATATCAAGTATATCCTTGATATCAGGGATTTCCCCGACTCGCCCTTTGCTGACAGGATAGTGCATGATTTTGAGACCATTCTCAACGATGACGAGATAGAGGTAGTTGCCGAGGTAGTGGGAGGTACCACCTTTGCCTATGACTACACCAAAAGACTTTTGCAGAAGGGCAAGAGCGTGGTAACATCTAACAAAGCCCTTGTGGCTGCCAAGGGTGCCGAGCTTCTGAAGATAGCACAGGATAATAATTGCAGCTATCTGTTTGAGGCAAGCGTCGGCGGAGGAATACCTATCATCAGACCTATCTACAAGTGCCTTGCAGGTAACCAGATACTACAGATATCGGGCATTTTGAACGGCACGACCAACTTTATACTCACCAAGATGATAAAGGACCAGATGAGCTTTGAGGACGCACTGAAGCTGGCGCAGCAGCTGGGCTATGCCGAGGCTGACCCCACCGCCGATGTGGAGGGCGACGACGCCTGCCGCAAGATATGCATACTGGGCTCACTAGCCTACGGCAAGCATATTTATCCCGAGATGATACATAAATCGGGCATTACCAGAGTTACGCTGGACGATGTTGAGTATGCCGCAAATGCAGGCTATGTTATCAAGCTGATAGGCTCGGTGAAGAAGCTTGATGACGGCACGCTGAGCGCTATCGTTTGCCCCAGGCTTGTCCCCAAGTCTAACCTGCTGGCAAGCGTTGACGATGTTTTCAACGCCATAAGCGTTACCGGCGACGGCGTGGGCGATGTGCTGTTTTACGGCGCAGGCGCAGGCAAGCTGCCTACAGCTTCGGCAGTGGTGGGTGATATCATCGACTGCTTGAAGCACATTCACAAGGCGCTGAACATCAGCTGGGAGGACTCCAGCCTTGACGAGAAATTCGTGGTGAGATACAAGGACACCAACTGTTCAATGTATGTGCGCATAAAGGCTGATGACGCACAGGCGCTGAAGCCTGCCATCTCAGAGATGTTCGGCAAGCTTATGTATATTGAGAGGGAGAACAGACCCGATAACGAGCTGGCGTTCATAACCCCCAACATGGTGGAGTCGGACATAGACGCTAACCTGGCGATACTTTCACACTCGGCTGAGATAGCAAGCAAGATAAGGATATTCTGATAAGCGGATAATATTGACTGAACACTTCCGATAAAAGCTGTCGGGAGTGTTTTTAATTTGAGGAGATATAAAATAATTCATAATGCATAATGCATAATTGGAGGTATCGCCTATCGGCGATTTTATGCCCATTCGGGCGGCAGCCGAGTGCGAGACGAACCTTGTTTTAGAAAACAAGGTCTGTAGGGGCTAACGATGTTTTCTCGTTTTAACGACCAATGTTTATTTGAGAAGCCCCCCCACACAGTCTTAGTGGGAGAAATAAATTCTGAACAAAATTACCTACGGCGCACAAAGTCAACATTTTTCAAGGTTGGCGCAGCCATCAAAATACTAGCAGTCACAAAAGCTCCCCCTCCCCTCCGGGGAGGACTCGACCTTTTGCCCACTCCACAATAGTGCGATAGGTGGGGGAAACACCCCGTCCGGCGAGGACGTGGGGAAATAAAATCTTGACAGAATTGGGGAAATGGATTATAATGTTTTATAATGACGATAAATATCGAAAACAGGAGATAATTATGGAAAATAAGGATATAGATAAAAATGAGGAGCGCATAACGGTGACCTCGGGCGGGGCTGCGGCTTCTATAATTGTTGCAGGTATCTTCCTGCTGGGAGTGGTGTTTATTTTTTCGAGAGTGCTTTTCAGCAGCAACTCGGCTAAGGTGCCCGCAGGGCTTGATACTGCCACCATCAATACCGATATAGCCGAGGAGCCTTCCTATGATGAAAGCTCGTCACAGGCTGCACCTGCCGTAACAAGCGTCAGCGGAGACTCTGACAGCTCATATAACGACAGCAGCGAGGACGAAAGCTCGCAGGCTGAGGAGGAGGGCATAGGCGTTATGTATATCACCGAGTATGCCTACCTGCATACCGAGCCCTCTAACGAGTCGGAGAATATCATCTGTATGTCCCCCGGTATCGAGGTGACTGTGCTGGAGTATGAGGACAACGGCTATGTAAAGATAACCTTTATGAACGTTGACGGTCCTATGAGCGGATATATCTATAAGGATTATCTGTCTGAGGTGCAGACGGTGATACCGTCGTGGCAGCAGTAAGATCGGGGGGCAGGGTGTCTAAATACAGCACATATATCATCACCGAAGAGGGCGAGAGGGTGGATATGATACTCGACCGCTCGGCTAACCGCCGTAAATTCGCCCTGGCTATCAACGAGGGGCGGCTGACGGTGAGGGTGCCTGCACGGTTTGACCCCGAAGAGGTAAAGCGGTTTATTGAGCAAAACCTTGACTGGATACACAAAAACCTTGAATTATCAGCCCAGAAAAGCGGTCTGCCCCGAAGCTTTGAGGACGGCGAGCAGATAAGGCTGCTGGGAGAGCCTGCGGTGATAAGGCTTGTTAATACCGACAGTTATTTCTCCCCCAGGCTTGAAAACGGCGAGCTAAAAGTGGCGGTATATAACGACCGCAGCCGTGAGTATGTAAGCAGGCAGGTGATGGGCTTTATAACATCTCTTGCAGGCAGTGAGATAAGCGGGAGCATGAAGCGCCTTACTGCCATGACGGGGCTTTATCCCAAAAAGGTGACGGTGAAGGATATGAATGCCAGCTGGGGCAGGTGCAGCTCCACCGGAAATATCTCCATAAATTATAAGGTGGTGACATTCTCAAAGCGGCATATCGACTATGTTTGTATGCATGAGCTGGCGCACCTGGTGCATATGGACCACAGTGCGCAGTTCTGGGCGCTGGTGGAAAAATATATACCCGACTGGAAGCAGCTGCGCCGCGGCATGAGATAAAAGGTGCAGCGTGAAAATTTTCACGGTCAACTCAGTCAGTTTTCACAATAACATCACAATTGGGTGGTAATATATATGCAAGCTGAAAGGAAATTTACAGCTTCTTGTTTTCATAATTTTGGTATGTTGGCTTTTACCCCAAGCCTTCATATACATAGCTTGTAGATATTATTCTACTAGCTTCTCCCCTATAATTTTTTATTTTTACACCCACTTTTATAAGTGGGTGGTTTTCTTTTTTAGAGATAAGAGGTAAGAAGTAAGAGGTAAGAACAGGGTTTACCAAACTGTGTGGTATGCCGAACATCAACTTGTTTTCGGGGTTAGAGAGCCGGCGTTTTTTAGAGTAAAAAATAAGAGGTAAGATATGCGGAAACTTCAAGTCCCCACATCTTACCTCTTACCTCTTACTTCTGGCAGCGCAACACGCTGCCAACGGGCATTCTGTGCATTTTTCGCCCCTTGCCTTGCAGTATTCTCTGCCGAAAAGCACTAAGCGGTGGCAGAGGTCTGAGGACTTTTCGGGGGGGAGAATTTTTAAAAGCTCCTGCTCCACCTTTGCAGGCTCTTTGCTTTTTACCAGCCCCAGCCTGCCTGTTATGCGTATGCAGTGGGTGTCGGTGACCACCGCAGGCTTGTGGAAAACATCGCCCATGATAAGGTTTGCAGTCTTTCTGCCAATGCCCGAAAGCTTGGTGAGGTCATCTAAATTATCGGGTATCTCGCCGCCGAAGTCGTCACGTATCTGCCTGCACATGGTCACTATCGAAAGCGCCTTGGTCTTGTAAAGTCCGCAGGGCTTTATTATCTCCTCGATATCATGTATGTCCGCATCGGCAAAGTCATCAATGGTCTTGTATTTTGCAAAAAGCTCCCCCGTGACCATATTCACCCTGGCGTCGGTACACTGCGCCGAGAGCCGCCCTGCTATCATCAGCTCATGGGGCTTTTCGTATGTGAGCGAGCATAGTGCGTCGGGGTAGACTTTTTCCAGTATCCCGATAACTTGCAGAGCAAGCTGCTTTTTTTCTTTTACGGTCATGCTGTTACACCCTTTTTAAGTTTTTTCTATACAACATTTTACACGATTTTGCAGGATTAGTCAAGAAAAAATTCATTTTTTGAAGGCTGCCCTGCATTTTTTATGCCCCAAAACCCAGCCCCCACAGGGGCGGTCAGGGTGCCCGCACCGCCGCTTTAAGCCCCGATTTTTGAATTTTTACGGTTTTTTAACGGCATTTTTGCCTTTGAGAGTGCCGTTTTTATGTAAAATAAATAAAATTTTGAAATTTGTCTGATTTGTACTTGCAAAAGTCGGAATTATATGGTATAATAGATATCGCAGTGTGGAGCGGTAGGTGACTGACCGTTCCGACGAGTAGATTTAATTTAGATGGGAGTTTTTAAAATGGCATTGAAAAATGAGTACCTCCAGAAGGTATACGAGCAGGTCGAGAAGAGAAACCCCGGTGAGAGCGAGTTCCACCAGGCAGTTTATGAGGTCCTTGAGAGCCTTGTTCCTGTAGCTGACAAGAGACAGGATCTTATCGAGGCAGGCGTTTTCGACAGGATCGTTGAGCCTGAGAGACAGGTAATGTTCAGAGTTCCCTGGGTAGATGATAACGGCAAGGTACAGGTAAACAGGGGCTTCAGGATCCAGTTCAACTCAGCTATCGGCCCCTACAAGGGCGGTCTGAGATTTCACCCCACAGTAACTGCTTCTGTAGTTAAGTTCCTTGGCTTCGAGCAGATCTTCAAGAACAGCCTTACAAGCCTTCCCATGGGCGGCGGCAAGGGCGGTTCCGACTTTGACCCCCAGGGCAAGTCTGACGCTGAGGTCATGAGATTTTGCCAGAGCTTTATGACAGAGCTGAGCAAGCACATCGGTGCTGATACAGACGTACCCGCAGGCGATATCGGCGTTGGCGGACGTGAGATCGGCTATCTCTACGGTCAGTACAAGAGACTGAGAAACGAGTTCACCGGCGTTCTCACAGGTAAGAACCTGGAGTTTGGCGGCTCACTTATCAGACCCGAGGCTACAGGCTACGGCGCAGTTTACTACACAGTTGAGATGCTGGAGCACTTCGGTGACAGCATAAAGGGCAAGACCTTTGCAGTATCAGGCTTCGGCAACGTTGCATGGGGCACTATCAAGAAGGTCAACGAGCTGGGCGGCAAGGTAGTAACTATCTCAGGTCCTGACGGCTACATCTATGATGAAGAGGGCATCAACACCGAGGAGAAGGTAAATTACCTGCTGGAGATGAGAGCTTCATGCAGAAACAGAGTTCAGGATTATGCTGACAAGTTCGGTGTACCTTTCTACGCAGGCAAGAAGCCTTGGGAGGTAAAGGTCGACATCGTTATGCCTTGCGCAACTCAGAACGAGGTAGCTCTTGAAGATGCCAAGAACATCATCGCTAACGGCGTTAAGTATTATGTTGAGGTATCAAATATGCCTACAACAGCAGAGGCAGTTGCTTATCTTAAGGAGAACGGCGCTATCGTAGCTCCTTCAAAGGCTGTTAACGCAGGCGGCGTTGCAGTTTCGGGTCTTGAGATGAGCCAGAACTCCATGAGATACAGCTGGACAGCAGAAGAGGTAGACGAGAAGCTCAAGGGCATCATGAAGAACATCTTTGCTGCATCTGTAAAGGCTGCTAAGGATTATGACCTTGGCGACGACCTGATCGCAGGCGCTAACATCGCAGGCTTCCTGAAGGTAGCCGAGGCTATGAAGGCACAGGGCGTGGTTTGATTTTTTCTTGACCATTATACAATATAGAGAACAAGCCCCCGGGGGATATTCCTTCGGGGGTTTCTCTTTTTTGAGAGCCGGCACGTTATGCGGAGCTTTAATGCATTCTTATATGTGGGTATTGCAAAAATCGTCGGTATAGTGTATAATTAGCTGTAGGAAAGCTATGAGAGCTTTTGATACACGACCGAAGGCGTCCACTTTGGGCAACTGTATAAGTGCCGCAGAAATACATAAAACAAAAGGAGAAAAGTATCATGACTACAGCTGAAAAGATAATTGCTAAGAAAACCTATCTCGGTATCGAGTTCGGGTCTACCAGGATAAAGGCTTGCCTGATAGATGACAGCTTTGCGCCTGTTGCCGACGGCTCCCACAGCTGGGAGAACAGGCTGGAAAAGGGCGTGTGGACATATTCGGGGGAGGATATTTTAACGGGGCTGAGGGAGTGCTATGCCGACCTTAAAAGGAACGTCAAAGAGAAGTACGGTGTTACCCTTACGGGCTTTTTGGGCATGGGTATCTCTGCCATGATGCACGGCTATCTCGCCTTTGATGATAATTATGAGCTGCTGGTGCCCTTTCGCACCTGGCGAAACACCATGACCGCTCAGGCGGCGGATAAGCTTACAGAGCTTTTCGGCTTCAACATTCCCCAGCGGTGGAGCATTGCTCATCTTTATCAGGCGATACTTAACGGTGAGGAGCACGTGGGCAGGATAGCCCACATAACCACCCTGGCAGGATATGTGCATTATCTGCTCACAGGGGAGAATGTGCTGGGCGTGGGCGATGCTTCGGGAATGTTCCCTGTTGAGAATGGCGAGCGCTATAATGAGAAGATGATCGGGCAGTTTATGGAGCTTGACGAGGTCAAGCCGAGCGGTATCAAGCTCGGTTCGGTTCTGCCTGAGATAGCGGCGGCAGGGGAAAAATGCGGCGAGCTCACCAAAAGGGGCGCTGAGCTTTTAGACCCCGAGGGCGACCTTGAAGCAGGCGTGCCGTTTTGTCCCCCCGAGGGCGATGCAGGCACGGGAATGACCGCCACCAACGCAGTGAGAAAAGGCACAGGCAACGTTTCGGCAGGCACATCAATTTTCTCAATGCTGGTGCTGGAGCAGCCGCTTAAAGGCTGCTATCCCGAGATAGATGTGGTAACTACCCCCGACGGCGCCGATGTGGCTATGGTACACTGCAACAACTGCTGCGGCGAGCTTGATGCGTGGGTGAAGCTTTTCGGGGAGTTTTCTGAGCTCATGGGCGCAAGGGCGGATATCTCGGATATCTACCGGAAGCTTTACACCAACGCCCTGAGCGGCAGCCCCGACTGCGGCGGAGTGGTAGCCTACAACCTCATATCGGGCGAACCTGTGGTGGGGGTCGAAAGGGGCAGACCTGCATATGTGAGAACTCCAGACAGCGACATGAGCCTTGCAAACTTTATAAGAGCCCAGCTTTACGGCGCTATGGCAGCCCTTAAAGCAGGCAACGATATCCTTTTTGAGAAAGAGGGCGTCAGCCCGGGCAGCTTTACGGGCCACGGGGGACTTTTCAAGGTAAAGGGTGCGGCGCAGCAAATGCTGGCTGACGCACTGGGCAGCGAGGTCAGCGTTATGTCCACCGCAGGCGAGGGCGGTGCATGGGGCATGGCGCTGCTGGCGGCATACATGGACGGCAATGCGCTTTCGCTGGCTGACTGGCTGGACAGCAAGGTGTTCGCAGGCATGGAGAAGTCCACCCTTAAACCGCAGCAAAGCGGTGTGGAGGGCTGGAAGGCATATATGAACAACTACTTTGAAGATCTGGTGCGCAGCTGATGATTTTAAAATAACTCTTATCAGACAATCGTAAAACCCGGCGGAAAAATTGTAAAGTGTCCCGTGATCATGCGGTTTTAAGCGCTTTACAATTAGCTGAGACTTATAAAAACAGGGAGGATAATATGTTAGAGGAGCTTAAACAAAAGGTGCTGGAGGCAAATCTGCTTTTGCCCGAGTACGGACTGGTAAAATTCACCTGGGGCAATGTATCTGAGATAGACCGTGAAAAGGGGCTTGTGGTGATAAAGCCCTCGGGGGTGGATTACAAGGGCATGACTGCCGATGACATGGTGGTGGTGGAGCTTGAAAGCGGCAGGGTAGTCGAGGGCAGGTACAAGCCCTCCAGCGACACGCCTACTCATTTAGAGCTTTACAAAGCCTTCAGCGAGGTAGGGGGCATAGTACACACCCACAGCAAGTGGGCAGCCAGCTTTGCCCAGGCAGGCAGGGGAGTTGCCGCCCTTGGCACAACTCAGGGGGATTATTTTTACGGCGAGATACCCTGCACACGCAAAATGACCCCCCGGGAGATAGCAGGGGAGTATGAGAAGGAAACAGGCACAGTGATAATCGAAGCCTTTAAGGGCATTGACCCCATGAGCATACCTGCGGTGCTGGTACACAGCCACGGTCCCTTCACCTGGGGCAGGGACGCCTTTGAAGCGGTACACAACTCGGTGGTGCTTGAAGAAGCAGCTTTCATGAACTTCCACACCCTCATGCTGTCCCCCGACATACAGCCCATGCAGCAGGAGCTGCTAGACAAACACTATCTGCGCAAACACGGAAAAAACGCATACTACGGTCAAATCTAATTCCCCCACCTGTCGCACTATTTTACCGCATAATTTTGTAAATCGGTTATCTAGGGTGTGTTGACATGGTTTGTGAAAAGGAAAAGCTCAATGCAGTTTTGCATTGAGCCTTTTTAATATTCAAGTATTTTTCATAAGCCACGCCCGAATTGGCGATACCTTAAAGCTTTAGTGGGGGAAAATAAATACTTATCAAAATCACCAACAGCGCACAAAGTCTTTTAGAAGTAAGAAGTAAGAAGTAAGAGGTAAGAAAACGCTTTACCGGATTATGCGATAAAACGCACAATAACTCGTTTACAAGGTTCGCGCAGCGTCACAAAATACTAGCAGCCACAAAAGCGCCCCCAGCTATTAGAGGCAAGAGGTAAGAAGCAAGAG
>CALCRR010000070.1 GCA_937894495.1 uncultured Ruminococcus sp. | reverse complement strand
GGGGGAATATACACTTTACACATAAAATTTCTGCAAACTTACCTGTTTTGACAGCCTGATCATTCAAAAATTGATTTGCGTGGAGAAAAGGCATTTATTTTTAATGTACCCTGATATTACAACTTTGACAAAACGATGATATCGGAGTATAATATATAAAGCCGGCATATACGAAATATTCAATATGCCGAGCTGTATCTTTCTTATCAGGGAAAGGAGCATAATGCTATGTTTTCAGGAAAAATAGCTCACAGAGGGCTGCACGGGGGAGATATACCCGAAAATTCCATGGCGGCTTTCAGCCGTGCTGTTGATAAGGGCTTTGCTATAGAGCTTGATGTAAGGCTGACCCGTGACGGTAAGCTTGCGGTTTTCCACGATGCTGAGCTTGAAAGAATGTGCGGCGTTGAGGGCAGGCTGGAGGACTTTACCTATGAGCAGCTTTCGGCTTTCAGACTAAAGGGCAGCGATGAACGAATACCGCTGCTTAAGGACGTTTTAAAGCTGGTGGACGGCAAGGTGCCGCTGCTGGTGGAGCTCAAAGACTGCGGCTTCCCTGTTCTGGAAAAGCGCACCATAAGGCTTATGAAAAACTACAGGGGCGAATTTGCGGTGCAGAGCTTTGACCCCTTCACGGTGATGTGGTATCGCCTGTTCTCACCCGATACTGCAAGGGGGCAGCTTATATCCACCTACAAAAAACGGCTTGACCTGCAATATATCGCCAGGCGGATATGCGCTTTGCCTATAGTGTGGAGGCTGATATCAAGACCCGATTTTATCTCTGCCGACATAAGGACCATAGATGAAAAGACCATAAAAGCCGTGAAAGAATGCGGCGCAGAGCTTTTCCTCTGGACGATAAAGACCGACAAGGGACTAAAAAAAGCCGAGGGTCTGACCGACGGCATTATATTTGAAAACTATGACCGTATCAAAATCAATAAAAATTAAAATTAATTTGCCGTAAGCTATTGAAATTCGAGAAGTTATGAGGTATAATATAAGTGTGTACACAAAGGTAAATGAGCTTTAAAAAGCAGCTGCTCAGTTACAGTACGCAGTTTTATGGCAACTGTGAGGAATGCTTATGAAAATATACACAAACAAAAAATATTCTACCATAGCACTTTATGCGGCGGCTGTTATCGCGCTGAACGTGCTGCTGGTGCTGGCGCTTTTCAATATCGGCGAGATACTTGATGCGGCGGCAGGGCTGCTGACGGTGCTAAACCCTGTCATATGGGGCATAGTCATCGCCTTTCTAATAAACCCCATTATGATGGGCACCGAGGAAGTGCTGCTGAGAGTTTTCAAGAAAAAGAAAAAGGACGGCGAAGAGGAAGAGCCGCAGCAGGGCGGTATGATACTAAGGGGCATATCGGTGACGGTGGCTTCTATAATCTTTCTGGGTATCGTTATCGGCTTGGTGGCGGTGGTCGTACCTGAGCTTATAAACTCGGTCATGGATATCTTCAACAACGCGTCCGAGATAGCAGGCAGCGTTCAGAAGTGGATAAACAAGGTATTTCGCAACTACCCTGCCATTGAAACGGCAGCTACCAATATACTATCCGACTTCAACACTGATTTCAGCACCATTATCGAGAGGATACAGCCGATGCTGGAAAACATTCTCACAGGTGCGTGGGGCGTTGTTACGGTCATCAAAAACTTCCTGCTGGGCTTTATAGTTTCCATATATATGCTGTGCAGCAAGGAAAAGCTGCTGGCACAGACCAAAAAGCTCATGCTCGCCATATTCAAGAAAAAGAGCTGCGAGAAGATAATGAACGTAAGCGGCGAGGCAAACAGGATATTCTCGGGCTTTATATCGGGCAAGATAGTAGACTCGCTGATAATAGGGCTGATATGCTTTATCGGACTCACCATAATGGAGATGCCCTACAACATAATGATAAGCGTGCTTATAGGAGTCACCAACATCATACCGTTTTTCGGTCCCTTTATCGGAGCTATACCCTCGGCGCTGCTTATCCTTATTATCGAGCCGAAAAGGGTAATACTGTTTTTGATATTCATTTTCGTGCTGCAGCAGTTTGACGGCAATATACTCGGTCCTAAGATACTGGGCGACTCCACGGGACTTCCCGGGTTCTGGGTGCTCATATCGCTGCTGGTCATGGGCGGACTTTTCGGCTTTGTGGGAATGGTGCTGGCGGTGCCTGTTTTCGCACTGGCATACAGCTTCACAAGGAGCTATGTTGAGCAGCGGCTGAAAAAGAAAAAGCTGCCCACCTCCACCGAATACTATAAAAAAGACGTTGCCCACCTATATGCCAAGCCCCCCAAGCGTGAGCCTATGAACGCCGAGCAGCTTGCCAAGCTGGATATACCCTCAATTGACGAGGTGAACGAGGTGCTTCTGGAAAAGGCTGCTAAGGTGCAGGAAGAACAGTAGTTTGATTTATCAATAATTAAGGCAATACCGCACAACCATTGTGCGTCAGATGCGCAGTCAGAAATTTCGTC
>CALCRR010000069.1 GCA_937894495.1 uncultured Ruminococcus sp. | reverse complement strand
AGTCCTCTTTTCAGACTTTGTGAGGTTAGAAAATTTCTTGCCTCTTGCCTCTGACCTCTTGCCTCTAGAGGCACAGGTGGGGGAAACACCCCGTCCGGTGAGGACAATTATGAATTATGCATTATGAATTATGAATTAGACCAGCCCCTAGCACTCTAACCACTAGCAACTAGCAGCGAACATCAAAGGTATAAACCTGCGGACATATCTCTGCCAGAAGTCCATGTCATGGCCTCCCCTGTCCTCCTCGTATATGTGCTTGACGCCCCGGGAGTTGAGAAAGCTGTGGAACTCACGGTTTTTCTCCAGCAGAAAATCCTCTGTGCCGCAGCTCATAAATATCTCGGGCATTGGTGAGCCGTTTTTTATAATGCGTCTCACCAGCTCCTCGGGGTCGTTATCGCTGCCTTTTAGCTGCGAGGGCTCGCCGAAGCACTCTTTATAGTATTCATAATTGGCAATGCTGTTGCCGACCCCCTCCTGCATTTTTGCGACCTCGCCCGTTATCAGCGCCGAGGACAGCGCCGTGACCTTTGAGAACACGTTGGGGTAATAAAACGCCGTATGCAGAGCTCCGAAGCCGCCCATTGAAAGACCCATTATGTAGGTATCCTCCCTTTTTTGGGCAAGGGCGAACACCCTTTGCAGATAGCCCACCAGCTCCTCGCCCAGCATGGTGCAGTATTTGTGCCCTGTTGAAGCTCTGTCAAGCCAGAAAGCGTTCTCGCCGTTGGGTATCACCACCGCAAAGCCATATTTGTCCGAAAGCTCCCTCGGCACCCAGTTGTGGGCGTCCTCGGCAAAGCCGTGAAGCAGGAAAAGTGTTTTTATTTCGCGCTGCTGCTGCGCTGTTTCGGCGTCGGGCAGATACATAAGAAAGGTCGTGTTTCTGTGCATACACTGCGAATAATAACGTATTGTAAGCTCTGACATGGTGTTTCCTCCTGTATTTTACACGTATGATAAAATCGGGCAAAGCAGCTGTATTATCATTATATGCTCCCCGAAAAATTTTGTTACTCAAACACTGCCTTTATCTCGCAGGCGTCCTCAAAGCTGACGGTTATGCCGGTATCGGTTTCATCTTCCACTGTGCAGCCCGAATACTCCCAGCCTGCAAAGCTGCTGCCCTCGGCAGGCTCTGCGGTGAGGGTCACGGGATAGTCGGTGAAATACTCCCCTGTGAAGTCACGGCTGAGGTCCAGCTCGTCGCCGTTAAGCAATACCCTGCCCTTTTCGCTGCCGTCGGCTTTAACGGTCACATCGGCTCTCCTGCCCGGGTCAAAGCTGTCATTCACGCTGTAGAGGAAGGACTCATACCGCCCCTCCATAAACTCCCTCAGCGATGTGACATTTCTGCTATAGCCCCCCACGCTGTATGAGGGACCGAAGCGCTTGAAGGTATCGGGGACTATCTGCTTGTACACACCGTCAAGCTTATCAAGGGCGGCGTTCATTTTCTCCTTTCCAAAGGTTATATTTCTCATATCGCACAGCGATATCACCAGCATTTGTCTGAACTCGTCATTATCCAGCAGCTTCCTGAAAATATCCGCAGGGGGGACGTCCTTGTCGTTAAGGCTCTTTCTCTTGGTCAGCGCCTTGTCGATGTTGTTATCATCGGCATTTGCGCCGTAAATACCTGTGGAATAGTCGGTATCGTAGAGCATCATGCGCCATTTGCCGTCAGCCTGCTCACAGCTGTTATCGGGCTCTCTCACCCTCCACATACGCCAGTTGTTGTCATCAAACAAACAGTCCTGGTTGTAAATGTAGATATTGAAGGCGCAGTAATCCGCAAGCCCCTGCAGGTCTATCATCTCCCCTGCTCTGGCAAAATTTTCACTGTCGGTCATATCCGAGTTCATCACAAAGTCGTAAAGCTGTGTATACAGCTCAAAGTCCGACTCCTCGCCCTCTTCTATCTCGTTGCATTTTATTATCACAACGTTTTCCTTGTCTATCCCGTAGTTATTCTGTATGTAATTATCGTTGTAATCCTCGGTGATAGAATACATTCCCCAGTATTCGCCGTCCAGGTACACCACGCAGGGGGTCGCCTGCTGGTTCTCAAAGTCAAAGCCGTCTGCAAAGCTCTGCAGAAAGGGGTCTCTCAGCTTGGCATAGTTACAGTCGTTGCCGCCGTTTCTCAGCACAAAGGATTTATACTTATCCACCACTCCCCCGCCGTCAGAGCGCTGATTATCGGGTATCAACTCATACTTCACATTCTTTTTGCCGTACTCCTCCCTTGCGGTGAGCCTGAAGCTTTTCTGGGTAGAGTTTCGCGAAGCCGCACCCATTATCCTTGCGCCCATATCCTGGGTAAAGCCCACGCTGCCGTCGGCGGTGATGTAGTCCACCGTCATGGGGCGCTCCCACTCCTTGCCTTTGTTGGAGTAGTTGCCCTTCTGCTTCCAGCCGTCAAGCCTTGCGTTGCCGGGTTTTTCGGCTAAAAATTCCTCATGGGTCTTGCCCAGCACATAAATGCCCGTATCGTAGTCAAACAAATTATCAAAATCGGTCATCAGCGATATAACGGGAACATCGCCGTACTCAGCCTGCCTGTCGATACCGATAAAGTATGAATGACTGCATATCCGGGTTCTCACGCCGTTTTCATCAAAGGCGGCAGCCCTTATCACATTGCACTTTTTCACCTTGGTCCTTGGCACATAGTCACCGTCGGCACTTATGCCCGTCTGGGCTGAAAGCACATTTTCATCACCGCTTCTGTCCTCAAGCTTTATGGGCTCTGTATACAGCTGACTATCCACAGTGGGCTCGCTGCCGTCGGTGGTGTAGTAGATCTTGAGTCCCTCATCTGCGCTGAGCTCCAGCTGCTGTTCGCTGTCGTAAAAGCCGCTTTTCAGGCTGAATGTCACGTCCTCCGGCTCTTGGGGCTCGGTCATTTCAGCCGAAGCTTCCTCGGCTGCGCCCTCAGCATTTTTATCAGCCGCCGAGCTGCTTTTGGCGGCACTTTTACTGTCCGCTTTTTCGTTTGAAAGGCTGCAGCTGCCAAGCGTACCCGTTAAAAGCGCTGCCGCTGTGATGTATGCAAAAATTTTTATCCCAAGCTTTGTCATATTTACTTATCCTTCATCAAAAAATAAACCTGTCTGACCAAACTCAGACAGGTTCTTGTCATCTGGTAAAAGCTTACGGCTGTGAACCTCTGCTTCCTGGTCTGCCCCCAACCCAGAGGGCAGTATATGATTCTTTCGGTGCGCAACCGAATAAATCACTTCCCTGCTCACCAAAAAAGCCTAAACATGGTGAGCCAGCCAATTTACAGCGCCCCTGCAGGAGCACTGCCATGTTTTTGTCTGCTGTGAGAACACAGCGGCAAACATACGAACACTACCAATGTCCGTACTTTTATGTATTATACCAAATATTTATTATTTTGTCAAGCAATTTTGAACAAAATATATTATTTTTTATTTTTAACAAAATATAACATTTTGGCGAAATATGTAACACGGTAAGAGATAAGCTCACCTTGCTCACTTTTTGCGAAAAGATCAATTCACTTAAAGCAAGAATATTGAAGCAAAAAGCAAGAAAACTGCGCCCTCAAACAGACAAAAGATCCGCCGAAGGCGCACCTTGATCTTGCCTCTTGCTTCTTGCCTCTTGCCTCTTATTTGAGCATATCCGATATGCCGTCTACAAAATCGCCCACCGCCTGCAAAGCCTTGCCTGCCTTGGTTTTCAGCTTTTTCTTCTGCTTGGCTGTGCTCCTTGCAATGGTGAAGGCAAGGGTGCCTGCGGTTATGCCCATTGATATGCCCGACATCAGCGGCTTTATTACCATATTCTCAGCTCCTTTCTGCGCTTTTTGATACAGCTTTGTTTATCTTTAGCTGATACTATTATCTCGCCAAAAAGGTTTAAGATACCAGGTAATTAATGAAACAAGCATTGCTAAAAATGCACAACAAATTGGTTAATAATTAGTTTAAAACGCACAATAAAAACTACTTTACAATTTTGGAAAAATGAGTTATAATATTAATGTGTATAATTTATTTATCAAGGAGAGATATTATATGGGTATGACTATGACTCAGAAGATACTTGCAGCCCATGCAGGACTCGACGAGGTCAGGGCCGGACAGCTCATTATGGCTGATCTTGACCTGGTGCTGGGCAACGATGTTACAACTCCCGTTGCTATAAACGAGTTCAACAAGGCTGGTTTCAGCGAGATCTTCGACAAAGATAAAATAACTATGGTGATGGACCACTTCACACCTAACAAGGATATAAAGGCGGCTGCACAGTGCAAGCAGTGCAGAGAGTTTGCCGAGAAGTATGATGTTACACATTACTACGATGTGGGCGATGTTGGTATCGAGCACGCACTGCTGCCCGAAAAAGGTCTGGTAGTACCCGGTGACGCTGTTATCGGCGCTGACTCACACACCTGTACATACGGCGCACTGGGCGCATTCTCAACAGGTGTAGGCTCCACCGATATGTGCGCTGGCATGGCGGCAGGCAAGACCTGGTTCAAGGTGCCGTCGGCTATAAAGTTCAACATAGTGGGCAAGCTGCCCAAGTACAGCTCGGCTAAAGACGTTATACTCCACATCATCGGCATGATCGGTGTTGACGGCGCACTTTACCGCTCTATGGAGTTTTCGGGCGAGGGGCTTAAAAACCTGACTATGGAGGATAGGCTCTGCATGGCTAACATGGCTATCGAGGCTGGTGCTAAAAACGGCATTTTTGCTGTTGACGAGGTAACTAAGGAGTATTTGAAGGGCAGGACCGACAGGGAGTATAAGGTGTATGAGGCTGACGCCGACGCTGAGTATGACGAGGAGTATACCATTGACCTTGGCGAGATAAAGCCCACTGTGGCTTTCCCCCATCTGCCTGAGAACGCAAGGACCTTTGATGATATACCCGAGGTTAAGATCGACCAGGTGGTCATCGGCTCATGCACCAACGGCAGGATCGAGGATCTGAGGGCTGCGGCTGAGATACTAAAGGGCAAGAGGGTCGCTGACCATGTAAGGTGCATTATTATCCCTGCTACACAGAACATCTATCTCACAGCTCTTAAAGAGGGGCTGCTGGAGATATTCATAAATTCGGGCTGCGCTGTTTCGGCGCCTACCTGCGGTCCATGTCTCGGCGGACATATGGGCATACTTGCAGCAGGTGAGAAAGCAGTAGCTACCACCAACAGAAACTTTGTGGGAAGAATGGGACACCCCGAAAGCGAGGTATATCTCGCCTCGCCATACGTGGCTGCTGCCTCTGCCATTGCAGGAAGGATCGCACAGCCCACAGAGGTACTGTGATCTAATTTAAGCTGAAAGGCTGAATGTATATGAAGAATTATATAAGCGAGATCTTCTATGATACCATAACCAGTATCATCACAAGAAAATACGGCTCAAAGCTCAACGACTCCCAGAGAATGGCGAAGGTCGATGAATATATCGAGTCGCTGCGCCTTGGCAACGCTTTTACTGTTGACCAGACCCAGAGCCTTATCGACAAAAAGGGCTTCAACAACGTCTACACCGACAACATAAACGGCAAGTCTGTGTATGTGCTGGCTAAATCGGGTCTGTTCGGCAAGGCTAAGATATGCTATTTTATCACCCGTAACAAGGACGAGATAGATACGGCTTATCTTGAACAGATATATGACGAGCTGCGGCGTCAGGCGGCGGGCGAGAACGTGTTCAGTGCGCCCAATTATAAAAATGCCTGAATTTTTAAAGATAAATCAACGAAAGGAGTTTTCATTATGAAGGCTTGCGGAAAGGTACATAAATACGGAGACAACGTTGATACCGACGTTATTATCCCTGCGAGATATTTAAACACCGCCAATATGGAGGAGCTGGCACAGCACTGCATGGAGGATATCGACATTGATTTTGCCAAAAACGTGCAGAAGGGCGATATCATGGTGGCAAAGGCAAACTTCGGCTGCGGCTCTTCGAGGGAGCACGCACCTGCTTCGATAAAGGCTAGCGGCATATCCTGCGTTATCGCAAAATCATTTGCAAGGATATTCTACAGAAACGCTATAAACATAGGTCTGCCTATCATCGAGTGTGACGAGGCTGCCGAGAAGATAGAGAACGGCGACGAGGTGGAGATAGACTTCGACAGCGGCGTTATTACCAACAAGACCAGGAATGAGACCTATCAGGGACAGTCATTCCCAGAATTCCTCATTAATATCATCAACAAGAACGGTCTGCTGAACTCGCTTAAATAAGCGCGGCGGCGATATAATAGTAATATTCAAAACACCTTTGTCAGAAAACTGACAGAGGTGTTTTTTCGTTACCCTATGCAGCAAAAAAGGCACTTTTGCCGATCTCTCAGCAAAAGTGCCTTAAATTACCACATACTATCTGCGCCTGCGCTTATGGGTCTCCTTACCTGTGAAGATCACTATGCCCAGTGCTGCGGCTGCTGCGCCTGCTGCTGCGGCTGCGCCTGTGTTGGGGTTAGCCGTTGCTGCGCCTGCTGCCTGTACGGTGGTTTCATTATTATTATCCTTAGCCGTCTCCTCGGGAGTAGTCTCGGGAGAGCTCTTGGGGGTGGTGTCCTGCGACTTTGGCTTCATGGTGTTAGGTGCAGGCTTGGGTCTTACATTCTGCTCATAAACTGTTATGGTAACAGTGTTGCTTATGCCGAAGCCCTCGCTGTTCTCAGCAAAGTATCTGAGGAACGCGCCGTTATACTCCATAGTCATTTCAGTCTCAGGGTCGAAGGTGCTCCAGTTCTCGCCGTCAAAGCTTACCTGCCAGCACTGGTTCACTATATTCTCGCCGGTCACCTTTGGCTTTTCAAGGGTGAGCTTTTCGCCCACTTTGACTGCCTCATGCTGCTTGATAACTGCAACTATAGGCGCACCGTTGGCATATACCGATGTGTTGTAAGCCTTATCAACAAATGAGAAGCTGTATGTATCCAGGTCAGTAACATCATACTCAACCACGAACCTGCCCTCATCATTGAGCTTTGCAGGGATTATATCAACAAAGTCAACGCCTGATGTGTCGGGCTCGTCCTCCTCTGCATAGGCAAAGTCGGAGATATACTGTGTAACAGGCAGCGACTTTGAGATATCAAATATATCCATGCCTACCTGACCTGTCATCATGCCGAACATTGTGATAACGTCCGTCAGTATCTCGGGCTTGATGCCTGACTTAGCGGGGTTCTTGGGGTCATAAACGCCGACCTCGCCGCCGTGACCGCTGCCCAGCACATAAAGTGCGTCAAGATGGTCGTCACTGACCTCAAAGGATACTATCTTTCTGCCGTCCTTCTCGCTGACCTTAACATCGTGTATCTCGGGATAGGTGTTGTCGATGTTGAAATCAAAGCTCATAGACTGGGGAGCATCGGAAGCGCCGGGGTAATTGATGTAGCCCTGTATAACGCCCTTATACCTGCCCTCGGGCAGCCCTGAAAGATCCATAGTTGAGCAGAAACTGCTGGCATATCTTTCATAATTGCCCTCAATTACAGGCTCAGCCGCCAGAGCACCGTTTTCGTCATAAACCTTTATGCCTGTTATGGTCGCCTCTCTCAGCAGGGTAAACATATAGTACAGATCGTCGCCCACATAATCGCCGTTGGGTGAGATGTAGTAATCCTTGTTGATAAGTGCATTGAGGGTGTCCTCGTCAAACAGTTCTTCAAGACCGCTGAATGCACCGCCAAGGTCTGAGAGGTCTATCTCGACTTCCTCGCCGTCGCCGTCGCCTTCGCCTATCTCGATCTCAACATCGGTCTCGCCCATGTCCTCATCATCAGTGGTGATCTCGTCCATGCCGCCCTCTTCGTCACCTGTTTCATCAGTTCCGTCTGTCATGTCATCGCCGAAGTCAAAGGCGCTCATCATTATATTAAGGAGATTTGCCATGCCTGAGAATGAGATATCAAGGGGTACAGATGCGCCGCCCAGGTAAGTAAAGGGCAGCTGGGCGCCTGTTACGCTGCCAGCCTCGTCCATCATGGGGCGGTCGAATATTGGCACTGCTGTCCAGTCGCCGTAGAAGCCCAGAACGGGTATTGAGATATCGCAGCAATTATCAGCACCGCTGAGCATAAGGTAGCCCTCAACAAAGAAGCCGTATGGAAATTTTTCTTTGAGTCCGGATACCTGACTTGGGTAAAGCGAAACATCAATGTGCTCTGTGCGCACCTCATTGCCCTTGATGCTGAGCAGTGACGATACATCTGCCGTGCAGCCAAGGGGGGTCTCGTCGGTAAGGATATATGCGTCCTTTTCATCAAAATAAACAGTATTATCGGTAGTGAGAAGAAGGTAGGCTTCCTTAAAGGTTACGTCCTTGTCACTAAGGTTTGTCAGTGTAACATCAAAGCCGAAGTTATCAGTAAGCTTATCTTTAAGCTCTATCTTTGCAAGACCGTCAGTGCCTGTCATAAGCACCTTATCGTCCAGCATATTAGCCATGCTGACAAGTCCTGCACCCTGACGCCTGGGGCTCACATAAGTGCCGTAATCATCAAAGGGAACGGCGGAGTTCATCAGGATATTTTTGATAAACTTTACTTTGTCATACCCTGTCAGGTCGATATCGTTTTTCTTCATATACTCGCTCATAAGCGCAACGCAGCCTGCCAGATAGGGTGTAGCCATAGATGTTCCGCTCATGCTGGAGTAGACGTAGTTATAGTCGGCAGAGGTAACATTGCCGCCTATGCCTGTGATCTCAGGCTTTATCGAAAGTGTTTCATCAGTACCGTATGAGGTAAAATCGCTGACCTTTGAGGGTACAGGGATCCTCTGGTACACCCCGCCTGCCCTGCTTACCCACAGCAGCTTTTCATCGGCGTTTTTCAGTATCTCGCCGTCAGCCTCTGAGACAAGGCAGGCTGGCAGATAGTCAGTCTCGATAGAGATAAGTTCCTCCTCAATATTATCGCAGATGATAACTCCCACCGCATCTGCGACCATAGCATTAAAGCACTTTTCAGCAAAGGTGTTCTCGCCCCTGTCGCAGAGAGCTATCTTGCCGCTGACATCGACATTGTCAAAATCATCGGGCATACCCAGTCCGCAATAGACGTATTCCATATTCTCATACTCACCCATATCATCAACAGTGAAGCAGCTTTCAAAGAGCTCATTGCTGCCGTCCATATACGGAATGCCGGAGTCTGAGCGTGACGAATTACTGTTTATCAGGAACATTGTGCCTGCATTGATATAGCCGTTATCAGCCGACGCCACCGAGAATACCGACGGATAGGTAGAGGGGTGGTTTACGGTGGAGCGGTCAACATTTTCAGAGGTATTGATGCCGGGGGTGAAAACGCCGTCAGCCTCATTGCCTGCCGCAGCGCAGATGACCACGCCTGCGTTTTCTGCCGCCTCAAAAACAGGGGCATAGAACGGATCGTTTATAGCCTCGCTGTCCATACCCATGCTGAGGTTCACCACGGTACAATTGAGCTTTACAGCGTCCTCGATAGCAGCCGCTGCCACAGCGTCGTCAACTATGTACATACCCAGGTCTTCATCAAAGCCGAATACCCTCATGAACACCAGCTGTGCGTCACTGGCGATACCTGATATATCCTCGCCGTTGTAGTTGCAGGCATCACCTGCTGCTATACCGCTTACGTGGGTGCCGTGGTAGTCGTCCTGGGTAGCAACGTTATACCTTTCCTGATCTTCGCAGTAGTTCACAACATAGGGCAGCTTGCTGCTGAGATATGCCTGATCGGGGTCAATATCTATACTGAGCTTTTTGTCCCTGACGGCTTCTTCGATATCAGCCTTTGTCAAGCTTATATCCTTGTCGTCTATAGCTGTGAACATAGGGTGGCTTACATCAAGCTCGGTGTCGATAACGGCGATGACCTCGCCCTCACCGTGTGAGCCTGTGCTCTCATAATAGGTTTGCAGTCCTCCCAGGCTGGGTGCCTCGTAAAGCTCGGGAGCTTTATAGGTATTGACCCTGTGGACGCTGACCACCTGGGGGCAGCTTTCAACATCGTCGATAAGCTCCTCGGGTATTTTGCATGAGAAGCCGTTGGTCAGCGCAGTATAGCTGTACTCGGCTTCAAACTGGGGGAAAAAGCTTTCGATATAATTTTCAGCCAGCTTTTGTGTCTGCTCATTTTCGGCAGTGAGCTGTCTGCCTTCTGAGGTCTCCAGAAATTCTGTACCCTCCACGGCTGCGCCATCAGCTGCCAGCACGCCGTCACCCTTTACGGTGACAATGACCGGAACGAGCTCATTCTGGTCATACCTTTTGAACTGTCTCACATCAACGCCGCTTGCCACCAACACGTTTGAATACATGAAGGCGAAAGCTGCCGCAGCGCTGAGCTTCCTCATAATTCCTTTCTTCATCTCGACCCTTCTTTATTCTTTATTTTTAATGGACAAATGCTATTATCATTATATTACATCGTCAAAACATTGTCAACTACAAAAAGGTAACAAATACACACTTTTTTCAAGCTCCTGCCCGAAACGCAAAAAGGAGCTGCGAGCCCTTGTAAGCCCCAGCTCCTGTAAATTATTCACTTATTCTGGAAATTGCATCTCTGGTATTATTAACAGCCTCCAGGTTCTTGGCAAGTATAGCCGCAGCCTCGGTAAGGGAAGAATTGATATTTGATACCATAGCCTCTCTGATAGCCAGCTCCTTCTCTCTTGCCTGATTAACGATATCGGCAGCCTCCTGGTTAGCTCTCTCAGCCTGTGCCTGAGCATACTCGTTAGCTCTGCCGATGATCTCCTGCTGGGATACAAGTCTGTCAGCCTCTGCCTGAGCCTCAGCCACGATAGAGTCAGCCTGCTGCTTAGCCTTGGCTACTATATCGTCAGCCTCCTTCTGGGCATTTTCGAGAATGGTCTTTTTCTGGCTCTCCATATCCTTGGCACGCTTGATCTCGGTAGGGATATTTATCCTTATCTCGTCAACGAACTCGTGCATCTGGTCTGCATCTACCATTTTCTTGTTGGAAAAAGGAACTGCCGAACCGTTGTCGATCGCCTCGTCTATTTTCAGAAGTATCTGCTCAAGGGGCAGTGCTTCCCTTGACTTAGCTGTCTTGTTTTCACTCATTATAACTACGTCCTTTCATATATTTTCTTCAGGCTTATAAAGTCTGTTTTTTATCGTATCGAGAATTTCTCCCGGCACAAAGTCCTCAATATCTCCGCCGAAGCTTGCGATCTCCTTGACCACGCTGGAGGAAAGGAACATATTCTCCCCCGCGGTGGTGAGGAACACCGTCTCGGCATTGCTGTAAAGCTTTTTGTTGGCAAGCGCCATCTGGAACTCATACTCAAAGTCAGATACCGCCCTGAGACCCTTGACTATGACCTCAGCCCCTGTCATCTGAAGATAATCAGCCAGCAGACCGTCATAGCAGTCCACCACCACGTTATCCAAATGCCCTGTGACAGCGATTATCATTTCCATTCTTTCCTTGGTGGAAAAACAAGCCTTGCTTTTGCTTTTATTGAAGGACACCAGCACGATGACCTTATCAAAAAGCTTGGCAGCTCTGTTGATTATATCCAGATGACCCAGTGTAACGGGGTCAAAGCTTCCGGGGCAAACTGCGGTCTTCATATCACTGATCTCCCTCTGACGGTATTTTAAAAATAGTTACTGCGATCTTGCCGTATTTATATCTTTTATGCTGTTTAAGTCTGCCGTACTCTTCATCAAGGGTGAGCTCCCTCTCATGCTCGCACACAACTATAGCGCCCTGACCCAGCATATCTGCCAGCGCAGGCAGCACCTTTTGCAGCGTGCCTTTATTGTAGGGAGGGTCCAGCAGGACGATATCAAAGCCCTTTTTTGCAGTTTTGAGGTAATCAAAGCTGTCCATATTCAGCACTCTCGACTCTTTCACCAGCTTGCAGTCGGATAAATTCTCCTTAATAACGCTGACTGCCGAGGGGTTGCTGTCCACAAAAACGCAGTGAGAAGCCCCTCTGCTCAGCGCCTCGATACCCAACTGACCGCTTCCTGCGAACAGATCTAGCACGGCAGCGCCGGGCACATCAAACTGTATTGCAGAAAAAACAGCCTCCTTTACCATATCGGTGGTAGGTCTTGTATCAAAAGTATCAAGTGTTTTAAGCTTTTTACCTCTGCATGAGCCTGTAATAACTCTCATAAAAAAACTCCTAATCAGTTATAAATCAATTATACAATATTTATTTGGTTTTGTCTAGTGGTTTTTAATAATTTTTTTGATTTTTTACAAGAAAAGGGACTCCCCCACGGAAGTCCCTTAGTAAACTTGTATTTAACTATCGTTAAGCTTAAATTACTTTCTCTTGGAAGCGATAGCAATTGTACCTGCTATAGCAAGACCTGCAAGTGCAAGACCCTCAGTAGCGCCTGTAGCGGAGTTTGTGTTGTCTACGTCAGTAGCATCGGAAGCTGTTGAGCCTGTGCCTGATGCAGAAGAACCGCTTGAAGCAGAACCGCTTGCGGAAGAACCGCTGCCTGATGAAGACTTGCCGGAAGATGAGCTGCTTGAACCTGAAGACGAGCTGCTGCCCGAATCCTTAGTTGAGCTGCTGCCCGAATCCTTAGAATCGCTGCTCTTGTCATCTGTCTTGCTGTCTGTACCGGTTGCGCCTGTGCCGTCAGCAGACTTGCTGTCGCCGCTTGCTGAACCGTCAGCTGAAGCATCGCCGCTTGCTGCGCCGCCTGCAGAACCATCGGTGCTTGAAGAACCGTCAGCAGAACCTGTGTCGGTCGTGCCGCCCGAAGATGCGTCTGCGCCGCCCTTGCTGTCGTCTGTGCCTGTGCTGTCGCCGCCGCTCTGGCTGTCGTCAGTACCTGTGCTGCCGCCCTGGCTGTCATCGCCGCCCTGGCTGTCATCGCCGCCGTCCTCTATAGGACGCTGCTCTGCCTCGTACTCAGCTGCGTTCCAGTTATAGCCCTCGTGGTTGCCTGTAATGTTGCCGTCTTCATCAAAGAAGTCGCCGTTTGGTGTATCAGGACCGTCGCTGGGTGTGCTGAAATCAATAACACCGCTCTGTGCGATAGAAATAGTATATGTGCCGTCGCCTGTGATCTGAGCATCCTGTACGGGAACATCAAGGTCATAGCCGAGACCGCCGCCGATACCGATTATAGCATTAGGGAATGCTGCATCCTGTGCAAGGCTGGAAGAATCGGAACCGTAGCCGTTACGGAAGATCCATGTATCATTTACCTGGAAAGCGATACCAGCATTACCGGTAGCGCCGTTAAGACCCTCGATAGTGAATGTGATGGAAAGCTCATCGCCCTCGCCTGCTACTGTGTACTCAGGTACAGGTGACTGGAAAACGCTGTCCCACTTGTTGATAACTTCAAAGCAGATGTAATCCTCATCGGGCTTTGCAACTGTCAGATCGCCGAGGCTGAATGACTGTGAGCCGATGTTCAGTGTAACGTCCTTCAGAGAAACAACGCTGTCGCCGATCTTGACCTCGCCGTAATTCTCAGCCTTCTTGCTCTTCTCGATGGAGTCATAGGGGATATCGGTAGTGATGAGAATAAAGTTATACTCTTTCGCAGCAGCAGAAGCTGAAATAGCCATGCAGCTTGCAGCTATAGCTGTAGCAGCCATGCCTGCAAAGATCTTTTTAAGTTTCATATATAAAACTTCCTTTCTAAATTAGTTGTATACATTATACAATATTTTAACTTAAATTTCAATAACCTATTTTCACAAATGTGTTATCGTTTTCTTATGCACTTCTAACAATTTTTCACAACTAAAATTGGGGATATCGCAAAAACTATCCATGTAAGGATAGTATTGCACATAAATTTACTGTTTTTTGGCAGACTGCAGCTGACCCGTTACCGCAACAGCCAGCTTTCTGGGCACAATACCGCTGGCGGCGGCAGCCAGCTTCATTCTTGTTTCGGGGATAATTATAAGCTCCTTTGAGAACATTCCCCTGACTGCGATATCAGCGCACTGCTTGGCGTCAATGCCCTCGATGGGGAACACGGCGTTAGCCACCGAGTTGAACTCCGTATCGACAGGACCGGGGCAGAGCGCCGAAATGCTCACCGAGCTGCCCTGCTGTTTGAGCTCCCCGTAAATGGCGCTGGTAAGGCTGGTGACATATGCCTTTGTGGCGTAATAGGTCGCCATGAGAGGTCCCCCCGGGAGAAGCCCCGCCGAGGACGCAACGTTCAGGATATACCCCCTGTCAGCCTTTACAAAGTCCTTCAAAAAAAGCTTTGTGAGGATATGCAGCGCTGTGATGTTGGTGTCGATCATTCTCAGCTCATCATCAAGGGGCACTTGGGTGAACTCTCCCAGCTTGCCGAAGCCTGCGTTGTTGACAAGCACGTCTATCCTTCCGAACATCTCCACTGTTTGCCCGACTATCCTGAGTCTGTCGTCATGATCCGACACGTCCGCCTGCACATACCCGACTGCAATCCCAAGACCCTCCAGATGCGCAATTGCTTCAGAGTTCTTCTCCCTGCAGCCTGTGGCCACCATAACAACATTGTATCCGTCAAGGCCCAGCTGCCTTGCAACAGCCAGCCCGATCCCTCTGCTGGCGCCGGTGACGATAGCGGTTTTCTTTATCTCGTTCTTCATTTCCGATGTTCCCTTTCAACAGCTTCAGCATTGAATTTCTTATATAAAGGCATATATACGCTACTGTTTCT
>CALCRR010000068.1 GCA_937894495.1 uncultured Ruminococcus sp. | reverse complement strand
TTTTAGGGAGGGGGGTTGGGGGATGACCCTTTTTCAAAAGGGTCTCCCCCAATAGAGCCTGCTGACGGTGCGGCGGCTCATCATTTGCAGCAAAACATATCGGGATAGGGGCTTATATAATATACCATGAGCCGAAAGGACGATGAAAATGCTTCAAAAAGCTACACGAATAATGAAAGCTCCGCCCTCTGTCATATCCTCGGCGGCGGTGGGGGGCAGAAAAGAGCATGAGGGTCCCATGGGGCACTGCTTTGACAAGATAAATGACGACCCATACTTTTCCACCGAGACTTATGAACGGGGCGAGGCACAGCTGCAAAAGCAGGCGGTAAGGCTGGCGCTGGAAAAGATAAGCGCCGAGCCGTCGGATATCGACGTTCTGCTGGGGGGCGATCTACTCAACCAGTGTGTGGGTACGACCTACGGGGTTGAGGACTACGATATGCCCTTTCTGGGCATTTACTCAGCCTGCTCCACCATGTCGGAGGGGGTGCTGCTGGCGTCGGTACTGGTGGACAGCGGACACTCGCAGAGGGCTATGGCTGTTACCTCCTCCCACTTCTGCACTGCTGAGAGACAGTACCGCCTGCCGCTCAACTACGGCGGTCAGCGCACCCCCACCTCTCAGTGGACGGCTACCGCAGGGGGCGCACTTATACTTGCCCCCAAGGACAAGCCCCCTTACGTTCGTGCCTGCACGGTAGGGCGTATCGTTGATATGGACATCACCGACCCCAACAACATGGGGGCAGCTATGGCGCCTGCGGCGTATTCAACCATTCGTGAGTTTTTCACCGATACGGGAATGACTCCTGCCGACTTTGACCTGATAGTAACAGGCGACCTCGGCAAGGTAGGCAGCAGGCTGCTGTGCGAGCTATTCGACCGTGACGGCACCGACCTGCGGCAGAAGCACCGTGACTGCGGACTAATGCTTTACTCCTTTGAAGAGCAGGACGTTCACGCAGGTGGCAGCGGCTGCGGCTGTGCGGCTAGTATGCTTTGCGGTCATTTCATACCTCAGCTGAGGGAGGGCAGCCTTAAAAATATACTTTTTGCGGCAACGGGTGCGCTGCTCTCGCCCACCGTCAACCAGCAGGGTGAGACTATACCCTCGGTATCGCATTTAGTGTGGTTATCTCACTATTCGGGAGAGGGGGTATAGTCATGGATCTTATAACAGCATTTTTTGTGGGTGGACTTTTCTGCGCCGTGGGTCAGGTGCTTATCGACTTCACAAAGCTTACTCCTGCAAGGATACTCACAGCTTATGTTGTGGCAGGAGTGATACTTGGGGGCATAGGCATTTACGAGCCTTTGAAAAAATTTGCAGGCTGCGGCGCCACTGTGCCGCTGACGGGCTTCGGCAGCCTTATGGCTGAGGGAGTTCGCCGTGAGATAGCCGACAAGGGCTTTGTAGGCATATTCACAGGCGGTCTGACCGCAGGTGCGGCAGGTATCGCAGCTGCACTGCTTTTCTCATTCCTGGGCTCGCTGGTATTTCGCAGCAGCGAGAGGGAGTGAGCAGCAGTATTCTTACCTCGCACAGCGTGAAAAAAGAGCGAAGTTTATGCTTCGCTCTTTTATGTTTTTGTAGGAATAGATAATTATTATAAATAGTATTTATTCATTCTGCACAACCTGCCGGTCGCCGGTAGTCAGAGTGCTAGTGTTTAGAGGTAAGATGTAAGAAGTAAGAGGTAAGAAAACGCCTTGCCAAATTATGCGGTAAACCGCACAACAACTCGTTTCCGGGGTCAGGGAAAACTCCACACAGCTTTAGTGGGAGAAGAAATAAGACTTGAAAAATAATCTGTTTTGGTGTATAATCTAAACAGATATTTTTTTGGAAATGGGGAGTTTGATTTGAAAAAAACAGCAGCAGTTATCATGGCGGTCATTCTGGCTTTGTCGGGAGCGGCTTTTGTGCCGCAGAGCGAGGTCGGCAGCAGCGTTATCACCGCAGCAGGCGCTGAGCAGAGCGGAGATTTTACCTATGAGATCTCAAACGGCTCGGCATCTGTGCTGGGCTACTCGGGCACGGATAAAAATGTCGTCATTCCCGACAAGCTGGGCGGATATGATGTTACTTATATCGAGGACGGCGCTTTCAGTCACAATTTCACTCTGGAGAGCGTTACCTTTCCCGACAGCCTCAGGGTGATACAGGACTTTGCATTTAATGAGTGCAGGTCTCTTGAAACGGTAAATATCGGCAGGGATTTTTACGCTATCGGCACAGGCTATTTTATGCTGGGCTTCGCTAACTGCAAAAATCTTATGCAGATAAATATCGACAGCAGCAACTCAACCTTTACATCGGTAAACGGCATGGTGCTGAGCAAGGACAAAACTCAGCTTATCTACTGCCCCGAGGGTAGAAGCGGCTGTATCGTCCCCGACAGCGTTACCGAGATAAAAGACAGCGCCCTGACGGGTGACAGCCTCAAAACCGTGACCCTTGGCAGCGGCATTAAGGATATTGACTTTTTTGACACTTTTCACGGCGCAGCAGGTCTCACCGAGATAGATCTTGGCAGCTCCGCCGGCGAATATGCCACCTATGACGGTGCGGTATACAACAAATTTCTGACCAAGCTCGTGTTCTGCCCCAGGGGCAAAACCAGTATTAATATCCCCGAAACTGTCAACAGCCAGTTTATCAACGAGCTCAAAGGCTGCTATAAGCTGGAAGCTGTGGACCTCGACGGGGTCAACCGCTATTACAGGTCGGTGGACGGGCTGGTTTGCAGCATTGATAAAACTAAGCTGGTGTTCTGCCCCCGGGGAGTTAAAAGCATGACCATACCCGAAAGCGTGACTACTATCGGTGATGACGCATTTTATAACTGCGAAAAGCTTGAAGAGCTAAACCTGCCAAAGGGTATCACCGAGATAGGCAGCAGGGCGTTTTCAGGCTGTTGCGAGCTGAAAAAGGCTGTGCTCCCCTCCACCCTTAAAACAATGGGCAGCAGCGCCTTTTCCAACTGCACCTCTCTTGAAAGCATTTCGATACCGAGAAGCCTTGAGGAGATACCCGAGCTGGCTTTTTCAGGCTGCTATTATCTCGAAAAGGTGAGCTTTTCGGCAGGGCTTAAAGCTATAGGCGACGCTGCCTTTGAAGCCTGCCGCTCGCTGACTGAGGTGAGGCTGCCTGCAACAGTGGAAAAGGTGGGTCAGAACGCCTTCACCGACTGCTTTTCGCTGACGGCGATAACTGTGCCAAAAAGCGTTAAAGAGCTGGGGTATCACGCAATAGCCTGGGCAGCCGATCCGGAGCAGCTGTACTCCCCCGGGTATTTTCTGAATACCGTGACCATCTACGGCTATGAGGGCAGCGAGGCTGAGAGCTATGCAAAAACCAACAGCCTGAGCTTTTCAGCGCTGAAAGCCATTAAGGGCGATATAAACGGCGACGGCACCCTTGATACCAAGGACGCCCTTAAATCGGTAGCCTTTGCAAAAAAGACCTCTGACCCCGGAACAACAGAAGAGTTTATCGCCGCAGACGTGAACGGCGACAATAAGCTGGATTCAAAGGATTCAATGCTGATCATCAACGCCGTCAAAACTAAAACTCTCCTGCAGTGAGAGCCGGTTTGTGCGTTGTTTACTGGGAAAAACCTTTCTGAAGAAAGGTTATTCCCCAGACCCCTTTCCAAAGACTTTTAATT
>CALCRR010000067.1 GCA_937894495.1 uncultured Ruminococcus sp. | reverse complement strand
TTGATTCGCTACCTGTTTGTCCGTGTGGTGACCATTGTGCCGCTTGGTTTACTGTCGTTCATCGCCGTACTTTTTGGGTTTGTTTTTGGCTGACGCAACGGAAGAGACTGATTTCGTTCCTACTCCTTTTGAGCCTTTCACCGCACGCTATGTTTGAGCCTTGAATGATCTGCTATGTTCGATTTATCAGCAAAGCTGGGTAGACTAGCTTTGCGCTTTGATATGCTTGCTTTGTGCGACATTTCAGCATAGTCGGGTAAATCGACTTTTGCGCCTTGAATTATCTGCTTTGTTTTAGTAGGCGGAAAATAAATCCTGATCAAAGTTACCTAGGCGCACAAAGTCAACATTTACCAAGGTTCGCGCAGCGTATCGAAGTAAGAGAGGTCACAAAAGCACCCCCTCCCCTCCGGGGAGGACTCGATATCTCGCCCACTCCACAAAAGTGCGGCAGGTGGGGGAAACACCCCGTCCGGCGAGGACTGAATTATAAATTAATAACATTGTAGCCGCAGTCGGTTATTACTGCTTTCAGGGTGGTTATGTATTCGGCGGCGGCTTTGGATAGCTTTGAGCGGCTGTTTTCTATCCAGCCCACCAGCATACGCTCGTCGGTTTTCAGCGGCACGGCGATAATGCTGCCGCTGTTTATGTCCTCACCCAGCACGCCGCTGGATATGGTATAGCCGTTAAGACCCCCGAGAAGGTTAAAAAGCGTGGCTCTGTCGCTTACGTGTATCTGCTTTTTAAAGCTGTGGGTGCTGCAGATCTCCTCAGAGAAATAAAATGAGTTATACTGCCCCTGCTCGAAGCACACAAAGGGGTAGTTCTCCAGCATTTCAAGGGTCACCATTTCCTCATGGGCAAGGGGGTGGGTCGAGCTTATAAAAACGTGGGGCATGGCGTTAAAAAGGGGGTGGAATGCCAGACCGCTCTCCCTCAGCAGCTTTAAAATGACCTTTTCGTTGAAATCGTTGATGTACAGAATGCCTATCTCGCTGCGAAGATTTTTAACGTCGTCGATAATCTCGGCGGTGCGTGTTTCACGCAGGGTGTATTCATAGCTGTCGTTATCCAGCCGTGAGAGCATTTTTACAAAGGCTTCCACCGAGAATGCGTAGTGCTGGGTGGATATTGAGCACAGCTGCTTTACTCTTTTTTGTGAGGAATAGCGCTCTTCCAGCAGCTCTGCCTGCTCCACCACCTGTCTTGCATAGCTTAAAAACTCGGTGCCCTCTGCTGAAAGGGTGATGCCCCTTGAGGTGCGGTTGAATATTTCTATCCCCAGCTCGTTTTCAAGCTCCTTGACAGCGTTTGAAAGGCTGGGCTGGGATATGAAAAGCCGCTTTGCCCCCTCGCTTATTGAGCCGTAATTCACCACGGCGATAACGTATTTCAGCTGCTGCAGGGTCATTGCTTTGGGCTCCTTTCGATGATTTATTTAAAACTCCCAAATTGGGAAATTTGAAAAAAGGGTCAGCGGCAAAAGGTATCTTACCTCTTACCTCTGACCTCTTACGTCTGAACGGTGAGCCTGCCTGTAAGCCGAGTTTTGTCGAGTGCGGTAATCTATCTACGCTGTACGTCGCCGCACAGCTCCAGCCACCAACAGCCGCAGATCTGACGAGCAGCCATTGACCTTTTGGCTGCCATTGGTGTTGCATCGGATAAGGTTTACATGGCAGCGGCATCTCTGCCGCTCCGGTGGGCTCTTACCCCGCCTTTCCACCCTTACCGCATAAAGCGGCGGTATATCTCTGTTGCACTTGCTCGGAGGTCGCCCTCGGCTGACGTTATCAGCTATCCTGCTCTATGATGCTCGGACTTTCCTCATGAACTGACGTTCACGCTACCGCACAGCCTGCTCACATGGAGATTATAACACATTTAAAACAATTTGTCAAACATTATCTTTCCCCCACCTGCCGCACTTTTGTGAAGTGGGCAAGATATCGAGTCCTCCCCGGAGGGGAGGGGGCGCTTTTGTGACCGCTAGAGCTTTGATGGCTGCGCCAACTTTGGAAAATGATGTATTGGTGCGCCTACAGAAATAAGCAGTTTGCCTACGACCATTTTACACTAAGCTTTAGCAGAACTTATCTGTTAAGTGCATATTTTCAACTCAAAACAAAAAGGGTCATAAAACAAATTACCGAACGGTGAGCCGGCTGTTGGCTCACTGTTCGGCATTATTCAGCATAAAAGCTATGAGTTCTGCATTATCAGCTTTTTCGGCTCTTCCAGTCTTGCCATAGCGTCTGTCAGGGTGGAGTTTAGCACCTCGTTGTCGTAGCTGTCTATCATCTGCTGCGCCTGGCTCAGGGCATCTCTGCCCAGCTCTACCTGATACTGGTACAGGCTGTCCAGCCTTGATATCGCCTTTACTTCAAGGTCCTGGTACACCGTCTTGATATCCTTGACGATGTTCATTCTTATCTCGTCGTAGTTTTCAAGGGCTATGTCGATAATATCCGTCTGCTTTTTCTTTTTGAGTATGCTGCTGAATGTGCTCATGGCAGCGGGCGAGAAATTCTCGCTGGTGCCGAAGAGCTTTACGCCCATAACGCTTCTGGTGACGTTGTTGTTCACCGACATCATTATCCTCTCTACCGAGGGCGCTTTGGTCACTTCATTCATCTCAGCTATGCCCAGTGCCTGTGCCAGCTCACGGCTCATTTTCTCCACTATCTCGGTGATAGCGTCCCTGTGGCATTCAATGCAGGTGCGGTATGCTTCTCCCACCTTTTCCATAAGGAATGAGTAGAAGTATTTCTCGATATCCTCGCTGGCAAAGATATCCTCGCCGTTCTCGTCCTTTGCCCTGCATTCCAGTATGCTGGTCCTCAGCTTTGCAAAGAACTCATACATCCAGGTCTCAGCCTCCTGCTGCATTTCAAGTATCGAAAGGTGCAGCGAGGGCTTTTTCTTTTCAAGGGCAGCCTGCAGCTCGTCGCACTCGGCTTCAAAAGCCTTTGCACGCTCGTCCAGCATCTGCTTGTCCATTTCGGTCATGTCGCTTATGAGCTTGAGCTTTGAGCTTATCTCGGCGTGCATCTGGTCCAGCATGGTCATCACACGCTTTGAGCGTATAACGTCCTTCTGCATGATTATATCACGTTTGAGCGAAAGCTCGAACTGGAAAAACTGGGTCTCATAAAACTCTCTCGTGCCCTTGTCGGGTACCCTGTCCCTGCCCAGCTTGCGGTTGAGCTCGTCACCGCCGCTTATGCCGTAAACTATGGCGTTGGGTACTATCCTTTCGGAAATGCCCCTGAACCTGCGCATTATCTTGTTAACATCAGCCATTGAGTTGAGAGCGTCCACCATGTTCACCAGCACATAAAGCATACCAAAGCGCTGTGGCTGAACGTGGCTTGCCAAAAATATCTGCTCCGTCTCGGAAAAAGGCAGCAGGCATGACGCCGCATACATTATGGCGTCGGCATTCACTATATAGTCCTCAACCTGCTTGTCCAGCGACTCCAGATCGGAAAGACCGGGGGTGTCAACTATCCTTATATCCCTCAATATCTGCGCATTGTCCTTTATCTGCACACAGCTTATCTTTGCAGGGAAAAGCTTCATGCGCTTTTCAAGGTTCTCACGGGTTATGTCCTCCAGCACCAGGGGTACCCGCTGACCGTTTTCCAGAATAGCCTCAACCGTCTGGGTGTGCCCGAAGGATATCTCGTTTATGGTATAGGTCTCGGGGGTGACGTTTATTGGCGCCAGCACCTTGCCCAGCAGGGCGTTTATTATGGTGCTCTTGCCCCTTTTGAACTCGCCCAGTATCACCAGGGTAAAGGGCTCCTCACACTTTTTTTCTATGAGCGCGTCGTACTCGTTGAGCTGCCGCACACAGTCTGCGCCCAGTATCTTGCCTATTTTTTCATCATTTATGATATCGCTCAGCTGTTTTCTGATAAGAGCGATATTCTCATCGGCAGCTATATGCTTTTCATTATCTGTCATAACTGCCCTCCGTTCCCGATGATAACGTTGGTACGCACATCGCAGATCTGTCCCGACTCGGCATGGCCCTCGATATCCTCCACATCTCTTCTCCATGAATAAAGCGTTTCGCAGTAAAGGAACTCTCCTGCTGCCAGCAGAAATCTTTCGATATCGCTCAGCTCGTCCTCAACTTTAAGACTTCTGGAGGCTGAGGAATGTATCTTCTCAGCCTTGGCGCTCAGTTGGGTAAAATCGATCCCCTGCTGGCTCCTGCCGAAGAAATCAACATAGCCCTTGCCGTAAAGCCCGCACATTATATCAAGATATCTTCCCGGCTTGTCAAGGCAGATCATGCCTGCACGGTTGGCAGTCACATCTGCATACTTCACCCACTGTGCCAGCGCCGAGAAAAGCTGGCTGCTCACCGTCTGGTTGAATGACCTCTCGATAGGTCTGAACACATACTTGTTCACATTCAGGTATGTATATGCCATATTAAAGGTGCAGTGGTTGTTCTGTATCCTTCCGCACTCGCAGCCGATAAGCAGCGTCAGCTCGTCCACCGAGCACATATCAACAAGCTGCTTGCTCAGCACTATGCAGGGTTCTATAATATCGCTGGCTATGGAGTATGCAAGCGCTCTGTCCATATCCTCACGGATAAAAACTATAGGCACTATAAGCTCCAGCCGCTCAGCACACTTCTTCACTATATCGTAAATATCGGGATATTTCAGCGGTCCCACCTGGTTGCATTTCATAAACAAATGCTTTGCCTCTGCCGATATATCCTGAGAGTTTACCGCCTTGAAAAGCTTACTGCTGCCGCCCAAGCCCATTATCTTCTGTCTCACGGCAAAGTCCGACTCAAAGGCATAATCCAGACTGCCGTCCACCATGTGGTTCTGGTAAGACCTTGTATACGCATTGAGATATGAGCGGAAGCCTGTATCTATCTGAAGAAGCGGATTTATCTTCTCATTCATGTCACTCATTGAGTGTACTCCTTTCAGATGTAAGATGTAAGAGGTAAGAGGTAAGAAGCTTAAAGCCCGAACCGCCGCTCTTTTTGCTTACATCTCGATAATTTAAAGTTATCCGTTCAAGAGGTGAGCAAAATGTATCTTACATCTTACTTCTTACCTCTTACTTCTGTCAGCCTACTGCTTCGTCGTTCAGTATCTTTCTTACGGCATAAGCCTCCTGAACTATGTTGCTGGCTGTTTCCGCAATGGTATGCAGTCTTTCCATCTCCTTCTGAGATACGCTGGACTTCTCAGCCTTGAGGTCGTTGAGGTTGTCCAGAGTCTCCTGAGTATCTTTAAGTATGATCTCAGTCTCTTCCTCGATCTTGCTCTTAATGCCGTCGAATGAGGAGAATACCTGACGTCTTACAGTCTCGGTGAAGTCGTTGTTGATCTTCATCTCGTGGAACTGCTTTTTAACGTGGGTCTTGAAATTGGTCTTATACTTGTCTATCCTCTCGTTCACCAGTATCTTGTCAACGGCAAAGTTTGAGGTAAAGGTGCCTGCTATGCCTGCAAAAGCCATAAGGCAGAGGGTAACGACAGGCGCACCCACTATGCCTAAGAAGCCTGCAAAGAAGGTAGCTGCATAATATGTGGCATAAAAGCCTGCCAGACCCGTAGCACCGCCCAGCAGTGCGCCCTTTGCACCCGACTCTCTGAACCCTAAAAATGCGCCGCCTGCGCCCCACATACCTGTAGCCGCACCTATCACCTTATCCATTATACCGCCGTTCTGCGATACCCTGTCGGAGACATAGAACATTCTCTGTATAGCCGCTACCGACTCAAAGAACTCGTCCTCAAACTCCTGCAGTCTCTGGGTCTCGCCGCTGACAGCCTTGTTAATGCTGTTCTGTATACGCTCGCAGATTATCTGGGCTCTTACCTCCATGCTCTCCTTTATCTTCTCGGTGAGCTTGTTTGATACCAGCTTGAGCCTGTCCTTTTTAAAGTCCTCAGATGACATCTGGAAGTTGTCTATTACCTCCATAGCCACCTTTTCTATCTCGGTCCAGTAGCTGTCAAGCACAGGTTTTAAGTCATCGAAGACCTGATTAGCCGCATTGTTTATCTTTACGAACTCCTGCCTCTTCATGTTCCTGATCTCGTCGATCTCCTTGATAGCAGCGTCGTACTTCTCCATAAATTCATCGTTAGCCATCATCAGTGCGTTTTCCTGCATAACGATAGAGCGCAGTATCTCTGTGCCCGAATTGGTTATCTTATTAGCAAGTATCTGCAAGGTGATAGCGCCCCTCTCCTGAGTGAGCAGCGTTTCAAGAGCTTTCTCAAACTCAGGGAAGTTAGACTCCTCCAGCAGCTGCCGGTTGCCCAGTGTCTTAGCTGTCAGAGCACGCTTAGCATACACGCCTATAACTCTGGGCGTGCCTATCTTTCTCTTATAAACGGCAAACTCACGGGAGTCCTCACCCATGACCTTTTTTGCCTTTTCCATAACATATCTGCCTATCCTGGTGCGGACGGTCTCGACTATCTTGTTCTCGTCCTCCTGAGTAAATGTACCGAAGCAGTTTACCACAAAGATTATCCTGCCCACATCGGAGGTCAGCATCTTTTTCTCCAGAAACTCCTTTTCAAACTGAGAGAAGGGAGAGTTTGCGCTGATAACGAAAACAGCCGCATCTATCTTGGGTATGATAGACATGGTGACGTTGGTCATCTGGTCATCATCGTTAAGCCCGGGGGTGTCGATGATATCAACGTTGTTCTTGCAGAACTCGGTATCATAATACACCGTAGCCTCCTTGACGGTCTCGGCTTTCAGCTCCGACTCGCTGGTGAGCTTGGTGACATACTCCTCCAGCCTGTCTATCTCCACCTTTTCCGAGTCGCCGTTTTTATACTCCACCTGAACATAAGGCTCGGTGCTGTAGGTGACTCTGTTAAGGGTAGCCGTAGCAGGCAGCACATCGGCAGGCAGCACCTCTTGCCCCAGCAGGGCGTTTATAAGGGTGCTTTTGCCTCGCTTGAACTCGCCGACTATAGCCACCTCAAAGTGCTCGTCCTTAGCCTTTTCCAGCGTTTCTCTGATAGAGTCGGCAGTGTTGACGAGAGCTATCTCCTCACTGAGCTTCAGCAGCTTATCAAGGTCGCCTGTGAGATTTTCAACAGTCTCCTTATAGCCCGCATAGCTTCCGTAATCAATTTGTTTTTCCATAACAAACCTCCGGTCTCAATTTTCTTTACGGTCGTGATAACATTATACAATAAATAAAAAAATTACAAATAAGTAAACATAAAATCATTATTTTAATTATATCACAAAATATCCCGTCAAGTCAATGCTTTCCATACCATCTGTACGGATAATTACCCTTTTGCACAAATTCACCCCACCTATATATAGCACTTTACACAATACACCTACTCCAAGATGTAGTGAGGGGCTGCTAGGTGCTTTTAGATGTAAGAGGCAAGAAGTAAGAGGTAAGAAAACGATTTTACAAAAAATGCGATAAAACGCACAAAAACTCGTTTACAAGGTTCGCGCAGCGTCACAAAGTGCGAGCCGCCACGAAAGCACCCCCTCCCCTCCGGGGAGGACTCGACCTCCTGCCCACCACACAATAGTGCGATAGGTGGGGGAATTACCCCGTCTGGCGAGGACAAGGTTCGCGCAGCGTCACAAAATACTAACCGCCACGAAAGCACCCCCTCCCCTCCGGAGAGGACTCGAGTGCTTGCCTACCCCACAATAGTACGACAGGTGGGGGAATTACCCCGTCCGGCGAGGACAGGTGGGGGAATTAAAAACACTTTTTGCAGGCTACAGTCATTATCATATCGCCGTCTGATATCTCGGCAAATATCTCGCCGCCCATTTTGTGCATTAGCTGCCTGCATATGTAAAGCCCCAGACCACTGCCCTTTTTGCCCTCGGCGTTGCTGCCTCGGTGAAAGCTCTCAAATATGCCTGTCAGCTCTGAGGGCGGCAGGGTGCAGCCGCTGTTTGTCACCGATATCAGGCGGCAGTCGTCCTCTTCTGAAAAGCTTAGGGCAATGCGCTTGCCGTCGCCGTATTTTATGGCGTTTTCCATAATGTTCTGCAGCACCTCGGTCAGTCTGTCCACATCGCAGGCAAGCAGGCAGTCGGTAAAGCTGCCGATAGTGAACTCGGTGGCGTTGAGGGACAGCTTGTCGGTATAATATTCACGGATATTTTCTGTTATCTTTGAAAGGTAATGCTCCCCCATGCTGACGCTGAGGCTTATGATATCCTCGCTGGAAGCCTTGACTATGCGGCTGATGTAGCTTTCTATCTCGTCAGCCTTTTCGCCTATGCTTACGGCGGTCTGCTTCTGCTTGTCGGGGTCTTTATACAGCCCCCTTGCCAGCGCTGTTGAGTAAAGCTTTATAGCCGAAAGGGGGGTTTTTATGTCGTGGGAGAGTGACAGCGTAAGGGTGCGCCTGTCTTTTTGAAATTCAAGCTTCCTCTGCCTTGACTGCTCCAGCGTCTCACGCAGATTATCGAGCCCCCAGATAAATTTGCCGAAGTATCGGCTTTTGTTCTCTTTAAGGGGCACAGTAAGGCTGCCCTTGGCAAGCTGTGCAGGCAGGTCGCTCAGGCGCTCAAAGGGTCTTATGATATTCTGCCTTATGTGCCAGAGCAGCAGCAAAACCGCTGCAAAGCTGAGTATCAGCATAAGGTCGATCGCCGCCCTTGTGCTGCCGTTGTGTGTGGTGCTGGGTATAAGCTCAATGCGGTAAAGGGTGCCGTCTATCTTTCTGATGATGTAGTCGCTGCCCTCAAAAAAGCCCTCGCTGCCGTCGTCAGCCCTCACTGCGGTTATGGTCTCAAACTGTGAGATATCGGCGTTTTCTCCATCTTTTTCGATAAGCTTTTCCACACGGCTGAGCTCCACACGCTCCTGTCCCGAGCTCCCGGTTTTTGTGCCTGAGAGCATAAGGTCAGCAGCTGTTATTATGACCGCAAACAGCACCGCTGCGGCTATCATCAAAGCATTGTACCGCTTCATTGTCCGTCACCGTAGCGATAGCCCTTGCCCCACACTGTAAGTATGCGTGTGGGCTGCCTGGGGTCGTCCTCTATCTTCTGCCTCAGCCATTTTATGTGTACCGTAAGGGTCTGGGGCTCAGAAAAGCTGTCGGCGCCCCACACACGGTTGAATATGTAGTTTTTATCCAGCGTTCTGCCCTTGTTTTCCATAAGCAGCTTTAATAGCTCAAACTCTTTAAGGGTAACGTCCACCGCCTTGCCGTTTTTGGTGACGGTGTTTGTTGATATATCAAGGGCAACGCCGCCGTCGGTGAGCTTGTTGAGAGAATAGCGGCGCATGAAAATGCCCTTTATTTTAGCCAGCAGAATGTCGATATCATAGGGCTTTTCGATATAATCATCAGCCCCCGTGATAAGCCCGTTGAGCTTATCGTCCTTATCGACCCTGGCGCTTACTATTATGATAGGTGTGTTTGAGTTTTTCCTTATCTCTGAGCATACAGCAAAGCCGTCCATACCGGGTAGATTGACATCTAATATAACCAGCCTTGCGCCGTATTTATCAAAATAAGCCAGCGCCTTCTCCCCCGTGTCGGCACTGCTGACGGTATAGCCCTCCGCCCGAAGAAAATCGCACAGCAGAACGCTCAGCTCCCTGTTATCCTCCACCACCAGTATATCCATTAAAAAGTCACCTCTTTGAGTTTTTTAACTAAGAATATGATATCACAAATCAAAGTCACTGTCAATGTTCCGTCCTCACCGTGTCCTCGCCGGACGGGGTATTTCCGCCGCTAGAAGCAAGAGGCAAGAAGCAAGAAGCAAGAGTCCTCTTTTCATACTCTGTTTGTTTGGGAAATTTCTTACCTCTTACCTCTTACATCTTGTCTCTAGTGGCTGGGGGCGCTTTTGCGCTGCTAGTCGCTAGGTATTAGAGAGCTAGTGGCTAGAGAACGATTTACAATAATATGCGGTAAGCCGCACAAATACTCATTTTCAAGGTTGGCGCAGCCATCAAAATACTAGGGTGTGTTGACACTAAGCCTAACACACGTCTTTTTGGATATTTTTGTCCCGTTCGTCGTTAAAAATCCTTGCAGGGCGACAGCCCAACTGCGGATTTTTGCCTAGAACGGAACAAAAATATCTCAAAAATCCGCATATCAGTTTAGTGTCAACACACCCTAGCCGCCACGAAAGCGCCCCCTCCCCTCCGGGGAGGACTCGAGTGCCTGCCGCCCCACACAATAGTGCGATAGGTGGGGGAATTACCCCGTCCGGTGAGGACAATATAAGCATAAATAATTTATAAGCCGAATATACTGTCTTAGCGGAGTTCCCGACAACAGTTCTAAGGAGGAATAACAGTATGAGCAAGGATTTTAAGCAGGACCGTACTGCGGTCTGTGCTTCACGGACGGTGATAGACAGCCCCTATGAGCTGCCTGTGGAGAGAGATTTCGTTCTGCCTGATTATTATCCTGATATTTTCAGGATACTCAGATGTACAGTGTCACCCTCGGTGGTGAGCCGCAGCCTGAACGGCGGCAGGCTCAGCTTTGAGGTGCTGGCATACATAAAGGTGCTTTATTTGAGCGAGAACGACAAACGCATAAACTGCATAGAGCAGAAGGTCACTTTGTCAAAATCGGTGGAGACTGACGCCGAGTGCAGCGACCCCACCATAAGGATAGACCTCTGCTGCGACTATGTAAACTGCAGGGTGGTCAACCGCAGAAGGCTGGACGTAAGGGGCGCTGTGACCGCCTATGTGAGAGTCACCTGTGAGGACGTAAGGTATGCGGTGACAGACGCATGGGGCGCAGGCATACAGCTCAAAAAACAGCTTATGACCTACCCTGCAAGGCGCATAAACACCGCCAAGCGCATAACGGTGATAGAGGAGCTGGAGCTTTCTTCATCAAAGCCCTCGGTGGGGGCGGTGCTGCGCTGCGGCTGCGTTATAAACAGGGGCGAGCAGAAGATGATAGCAGGCAAGCTGATAACCAAGGGCGAAGCCGAGATATCCATGCTCTACTCCTGCATTGACGCCGCAGGGGAGGACAGCGCCGAGACCATGCGGTTCAGCCTGCCCTTCAGCCAGATAATAGATGTTGAGGGCATTGACGAGAGCTTCACGGCGGATATCGACATAACCGTTGCAGGCTGTGAGATAATGCCCAAGGGGGAGGACAGCACATCTTTGGAGTGCGAGCTGGTGCTGAACGTGCTGTGCAGCGCGGTCAAGTATGAGAGCACAGAGGTGGTGACAGACGCATTCTCCACCGAATTTGAGTGCACCACACAGCAGGGGGCTGACAGGATAGAGGCTGCCCCCATAGCCGTAAAGCGTGAGTGCCGCACAGAGGGTACTCTCACCCCTGCCGAGGGCAGACCTGTGTCGGTTTACGACTGCTTTGCCGAGTGCTCGGATATCTCGGTTATCAAGGACGATGAAAAAAACACCTTCACCCTGTCGGGCACCGTGAGCTTCTGCGCTGTGGGTGCAGGGGAGGACGGTCAGCCCTTCTTTACCGAGAGCCGCAGCACTCTTGAAGAAGAAATACCCATACCCGAGGGCGCAGGAGAGGACCCTGCCCTTGAAGCAGCGGCAGATGTGACAGGCTGCTCCTACTACCTCACCGACTCTGCCAGCCTTGAAGTAAAGGCAGATGTAAGGATAGAGGGCAAGGTGAGGAGCTTTGTGCCCTGCAAGGTGATAAGCAGCATTGAGCCCGACGAGGATAAGCCCAGAGAGCGTGACCGCTCATGCGCATTAAAGCTCTGCCGCTGCGGCGAGAATGAGGATATCTGGGATATAGCCAAGCGATACTCGGCGTCAGTCAGCGCGATACTTGAAGAAAACGAGCTGGAGGAGGACAGCTTCTCAGGAGGAATGCTGCTTATCCCCCTCTGATACTTACGCCTGCAAGATCAAATATACTATAGGAGAATAGCTTATGAACAATGATATTTACAACGATATCGCCAGACGCACAGGCGGCGATATCTATATTGGTGTGGTAGGACCTGTCAGGTCGGGAAAATCCACTTTTATAAAACAGTTTATGGAGCAGCTGGTGATACCCAATATCGAGAGCGGCTACCGTAAGGAAAGGGCGGTCGACGAGCTGCCCCAGTCGGCAGCAGGCAGGACCATAATGACCACCGAGCCGAAATTCATACCCGAGGAGGCTGTTAAGGTAACTGTCCCCGACGGTGCTTCATTCAGCGTGAGAATGATAGACTGTGTGGGCTATATAATCCCCAGCGCAGTGGGATATTTTGAGAACGAAGCCCCCCGAATGGTGATGACCCCCTGGTTCAGCGAGGAGGTGCCCTTTAACATGGCTGCCGAGGTTGGCACCAGAAAGGTGATAACCGAGCACTCAACCATAGGTCTGGTGGTCACCACCGACGGCTCGATAACCGACCTGCCCCGTGAGGAGTATGAGGAGTGCGAGGAACGGGTCATCAACGAGCTCAAAGAGATAAATAAGCCCTTTGCGGTGCTTTTAAACTGCGTTGACCCCGATACAAGGGAGGCTAAGGAGCTGGCGGCGCAGCTTTCGGGCAAATACGGCACGGCGGTGCTGCCTGTGAGCTGTCTGGAGCTTGACGATGAGGATATCAGGGATATACTCACCCAGGTGCTGTATTCCTTCCCTTTAAGGGAGATAAACATTTCCATGCCCTCATGGATAAACACTCTCGAAAAGGGTCACTGGCTGAAGGAAGCAGTGTTTTCACACATAAGGCAGGCGGCGGCTTCGGCTGAGGTTTTAAGGGAGATAAAGGAATGCGCAAAAAGCATAGGGGAGTGCGAATATGTACAGCATAGCGAGACCGCTTCCATCGACGCAGGCTGCGGCAGCGCTGTGATAGATGTTACCCTCAAGCCCGAGCTTTTCTACAGGGTGATAGGCGAGGTGACAGGGCTTGATATCAAGGGCGAGAACGAGCTGCTGCCCAAGATACAGGAGCTGGTGAAGATACGCACCGCCTTTGAAAAATTCGCCCCTGCCATAGAGCAGATGGAGAGCACAGGCTACGGCATAGTTATGCCCGAGCTCAGTGAGCTTAGCCTTGAAGAGCCCGAGATAATCAAGCAGGGGGGCAAATACGGCATAAGGCTGAGAGCCCAGGCGCCTGCGATACACTTAGTAAAGACCGCTATCAACACCGAGGTAGCCCCCATAGTCGGCTCAGAAAAGCAGTCGGAGGAGCTGGTGCATTATATGATGAGCGACTTTGAGAGCAGCCCCGAGAAGATATGGGAGTCAAACATCTTCGGCAAATCCCTGCACGAGCTGGTAAGCGAGGGGCTGCACACCAAGCTCTCAAAGCTGCCTGCGGAAGCCAGAATGCGCCTTAAAGAGACCATCGAGCGCATGATAAACGAGGGCTGCTCGGGGCTGATATGTCTGATACTCTAGAGGCAAGAAGCAAGAGGCAAGAAGCAAGACCCACGGAGAAAAGAGGCAGGAAGCAGGAATTTGCCCTGCAATTATGTAGAGAGAAAACCTGAGGGGTTTTCTCTCTTGTTGTTTAGAACTAATTTGCGGACAAATCATTTCCCCCGTGGCTTTAGTTGCAGCCGCAGCCGTTGTTGCAGCCAAAACCGTTGTTGCAGCCGCAGCCGCAGTAGCCAACGATGAGGATAAGGATTATGATCCACCAGATGCTGTTGAAGTTATTCATAAGTCAGTTCTCCTTTTATATTTTTTATAAGGCGCTTACCGCTGCCTTATATTACAGTTTATGCGCAAGTTAGAAAAATGTTCGCTGTCAGAGGTAAGAGGTAAGAAGTAAGAAAACCGGTTCACAAAATTATGTGGTATAACTCACAAATGCAATGCCGGAAAAATCTCCACACCGTTTCAGTGGGGCGAAATTATATTTAATCAAATTTCTTACGGCGCACAAAGTCAACATTTGGCAGGGTTGGCGCAGCCATCAAAATAATAGCAGCCACAAAAG
>CALCRR010000066.1 GCA_937894495.1 uncultured Ruminococcus sp. | reverse complement strand
ACTTCTATCCATACGATCAGGGCAACAGTCAGCGCAGCGATCGCTTACATCACAAACGGAGATAAGACCGTCAACGGTGTATATGTCAACTCTTATGCTTGCAGAGCCGACAGCGCAGGAGCAAGCGAGGACTTCCGAGCCGTCCGACAGCAAGGCACAGGGCGCACCCAAATCCTCGCATACCACATGATACAGAGCTTTGCCCCCGATGAAGTTACACCCGAACAGGCTATGCAGATCGGAGAGGAATTGTGCGACCGTTATCTCAAAGGCGATTATCAGTATGTTATTGCCGTTCACACAGATAAAAACCACACCCACTGTCATGTGATTTTTAATAACACCAATCTGTATAACGGGTTGAGCTTCACCACCGAGCATAATCAAGGCAGGAAGTCTGAACGGGCGTGGGCAGAGCTTCGGCAAATATCGGACGAGATATGTGCTGAACACGGCATATCTGTTATTGAACCGATTGGCAAGGGCGTATCTCATTACGAGGACGAAATGCAGAAAGCGGGTACATCGTGGAAAGACAAGCTCCGCAGAATGCTTAGAGAGATTATTTCTTACAGCAAGAGCTTTGAGGAATTTCTCAAAAACTGCACCGACAGCGGTATCGAGTATGTGTATACTCCGCAGAACAAGGTCAAGCTGAAATTCAAGCTATCGGGCGAGGGACAGCAGAGGTTTACAAGAGCCGATACGCTGGGCGAGGAATTTGAGCCGGAGAAAATCAAGGCAACGATTGACATCGCACAGAAGAAAGCGGCGGCAACGGAACAGGTTGAGAAATTCTTTGCTGCCCGTCGGGCAAGGAGACAGGCGGAGCTTGCATTGCTTAATCAATCTTCTGCCAAGTCTGCCGAGCCGACACCGACACCCACCGTACAGCCCAAGCCAACTATCGCAGAGCCTACCACACCTAAGCCGACCGAGAGCAAAGCACCTGAAAAGAAAGAAGATGTGTGGGAGAGCATCAGGGGTATGCGTGACAGCGACAAGATCATTGCAGACCTTGAAGCAGGCGGCGTTATGTCATTTAGCAATCTGACAGGATTTTTCTTTAATGCTCATCACCCCGATGACCACAAGGACGAGCTTGCCAAGCTGAAAAAGAAGTTTACGGCTATCGACACGCTTATCGCCAAGATGAAGAAGCGTGACGAGCTTGCACCCGTCTACAAGGAGTACAAAGGCAAATCGGGCTGGTCGCAGAGCCGTTTCAAAAAGAAAAATGCAGACACTATCGAGGAATATGAACAGGCGGACAAGTACATAAAGAAGCATATCAAAAAATATGCTGTTGACGGCAAACCGCCGACAATACTTGACCTTATGGGAAAATCCAACGATCTGAAAGCAGAATGGAACAGGCTTAATGTCGAGCATACCGCATACATCACCAAGCGAGACACGGCAGCGAAGTACACCCGTCAAGTGCGGCAGTACCTCAATGAACAGGTTATGAAGCGTGAGAGGGAGAAAAGCCGTCAGAGGGTACAGGCAAAGAACAGAAACAAAAACACTCTTGAATAAAGAAAGGACAATACTATGAGCAAAATCGGATATATTCGTGTATCTACGGAAAAGCAGGAGACAGCCCGTCAGCAGGAGATCATGTGTGACTATCAGGTTGACCGCATCTTCTCTGAAAAGCTGTCAGGAGCAAACACAGACCGTCCTCAGCTCAGGGCTATGCTTGACTATGTGCGTGAGGGAGATACTCTCTATGTGGAGAGTATAAGCCGTTTAGGACGGTCAACGAGGGATTTGCTGAATATCATCGACACCCTCACCGAAAAGGAAGTAACGCTTATCAGCCATAAGGAGAAAATCGACACCGACACGCCTACGGGGAAATTTATGCTCACCGTGTTCGCTGCCCTCTCTCAGCTTGAAAGAGAACAGCTCAAACAGCGACAGCGTGAGGGCATCGAGATCGCTAAGGCACAGGGCAAGTACACGGGACGGAAACCTATCCCCACCGACTGGACGAGGTTTGGGCAGCTCTATGGGGAATGGAGAGCCAAGCACATCACGGGGAGGGACTTTATGCGGAGAATGGATATGTCGGCTAACACTTTCTATCGCCGTGTGCGTGAGTATGAAATCCGCAACGGCATCACTGCACCGACCTCGGCTTGACCTTGCCCCCCAGACGAACGGAAATGCCCCACAGCACCGTCCACCCTTGCGGAGCGTAAAACTAACCGCCTGAAAAAGAAAGCCCTCAGAAACGCTTGCAGGGCGTTTCCGAGAGCTTGCGGTTAGTATTCAGTTCCAAAAGGGTATCTGCTTGTTGTGGTATGCTCCACAATGCTTAATCGGACTTGTGTGGAACGGAAAACAGGTGCGCCAGTAGGCTATGGTCTAAGTGAATAGTTATTTCATAATATTTCTTTCGTTCTCTCGTGCAATATGTGTCTCTAAGTCTGCTATTATGATTCCTTTCTCATCATAATCGATGTACTTACAATACTCGGAACTAAATTGGAATAAATTTTAAATTAAAACAAATAAATTAACTGTTATCACCTAATATGTCTACTTCACTCACATTCAATTCTTCAACCATTTTGATAAAATCCTTATATTCATCTGCGTTTAAAAGAGTAAAGGTTGGGTCGAATCGTAATATCTCATTTGTACGTCTTTTTACACTTTCGATGCCGGATATTGGGAGTTTATTCGCTATTTTCCAAATCGCATGGTAAAATACGATTTCTGCAATGATTAGTTGTTCAGTATCATCAGCTCCTTCAACTAATTCCCAGTACAGCCTTGCAATATTAGCTCGATCTAAAGGGTGACTTTTAAAATAATCTTCAATTAATTCAATCATATTGTTTTTTTCTTCAAAATAGTTATTATCTATGTACATATTTAGCCCTCACTTCGTAATCCGTTTGCCATTGTTATGAATAATTTCAATTTCAATGTTTGGATATCTGTCACTAATGAATATTATACAGAAACGATTTGGCGCTGTCAAGCGGTAAACTCATACTTTGTGGAAAGATTGTTGAAAGATCTAAAATAGTGCGCTATGTGCAGATAATTCAGTATGGTTTTCTGTAAAGCAATAAGTTATTACTCGACTCCAAAGGTAGTAAAACGCAAAAGAAGTTAAAAAAACAGGCAACACCCTGTATGACTTACTCATCAAGGTGTTGCCTGTTGCTTACGCTATGATATTATTAGTCCTGAATTTCTTGCATCATAGTCGCTCCGTCCTTAAAACCGACCTTGTATGCGGCTCTCATCTCAGCGGCAGCGGTATCGCTCACGCAGTCGAGGATTTTGTGGAATACATCGATCTGCTCCTCGCTAAGCGAATTTTCAAACGGTATGCAGAGCTTGTTAAACTCGTCAGAGAACTCAGCGGAGTGAATATCGCCCACACGGAAGTTGTAAAGCATATCAATCATTGTAAGCACCTTTTCGGTAAATATTTAGCTTGCTGTACCTGTCTTACAATGTTTCCTTGAAAACTTCTTTACCGCTACTGTCCTA
>CALCRR010000065.1 GCA_937894495.1 uncultured Ruminococcus sp. | reverse complement strand
TCTGATGAAAAGCAAATTCCTTGATGAAAAAACGGGCAGTAAAGGATTAGTCCTTTCAAGTGGAACGCCAATTTCTAACTCTATGTCGGAATTATATACACTCATGAGGTATCTGCAGCGAGATATGCTTGCTGATCTCGGAATACAGCATTTTGACGAATGGGCGGCGGACTTCGGGGAAATTAAAACTGATTTTGAATACTGTTCATTGTGCGCCAAGATTATAACTTCCTCAAACCTCGCAGCCGTAAGGGATTACAGAACCCCTTCTTCTGTCAACGACTGTGTGTTTCATATTTTCCGCAAGACCGATAAATCTGTAATAAATATCGACCCTGACTTTTGCTCTTCCGTCCACAATCTCACGCTCGTGAATAATTATCTTGTCGATAAGAATGTGAACAAGTTCATAAGTCAATTCCTCAATATCGGTGTATTTTCCGATAAGTTCAGAGAAATCGGCGGCGTTCTTTTTATCTTCCTCAGTATCGGAAAGCGTTTTTGAAATCTCCTCTATACGCTTTCTGACTTCGGACAATTCCTTTTCCATATTGCCTGACATTGCAAAGTAGCGTTCTTCGGTAATCACACCGAAAACCTTGTCCTCATAAAGTTTCTGTAAAAGAGTGTCAAGTTCCGATGCTCTTTTTTTCAGCTTTTCAAGCTCGGACTTCTGCGATGATCTGCTTGCGGTGTTGTTCTCGTCAGCAGCCTTTGTAAGAATTGCGATATACTTTTCGGAATCCTCGGCAGCAAGGTGAGCGTGACACTTTATATCTTCGAGAACGATCTCATAAAGCTGTTCAAAGGTTATGTAGTGAGAAGAACAATACTTTTTTCCGTAGCGGATAGAAGTCTGGCAGCGGTAGCAGCCTTTTGAATCCCTGTTGTCATAGCGTTTTGAAAAACCGTGTACTTTTCCGCAGTCGGAACACCTCACAAGACCTCTGAAAATGTTGTCGGGATTCTCGACCTTATCACGGCATTTTACGGATAAACGCTTATAGACCGTATCGTAATCAGCCTGACTTACAAGTGCTTCGTGAGTATTCTCGGTAACGATCCATTCCGATTCGGGACGCTCTATCCTGTGCTTGTCCTTGAACGACCTGTTTGTGTAGCGGAGAGCGACCGTTTTTCCCGTGTAAACGGGATTCAGAAGAATACTTTTAACGGTAGCTTTAAGCCAGAAATCGGGGTATTTTGGATAAGATTCACAGTCTTTCTTTCCGTTCCTGACATAGTTTTCCGCTTTCGGGATAAGCAGTCCCATTTTAGTGAGCTTTGTGGCGATCTCGCCGCAGGAATGACCTTCCAATGCCATCTGATACATCATTCTGACATGATCGGCGTGTTCATCGGGGATCAGCTTTGTTTTGTCGTTCGGGTCTTTGCTGTACCCATAGGGAGCCATTCCCGTCAGACAATCGCCGTTTAAGGCTTTTGTCCTCATAGCAGCCTTGATCTTGTTGGAAATATCTTTCGCATAAAATTCATTAATGATATTCTTGAACGGCGCAAAATCATTGTCACCGTCAAGAGTGTCAACATTGTCATTTATCGCAATAAAGCGAACATTGTTCTGCGGAAAGAAAATTTCTGTATAGTAGCCCGTTTTGAGATATTCACGACCGAGGCGGGAAAGGTCTTTTACAATAACAATTCCGACCTTGCCGTCCTCAATATCCTCAATGAGTTTCTGAAAAGACGGTCTGTTGAAATTCGTACCGGAATACCCGTCGTCCACATAGTAAGAAGTGAACGAAAAGCCGTTTTCCTCGGCATATTTAGAGAGCATATCTTTCTGATGCTGTATGCTCATGCTGTCGCCTTTGAGAAGATCGTCCTTTGAAAGTCTGCAATAAAGTGCTGTTATTCTGTTAGTCTGCTGTTTCATTTTTACCTACCTTTCTTGAACAGCAGATCATGATAGTATCTTTATTATACATCATAATCCGCCGAAAATCAATACAAATTCTATACTGTCAACACCAAATTTGCACTTGCTTTTTTGTGCAAATTGTGATATACTTGATACAGATGAATTTTTCAGTTAATGGGGTGAATTCGTGAAATACTGTACATTCGGAAATACAGCCGAAATAATACTTGAAAATCTTCGTGACGATGAAAGTCTTACGCAGATAGACTTTATCACGAAATTATTTGAATCGTTCTATAATTCCGATGCCGATTATTCCTTTGATTCCGCAAGCGTAAGCCGCTGGATAAAGGGAACAGCTCCCGTGACATCGCTTTTAAAATCTTATTATATGAACGATGAGAACCGAGAAAATATTGGTATCGACATTGAAAATAACCTCCTTTCCAAAATTGTGGATATAGATATGACCGTAAGAAATATCTATGATTTACTGACGAATGATACCTCTGTTTCCGAGCGGAAAAAGCGGGAGCTTTCGGACGGTTTTCCTTTTGAGAACGATACCGAAAAATGTGATTTTATCGGCAGAGTAATTTTATTTGCACTCGAAAGAAAACAAATATCGCCCGACAATCTGCTTGTATCGAAAACAGACAGTGTACACGACCGAGTGATCGGTGCGGAAGTCCCGCCGCCTTGTAAATATTTCTGCGGACGGGAGAAAGAATTGGAAGAATTTCACGGGATAATGAAAACAAACACAAAGGTATTTGTTACGGGAATCCCCGGAATAGGCAAAAGCGAATTTGTGAAAGCCTACGCTAAAAAATACCGCAAAGAATATTCGGATATTCTTTATTTCAACTATAACGGTGATCTGAAAAATATGATAACCGCTGCGATGTTTGCCGATGATATTTATGATGATCGGGAAAAGACTTTCAGAAATCACCATAAATATTTTCATAATCTCGGAAATTCCGTGCTGATGATAATTGATAATTTCAATGTCAGCGAAAGTGCGGATAAATTCCTCAACCTGATGCTGCTTTATAATTGCAGAATTATTTTTACTACAAGAAGTGTCATTGAATCCGCCGTTTCGTTTGAATTGAAAGAAATCGAAAATGCGGATATTCTGTATTCGCTTGCGGGAAAATTCTATGATGATATTGATAAAAACAAAGCCGCAGTTACCGAAATAATCAAAGCTGTTCATCATCATACTTTTGCCGTTGAGCTTGCCGCACGGGTAATGCAGAAAGGTCTGCATACTCCCGATGAAATTCTTGAAAAGCTGAAAGAAAACAGTGCCGACCCGCACACCACCGATAAAGTAAATGTCAGAAAAGACGGGATAAACACCAGAGCCACATATTTTGAACATCTGAAAATACTCTGTTCATTTGATACACTTGATGATGAATTGAAAAATGTTATGCGGAATATGGTGTTTATTCCAGAAAGCGGAATCCGCAGCCGCAGATTTGCAAAACTGCTTGTTCTCGCTGATTTAAACTCCGTAAATGAATTGATCGAATTGGGATACATAAACAATTCATCGGCGGATATTATTTCTCTGCACCCGATGATCCGTGATATTGCAATTCAGGAGCTTTTACCGTCCTTCAAAAAATGTTCCGCTTTTATTGAGAACATTCATGCTCTTTGTCTTAACATAGGACAGTATTTTGACGATCACGAATTGATAATCTCAACTTCCGTAAATATAATGCGCTATTCCGTTAAAGACGATATTCCCGCATATCTCACTTTTGTTGAAGATAGTTTCGGATTTATGGATAATTACCGAGATGAAAACGGTATGTATTTTGCGGTCAGCGAAATGAACAATATCATTAACTGCGGTGAATCGGTAACCGCAAAGGATAAAGCGCTGTTTTATAATTACCGTGCCCGCTGTAAATCGGTGTTTGAAAATGACGAAGCAAAGGCGGTTTATTATCAGCAGAAAGCCTTGAAGATTGCCGGGAATATCACTGATCCTGTTTTGCTTGCCAATCTCAATATGAATATGGGCGTGATCTATCACGACAGCGGAAACAGAACAATGGCTAAGCTGTTTATGGAAAAAGCAATTTCAATTTATGAAACCAATGAAATTGTGACCGCAGATTATATCGCTATGAAAAAGAATTATGCGGCTGTTCTTTCAAATTATGATGAGCATCTTAAAGCGCATACCGTTTTACTGGAAACGGCGAGAATTGCCGTAAAAGCCAACAGTTCAGAGCTTGCGGGACTGCTGTTTGATGCCGCCTGTGCCGATGTCCGTATGAGATTTTTTGATGAAGCGATACACCTGTTCAATGAATCATTCCAAGAATATGAAAAATACCTTGACGATGATTCGCTGAATATGAGAAAACAGACAGCCGCATATCTGCTTGAAAAATACGGATATATTTTATCCGATACATATTTTCCCGAAACGAGTATTCAGCGGCTGTAATAACTGTTTCTGTTTTCCCGTTCCTGCTGTTCCTTTATTTCCGCTGCTCTTGCTTTGACTTTATCTGCCCATGCTACTATTTTTCTCAATTTTACGGTGAAATTTATTTGACCGATAATATTTTTATCACCGGCAGACATATTCTGAGTGTTTTTGAGATAATCATAGGCAGACGCTTGCTCTTTGAGCCGCAGATAATCTCTGTATATTTTTGCGGCTTCATATTTGCGGTGTTCAATTTCTTCCGCCTGCTTTTCAAGAAGCATGATATGTTCATAATCATCGGGATGAGCAAATCTGTATTTATTTGCTTCCATTGACTTATTATAATGGTCAGCGGAAATTTGATTGACGAGTTTTTCAAGTTCTTTTTCCGAATGAATATTATGATTAGAAATGTAGGTCAGAAGCTGTGCATTGTCCTGCAATTCCTTGTAAATATCCTTATCCGCAAGCGGCTGACGATAATACACTCTTTGAAAATCCCTGAGAAAAGATTTTATGCAGAGTTCGTTTCCACTTAATCCCGTCAGATCGGCACCCGCAAATTCTTTATATTTCTGTCCGATACGAATACGCAGATTATCGTATTTGTAGCCGATGCCGAGCCTGTACAAAGAACAGCCGTTTTTGACATTCTGAGGTTTGCAGATAAGTTTCTTTTCATTGGTGAAAATATATCCCTCGGACTTCATTTTCTCAATGAATGTTTCCATATTTTTGACGGACGGATCAAGAATAATTCTGTCAATATCGTCCGCCATTTTTACTTTCCAAGATGTTCCGTTATTTCTTGCGAGCCATTCTGCATAGGGAATAGTTCCGTATCTTTTGGGATTTTCAATTATTTCAAGATGATATTCCTTGCAGATCTTATCCGAAGTTTCTCTTGCAAGTCTTAATGTTGCCTTGTTTGCGTGCCACTTTTTGCCGTAAATATCGTATGGACAGACAGCGATATGATTATGTGCGTGTTTGGTGTTTGTGTGTGTCGTGATAATAACGGGACGGTTTTCACCGAACATTGCTTTTGCCCATTTAACGCCTATTTCGTGAGCAAGTTCCGCAGAAACATTGCTTTCAAAAGACTGGATATATGTGTGCAGGCGAATATGATTTTTGCCTGCGCCTTTTTTGTAAACATCGAATTTTTCACTGTCATACATTTCAAACAACTGCTTGAAATCTGCGTGAGCATTTTCGAGATCGTCATTACAGCATATCCCCGTGACATATTTCATCTGTTCATTCTTGTCTGGATTGAGGATATATTTCAGGTGCGCTTTGGGCGACACATGAACGGCGTTATACTTAACTATCGCCATTTCCGCTTACCGATTTTGTGTATTCGAGAACGCTTTCAGAAATTTTTTCAAACTGCTCACGCAAAGATGAAATATCGCCCGAATATATCTGCGATGTTGAATTTGCGACAGTCGCTATCTGATTTATATTTCGTCCGATAGCACGAAGCGATGAATTAAGACGGTATATTTCAGCCGAATCGCAGACAGTAATTTTATCGTTCAGAGCGCAGTTTCTGACAAATGTGCTGATATTCATTTTTGCTTTTTCTGCACGCTCCTTAATTTTTGTTTCTTCCTCTCCGTTTACACGGAATTTTATAAATTTTTCTCTGTTCATTATGTACCTCCGTAATTGTTGCAGTAATGATTTTGTTGCTACAAAATCTAAGCCTGCTAAAGTGTGAAAACAGTGCTTTTTTATCCGCATTACCGATATAAAATTGATAATGCGGATTAAATTCAGCCTGCGAGAAAATCGCTGTCTAACAGAGCCGACAGATCGGGAACAGCTTTTGCGGCTGTTTCGTCAGCGGTTTTCTCATTTGGTTTACTGCGGTCTGTTCCGTCGGGAGAAATTATCCTTGCAAACTCCTCACGGATAGATGTTTTTACGCTATTGGAAATGGTGTCGTTCAGCAGTTCAACCGTATCTGTCAGGGAAATATATTTCTTTATTTCCTCGATAACGGCATTGCTGCAAGTTTTAAAACGGCTTTTTCCGACCTTGTGAAGATGCTCCCATACGGCATAATCCCGCTCTTTAGAAAGGTCAAACCGTACTGTTATTGCCTTTATATTGTCCATAACAAATCACTCACTTTTAAGTTTTATGCTTGCCGCAGTTTCAAAACCTTTTGCGGCGGCGCATATATCCTCGACAAAAACGGTTTTGTTTTCGTCATACTTTCCGTATCTTTTCAAAAGACAGTGACCGCCGCCTACAACATAAAGTGTCATAAAATCGGGATCGTAGTCATATTTGTAAAGTGTGTCCATAAGTTTTGCGGCGTATCTTTCAGCTTCGGAAGCGAGAACATCGTTATACTGATCGGGAATATGCGCTTTTCCGTTACGGATAAATTCCTCAATAACGCAGATGTCTATCTGCTTGCCGAACTTGTCCATTACCGCATTTTTGGCGGCGATTTTGTACTGTTCAACGCCAAGTTTTTCGGTGTAACACTTGCGCTCATCAACTTTTGTTCTGGAAAGCAGAAGAACATTCATCGTTCCGTTTCCGATGTCGGCAAGCATATTCAGACCTTCCATTTCGTTCAGACGGTCAATAAGCGCAGGATAGCCCTGCGGGAAAATGTGACAGCCTTTTACGGTAAGTTTGTACTTTTCTCCATTGAAAACAAAGTTGAGCTTTTTCTGCTGCATAATGTAAGTGCGGAGCTGTTCACGCTGTTCCTTTATCCACGAAACGGGAATGCCCACAGCGAGATGAATATTTCCGTCATGAACATTGTTCGCCTTACATTCCATAGCAACAGCGGCGAGTGTCATAATGTAGAAGTCGTTATCAACCGTCTTGTTGGCAATAAACGGCTTGCGTCCCTCACCGACCTTGTAATAGGTGTCACCGAGCTGCAAAACATCGCCCTTAAATGCGGGATCGCTGTCATAGACAGTAAGTCCGGTAGGAAAATGACAGTTAGCGGTTTTCATGTTGCCGTAGCCCATATCCACACCGATAATATGAAGATCGTCTTTCATTGTAATCATACAAGTACCTCCTTTTTCTTGACCTTGGATATAAGCATATCCATGATGAGATCGGCAGCCTTTCTTGTGCAGCATTCGTCCGAGAACGAGCTTACTATAAAAGTAGTCTTGCCGATGCGGTGTTCTCTCTCCTTTGTGAGAGAGCGTGTGTCAGTGTTCTTCAAATAGAATTCCTCCTCGAAAATATTTCGGCTTTTGTTTCCTGAGCCTACATTGATTATACTCCCGAAGTGCCGAAAAGTCATTGATGTGTTTCTGATGTAAATTTGATGAGATTTCCGAAAATTTTTTCCGTACCACGGGGAAAAAGGCAAAAAAGAAAGCCGCATTCCGATTTTTGGAAATGCAGCTTACTTGCAGGGGGATTTTTTATGGGAGATTAAGTGTCCCACGCAAAAAATATATGAATAAATTGTTAAATTCGGCTTGTGAAAACGGATTGACAGCAGAGTTTCATCAAAGTCTTGTTTCAGGCAGCTTGAATGATGAAAAACAGGGCGGTATTGATTATTTGGGATTGTGTACACAAGCAAGTTGATGATGAAGCTGTATCAATCGCGGAACAAGGCTTTATTCTGATGATAATAACGCTGATTTTGATGATTTGTCCCACAAAAATAAAGAAAAACAGGGTACCTGACGGAATTTGTAAGGTATCCTGTTTATTTTGTGGGTACATTTGAGAGGGGGGCAGGGTTCTTATAGCCGGCTTAGATTTTGTTGGCACAAAATCGGATATATGGGTAGTCGGTTAATCACCTGATACTTGGAAGCCGACTTCAAGGGTAAATGTATTGTTTTCTGCTTTAATACTGAAATCACCGCCATACTTGTCTATGGTCTTTTTAATGATGAGATTATTATGATTAAATATTTCATTCTTTCTCTTGACTATTTTTTTATTATATAGTATAATGTTACCATAACCTACTCTACTTGAAAAATAGGGGGTATCTACATGAAAATAGCTATATGCGATGACGAAGAAGTGTTTTTAAGGAAATTGCAATCCGAGCTGAATAATATGCTCTCGGGTACGGATTTTCTGATAGACTGCTACACAAGCGGAAACAGCCTGCTTTCTTCATATACAGAAAGAAAATATGATATAGTAATACTCGATATAGAAATGAAAGGTATGAACGGAATAGAGACTGCTGAGAAGATAAGATTAACAGATCGTTATGTGACAATAGCTTTTCTGACAAGTTACGAAGAATTCGCAATCGCAGGATATAACGTGAAAGCGGAACGATATATTTTGAAACAACAGCCCGAATTTATGTATGAGGAACAGCTTAAAGGACTGATCAACGACTACAGTCAGAATCACAAGAAATTTTCATACAGCAATAATAATGTTGCTTTTTCAATACTGCTTTCTGATATTGTATTTTTTGAAGTTTTCAACAGAAGTATAACTATTCATACTGTAGAAGAAGAATATACATATTACGGAAAACTATCCGAACTTGTTGAAACCTATAAAGACGATGGCTTTATAAAGGTAGGCAAAAGCTATCTCATAAATGCTGCGTTTATAAAGATCATAAAGAAGAACGATATTCAGTTGAAAACAGGTCAGACGATAGAATTGGGACGAAAAGTAAAGAATCAGGTAGTTGAGGAATACTTTAACTATCTTTCGGGGAAGTGATGTTTTGGATTGGAACTTTATTGAGATTCTGAATTCTTTTATTGAAATGGGCATTATATATTTATATTTTGGTAAACTTATGTCTGTAAAGCCTGTTAATAAGGCATTTATATTGTCGGTTTATCTTATATCGTCAATCATTCTATCTTTCTTTTCATCATTTTTAAATATTCCCTTACTGCTGCTTACGGTTACATTTGTATTACTTTTTGCAAATGCTTTGATTCTTTATGAGGATAATAGGATGAACAAAATTTTTTATTCATTCATGTATGTGGTAATTATTCTTATAACCGACCCTGTTCTTGTTGGAATATCATATATTTCAAAAGTATTTGCTCATAATGATCTGTTTGAAAATGAGGCAGGCAGAATAGTTGGAATGGTCATTACAAAGGTTGTGTACTTCTGGAGTTCCGTTGCCTTGGCAAGAATACTAAAGAAAAAAGTCAGGGAGCTGCCGCTGAAATACTGGATAAGTATTCTTCTTACGCCGATTATAAGCATTATTTTGTTGTATGGAATGACGATTCCGATGTTGGAGCATGAAAATTCAAAAATTATTTTGATTTACATTATTTCGATATTCGGAATAGTGTATCTGAATGTTTCAATGTTTAACTTCTTTGACAGTTATTCCAAGCAAATAAAGCTCTCATTTATGGAGACTGTTGCAGAACGTGAGAATGATAATTACCAATCACTGAAATTGGTTTATCAGGAAATGAAGAAACTCAAACACGATTTTAAGAATGAACTTGAAACATTGAATAGTTTGATTTCTGAACGGAAATATGAAACAGCGGAGAACCATATAGCCGAATTATCTGATTATATTGATAAAACCGCCGCAATATGCTATACCGGAAATGAAGCGGTTGATTCTCTTATCAATAATAAGATACGTTCGGCAAAGCAGCAAAATATAAAAGTGATCACCAAAATGAATACCCAAGCTATTCCCGCAGTTAATTCCATGGAATTATGCAGGATTTTCGGAAATGCTCTTGACAATGCAATCGAAGCTTGTTGTAAGATTGAGGAATCCAAAAGGTTTATATGTATATCTATTAAAGAACTGGAAGATGTAATATTGATTGAAATATCGAATTCATCCGAATATGTGGATACATCTAATCTTATAAGCACAAAGGTTCAAAAAGGTATTCATGGATATGGAATACAGAGTATTTGTTCCTCTGTTGCAAGAATTGGAGGTACATATAATTTTAAATATAATGGAAGTGCATTTGTATTCAAAATGTATATTGAAAATACATTTTCTGCGGAGTCAAGATAGAAAAGTGTTCTTTCACAACATAAAATCGACACTTCACAACAAAACTATTTATTTTTGAAAATAAACGTGCTATACTTAAAGCGAGGTGAAAAGCTAATGCTTGAAAGACTTGCTAAAGGTACAGCACGTTTTTTTGTTGAACAGAAAGCGGCAGAATCTGAATTTGAAGAAGTTTACGCCTATGGTGCCGAAATAGTTTATTCTACTGTTTTAAACGGTTTGATTGTACTTTTGATGTCGGTGATTACGGGAACTTTTATACCAACACTTGTGTTCATAATTTCATTTATCTTATTAAGAAGAAGTGCAGGCGGTTTCCATGCCTCCACACATACAAAGTGTATGCTGATATTGGTAGCAGTGCATTTGTTGTTTGTACTTTGTGTCAATTTCTTAAACATCGCAATAGTACCCTATTTTTCTTATTTCACTATTCTTTACTCATGTATTTCGGTTTTTCTGTTTGCTCCTGTTGAGCATCCTAATAAACCCTTGAAAAGTCATGAGATAATGAAATTAAGAGGTTTTAGTATATCCGCAGTAATGCTGTTGTCTATTTCAATAATAATACTAAACTTTTTAAAGAAATTTGACTTTGCCTTTTTTATTTCTTATGGAGTTTTTGTATCAGTAACGGGATTGCTGATTGAAAAGGTCAGACAAAGGGCTTGTGTTTCATCGAAAAAAATAGGTTAGGAATAAAATCATCGGATTATTATTTGAGATATGTTGACGGGATAAATCTATATCCGACATTACATATTGAAATAATATAAATACATTAACAGAAAGGGTGCTTTTTATGAAACGCACAAACAAATGGCTTAAAAGGGTGATCTCGCTTGCAGCCGCTCTTACGGCAACAGCAGCGATGGGAATATTGGCAAGTGCCTGCCACTTCTGGTTTGCACAGCCTAAAGTTCCCGCTGATCTCGAAAAGTTCAGAAACAGAAAGTGAATTGGAGTACAGTCTGTAAATTATCGTATAAATGGTGATTTACAGACTGTACAAATCAAACGGAAGGATTTATAGTAAACGACATTAAAAATTCTACATTCAGAAAAAGACGTAACTTACGATAACAGCATAATTATTATGTCAATGTCCGGAAATTAATGTCGTTGACTATAATATGAAGTTTAAAACAGCTATAAAATTGAAGCGGACAGTTTCTTTTGCGGCTGCTATGGCGATGGCTGTATCGGCTGTTCCTGTCATGCCTGCTTATGCGGAAACCGGAACAAAGTCATATATCTATGACAAGTACAAGGTTGATTACACTGTAAGCAGCGAATGGTTCGGCAAGCAGAATGTTTCCGTTACGCTCACGAATACATCGGACGAGCCTATACTCAACTGGGCACTCGGATATGATGCAGAGGGTGAGATCGACGGAATATGGAACGGCTATATCTCAAGTCAGAACGGTGAGGACTATATCATCAAGAATGTAGGCTATAACTATGAGATTGCGCCCAACCAGTCGGTTACATACGGCTATATTCTTTCTACTACCGATTACAATGAGCCTGAATTTTTCAATTTATGCTCAAAAAGACTTGACAAGACCACAGGGTATGATGTAAAATTAAATGTGACGGGTGATTGGGGCGAAGGTTTTCAGGGCGAGATCGTTCTGACAAACACTTCCGATACTCCGCTCGAAGCGTGGGAACTTTCCTTTGACACAAACTTTAACATCAACAACCTTTGGGGCGGAAAGATTCTCAAATCCGAAAACAACAGCTACACTCTCGCAAGTGAGATGTGGACTAATCCGATTGCTCCCGGTTCGTCCGTAACAATAGGATTTATCGGGTCAAAGGATTCCGAAGTAAAGCCTGCTGTATCGGGGATTGCTGTTTCCGAAGTAGTTATTGACGGAACAAATCCCGAAACGCCCGCCGAGGAAGAAGAAATTCCCGATCTCAGTATATCGGCAGATGCGGTATATTTCGAGGATACCGACAATGTTGTTCTCTCGTGGAACACAAACGTTGAAAAAGGCAGCTTTGAAATACTGTATTCAACAGATAATGTTGAGTATATCTCCGCAGATACCGTAAAGAACGCTCACAGCTACACATTTTCGGCGCATGACCTCACAGGAACGGTATATTTCAAGGTTAAACAGACCGTCAAAGACCGCATAGGCGAAAGTGCCGTTGTGTCTGTTGATATTCCTGTGCCTGTTGTAAAGGTAACGCCCGAAATAACTCTGTCCGCAGAGTATAACGCAGAAACGGGATATATTGATGTTCTCTGGAACTCTACTGTTGCAGACGGTTCATTTGATATTCTCACGTCTTATAATGACGGTGAATATGAATCCGCAGCCGTTGTTTCGGAAACATCGTCATATTCCTTTGCTCCTGAAAATGCA
>CALCRR010000064.1 GCA_937894495.1 uncultured Ruminococcus sp. | reverse complement strand
CGGAGCATCGCATCCCTTCTCGGAACATTTATAGTAGTAGTACGCCTTCCCGGTCTTGCTGGTGCCTGACACGCCTTTGAAACGACTGCCGCAAAGTCCGCAGTACAGTTTACCTGATAGGTAATATTCCGCACTCTTTCCCTTCGGGGGATGATCTTTTCGCATTTTCTTCTGGACCATATAGAACAACTCCTCTGAAACGATGGCCGGCATGCCGTCTTCGATGGTGACATCATGCCAGTGATATTCGCCGATATAGCGCCTGCTGGTAAGCAGCCGGCGGATGGCCTGCCCATTATAAGGATTCCCGCGCCCGGTCAGGATCCCGTGCTCCGCAAAGTATTTCGAGATATCGGAGAACCTGAAGCCGTCCCGGTACATCTCGAAAGCGTGGACGACATAAGGCGAGGTTTCCGGATCGATCTCATACAGTTTGTCAGCATTGACTCGCCAGCCCAGGGGGCAGACGGATCCGGTCGCCCGGCACTTCATGGCGGAGTCATGCATCCCGCGGCTGATCTTCCGGGATAGCTCCTCTGAATAGTATTGCGCCCATCCTTCCATAAGCGCTTCCATCAGAACACCTTCAGGGCCGTCCGGGATATTCTCCGCAGCATAGCAGATCTCGACGCCCAGATCCTTCAGCGTCTCCACCTCCTTGCCCACGATGGCCTGCGCGATGCTCCCGTGCAGGCGCTGTGCAAATTCCTGTACCATATCATTCTTCTCCTACTATAATATATTTAGTCGTATAAATCCATGACAAGCCAGCCATGGTTTACACGCACTTGTTACTTAAGCTATAATGAAAGCAGTGATTGGACTAACGCCGCCCACCTTGGGACACCACGCCCGTATGTGAGACAGTTATCCATGCTTTCGTTATAGCGTTCGATTTTGCAGGTAGAGCCATCCATATGCGCTCGCATCACTCAGTAGGCAGAATAGGTAACGAGGAAAGTGTGGATTGATCGATCACAAATTCAACCAGTAGGAGAGATGTTTATGAACGCAGTCGGAATTGACGTATCCAAAGGGAAAAGCACCGTAGCCGTGATCCAGCCCTTCGGAGTAGTCATAGCTGAACCTTTTGATGTGTTTCACACAGACAGCGGTTTGAAAGAATTAGTAAGCTTAATCAAATCACTGTCCGGTGAAACGAAGGTTGTTATGGAGTACACCGGCACATACTATGAGCCGGTTGCCAATGCACTCCATAATGCGGGTATATTTGTATCCGTAGTCAATCCGTTGGTGCTAGACGACTACGACACAAACCGTGTCAGAAAAGTCAAGACGGACAAACTCGATGCTCTAAAAATCGCATCATATGCGCTTGACAAGTGGATAAAGCTTCGTAAATACGAACCGGCAGAAACAGTTCGTAAAACCTTGCAGATCATGAACCGGCAATGCATCAAGCTGAACAAGATCCTTGTGATGCAGAAGAACAGTCTCATTGCATTATTGGACTGCTGTTTTCCGAATGCAAATACACTGTTCACCTCGCCGCGCAGAGTATCCGACGGTCATGAGAAATGGGTGGATTATGTAGTGAAATTTCCTCATGTGGATTCTGTCGCAAAGCTCTCCTTAATGTCACGATTCTGCTCATAGTCGGCTACAAACTGTTCAAGCCCGTTGATATATTCCTGCAAGGTGTCCTTATCCAGCAACGCTATTTTTATACGCTCAGAGCTTTCGGGGAAACCGCCCTTGAACATATCGTCAGGTATAAAATACTGATAGACACTTTTATCGGTGTCCTGATGAAGATACCACAGATGATCTGCAATATCTTTTATCTCTTTCTCAGCAGCACTGTCGATTATGTCCTGAGAGCAGTATTCGCCGTTTTCAAGCATTTCTGCTATTCTTTCCGCAGCATACTCCCACGGTATTTTTGCCGATGAATATGGATTTGCTACATTCTCTCCTGCGCTGATGATTATTCCCTTAAGCTCACTTTGTCCCTCAAGCCACGCCATAAACTTCGATTTATATGCCATTATCGTCCTCCGTTTCATAATAAAAATGACCTAAAATTTTTACACACAAAGTCTTGCAAGACATCTATTTCTGTACTTATATTCTACAATATTTGCCATAACTATGTCAATAGCCCGAAAAAATAAAAAGCCCCTGGTGATGTCATTTCACATCACCAGGGGCAAAAAACTTTTCAAAAGAGAAAAATATCTCCCAGTTACTTATACTGCTTCACAATTCCCCGACACATCTTCTTATACTCCAGTCTTAAAGCTTTAGGAGAGATAATCTCTATCTCACCGCCGAACTGGAAAACCCAGCTGTAAAAGGTCTTGCTGACGCTTGCCTTGACTGTGATGACAGCACTATCGTCATCGCCACGCTCTACGATCACATCAGTACCAAACTTGTCAATGACCGAGTTGATAACGTCCTTGGTCAGACATTTAAGCTCAACATTCTGCATTGTACCGTCATACATTCTGAAAACGTGTTTTATGTAGTTATTAACATCATAGCCGTCAGGTGCAGGAACACAAGTATCTTTCGTGACCTTTACGTCCGACATACGGTCCACACGTATCGTTATTTCTTTCTTATGCTTTATAGAGAAGCCGATGAGGTAATATCTATCTTCTACCCACACAAGGTCATAGGGGCTTATCCTTGTGCTTTTGCCGCCATAACGATAAGCGGTTTCAAGATGCTCATCAATATCGAAATACTTGTATGAGATCTGCTTCTTGCTGTCGATAGCTCTGTTGATAGCATCTATTATTTGTAAAGTATCGGGATTGTCGGATTTTATCCTGCCTTTCTCAGCCATTTTTATTAGCTTTTTGGCATTATATGAACTCGTCAGACCGGAGAGCTTGTTTACAAGAATATCGCTTTGCTCCTGTGTGATCGTTCTTGCAGCGGAAACGGCATCTACCAAAAGCGTCAATTCAGACATTGAAAAGTCTCTGTCATTTATATAGTATCTGTTCTGAGAGCTTTTTTTGCAGACAATATCAAAGCCGAATTTGGTCAGCTCGTCAATATCAGAGATAACAGTCTGTCTATGTGTGTGAATACCAACTGTTTCCAGATACTCGACTATCCGGTGAGCAGTGAGGTAGTGTTCTTCGTCTGTCATCTGGTAAAGGTATTTAAGTATGTATAGTAGTCTGTTGCCTGAGTTTGCCATGTCATCACCTAATTAACCGTAGAAAAAGTTTAAAACTAAAAAATAGATAGTACAGAAATGTACAGATTTATTATACTATATTTACGGAATGTTGTCAATAAAAAACATTGCGACTCTATATGGATATAGAAAAAGAATAACAACTCGAGTTATGAATAAACTCCAAGCGACCACCCCTCTGGTGAAACATAGCAAAGTTACTTTTCCTGTCCACTCTATTATTAATCTATCAATGTTGTAAAAAACTAAAAAAGTCATTCTTCGCTATGGAACAAGTTATTGAATATTGTTAAGAGATTTACTTGTCCAAAAGTGATGTAACAATATTAAACTTCAAATTTAGGTTAACAGCCGAACGAGCGGCAGGCAAACGAGCTGTTAATATTAAACAAAACAATAAAGAAATTTTGTGCAATACGACAGGACGACAAGTTAAGCCACCGCCCACTAGTTGGCATGATAAAAGCCCGAAAACCTAGTGTTTTCGGGCTTTTGCGAACTCCCCGTGTTGGACTCGAACCAACGACCCTGCGGTTAACAGCCGCATGCTCTAGCTTTTCGTATTCTTCATTACGCAAATTCATAATTTTTAAATAGACTCGCCTTTTTAGCTAAGTCTATGCGTTCAAATGAAAATATTAAACTAAGCATTGATCGTGCTTTTCTTATTCAGCACGTCCCAGTTGTCGCAGAATTCCTGATAGTCCATGTTAAGCTCCACATTAAGTTTGTAGCCCTTAAACACTTCGATCTTGCTCACTAAAGCCGCAATTATCATTTTCTTCTTCTCAATAGTGCTGTCATCAAATTCCTTTGCCCAACCCACAAAGACCTCATACATAGGCTTCAGACTTTCCATTGATTTCTTTTTGCCGGTCATTTCAGTCTTGAGAGTTTCTATTGATATTTCAGTCTCTTCAATTTTTTTCTCGGTGCTTTTCATCACCTTACTCAGCACCTCGGGTGAAAACTGGCTGTTACCCATAAGGCTTTCAGCCACTTCTGATTCCAGTTTTTCAAGCTGCTGCCTGTGCTTTCCAAGCTCATGCTCCAGCTTAGTGATCTTTGCTCTGTAACTCGCCATCTCCTTGTCGAAGTTCTTTTTCAGCACTGCTTCGTCGGGAGATTCTTTTATGCTTTTAAACATTTCATGTATCAGCTCGCAGACGGCATCGTCTATCCTGCTGACTTGATATGTAGTCGCACCACTGCACTGGCAAAGCCCTCTGCTCTTGTGGTAGCAAATATACTTCGGCTGGACCTTCACATATTCCGATCCGTCCTTGCGAGTGTGCCTGTCGGTATGCTTTATCGTACTGAGATGACCGCCGCAATGTCCGCAAACCATAAGCCCTGAAAGGAGCTGTTTTGTCTTTGTAGTCCTTGCGATTTCACGGGTTTTCTCGTTCTTGACCATTCGCTGTTCAAGTATATGCTGCGCTCGCTCAAAGGTGTAATCATCAATTATCTGCAATTCCTTTATGCGGGGCGATTCCGTGTCACCCGACACCACAAATCCGATAAGCAATCTGTTTCTCAGTATGCGATTGATACTATTGCTTGTGAACCTTGAACCCTTATGAGTTTTCACTCCGGCATTATTAAGTATCTCCGCACATCTGAAAGTACCATAGCCTTCATTAACAGTCTTTGAGAAGATCTCTTTTACCCAATCGGCTTCGACAGGATCAACTGCAAGGTCATGCACTTCCCTGCCCTTCTTATTCAGCCTTCCGGTATTAACAAGAGTATACCCAAAGGGAACCGGACCTCCGGTATAGCTGCCCTCCGCTTTGAGCTGCTGCATACGGGTCTTGATTCGCATAGAGGTCTTTTCAGACTCGCCCGAAGCCTGCCAGAACCTTATGTAGTTCATCAGCTTATCGACATGACTTTCAAACCTCTGCTCGCCCTCCTGAACGCTCCATACTCTTATTCCCTGCTTGACGAACCATTCTACTATGAACGGTGTCTCGTCATCAATACGCCCGATTCTGTCAAACATGAACACTAAGAGAATATCGAACTCTTTGTTAAGCGCAGCCGCTTTCAAATCCTGTATAGCATCTCTGTCGCTTGCCGACACTTTGAATCCCGACACGCCCTTTTCGAGAAATTCCTTGCCGATAGTCCAACCCATTCTTTCGGCGAACTCATGGCAGGCTTCCCTCTGCATAGGTATGTCGTCCTTCACCTTATCGACCTGCTGCTTTGTGGATACTCTGTATAATGTATAAACTGTATTCATTACGATTACCTCCGATTTCAGATTTTTGATTCTAAATATCGGTAGATAAATCGTTAGTGTCTT
>CALCRR010000063.1 GCA_937894495.1 uncultured Ruminococcus sp. | reverse complement strand
TGCCCACTTCACAAAAGTGCGGCAGGTGGGGGAATTACCCCGTCCGGTGAGGACAACATAAACACTTGACAATCGGTATTTGTTATATTATAATGTATTGTAGGGAATAATTGTCCCATACCATTTATGAGGTGATAGCTATGATACGTGATATTCAGGAAAAGATACTAAAGCTTAAAAAGGATAATGACATATGTATCCTCGCCCACAGCTATCAGGCTAAGGAGATAGTCGAGATAGCCGATATCACGGGCGACTCGTATAAGCTCAGCGTTGAAGCCGCAAAGGTGGAGAATAAGAACATACTTCTCTGCGGCGTGCACTTTATGGCAGAGACCGCCAAAATGCTCTCACCCGATAAAAGGGTGTTTCTTGCAAATCCCGAGGCAGGCTGCCCTATGGCAGAGCAGATGGAGCCTGAGCTTATAAACGCAATAAAGGCGCAGGAGCCTGACAGAAAAGTGGTCTGCTATATAAACACCACCGCTGCCCTTAAAACCGTGTGCGATGTCTGCGTAACATCTTCATCGGCGGTAAAGATAGTTAAGGGCATGGAGGATAAAAAGATACTTTTTATACCCGACTGCAACCTGGGCTCTTACGTGGCAGAAGCCTGTCCTGATAAGGATATAAAGCTTTTGCAGGGCGGCTGTCCCGTCCATGCGTCGGTCACAAAGGCTGACCTTGACGCTGCTAAGGCAGCCCACCCCAACGCACTGGTGCTGGTACACCCCGAGTGCGTGCCTGCCGTTACCAAGCAGGCAGACTATGCAGGCTCTACCTCGGGCATAATGGAGTTTGCGGCAAAGTCAGACGCAAAGGAATTTATCATCGGCACAGAGATATCTATCGCCGAGCATTTGCAGTATAAATTCCCAGAGAAGAAATTCTATATACTCTCAAAAAAGATCATCTGCCCCAATATGAAGCTGACGACCCTTGTTGATGTATACAACACCTGCCGCGGCATTGGCGGCGACAGCAGCGCAGATGCCTTTGAGATAATAATGAGCGATGAGCTGATAGCCAAGGCAAAGGTCTGCATAGATGAGATGATACGCCTGGGCGGCTGATACCGAAAGGAGCTTTTATGGATCGTAACAGGGGCAAAATACTGGCAGCGCTGCTGCTGATACTTATGATAGTGGGCGCTTGCGTGGTAAGCGGACTGAGGGGGCTTGTCAAGCAGGGCAAGCTCAGTGCGGGCGCACTGGTGACAGGCATTGCAGTGTTTCTGATACTGCTGCTGATAGTGATAATACTTATGGTGGTAAGAGCATTCAGAAACCACAGCAAGCACTTAGCCCAGTCAAGCTCGGCTGATATTTTAGCCGAGATAATCGCTATGGGCGAGCAGGAGAAGAAGGCTGAGGGTGAGAAAAATGAGCAGGAGGGATAGCGAATGTATATTTTCCCCGTCAGACACAAGGGTGCCAACGAATTGAAATATATTTTTCCTTCCAAGCAAAGGGCTGTTCAAAAAGCTATCGAACTTGCAGAAAGTGACAGCAGGATAAATAAGATCATTATTTTCGGCAGTGCAGTTACAAGGCAGTGCGGTATTTTCAGCGATGTGGATATAGCTTTGATAACCGACAAATTAGACGATGACGAGTTTGATGCTGTTGCAGGACCGTTTTTTAAAGAAGTTCCCTCTGAATTGGATATAGTGGACTATAACAATATCAGCAGCAAGCTTTTAAAAAAAGAAATAGATGAGAATGGGGTGTGCGTTTATGTCAGGCAGTGATGACCTTTATATACTGTCCAACAGAGACTATAAAGCGTGTCTTAAACTTGAAACGGATTTTCCTGATGAATATGCTGTATCTCTTGCAGCATATCATATACAGCAGGCAATAGAAAAAAGCCTTAAAGGTCTTATTCTGATATTTGGCGAAACTCCGCCGTTTACACACGATATTGCAAAGCTCGAACTACGCTGCAGGCAGCTTGGTGCAGATGTGCCTGAGCAGCTGGAGGATATTGCAGATACTTTGACTTTGTGGGAATCAAAAAGCAGATACGACCCTTATGCTGTTTTTTCCGGCAGTAAATATGCCAAAGCAAAGGCGGTATTTGAAAAGCTGAATACAGCTTTAAAAAATGAGCTCGATAAAATAATTGAGGTCAAGGAATGAAAGTACACCGAACCAAACACATAAATAAAAGCCCGGGAGACCTGCTCTCGGGCTTTTTACTATTTGCTTATGATATCAGTAATTCACTGTGAACTCAGCTCTGTGGTTTCCGTTCTCGTCATCATCTATCATAACAGCCTTGGTTATGGTGATGGGTGTTACAGGCAGCGAAAGTGCGCTGTCGTTGCCGAGAGTTCTTTCGACCTCAAGGAAGCCGTCAACTACCTCCATGCCCTCTGTTACCTCGCCGAAGGCTGCATAGTCGCCGTCAAGGAAGGTGCAGTCATCAGTGTAGCAGATGAAGAACTGGCTGGAAGCGCTGTCGGGGTCGCTGCTCCTTGCCATTGAAACTATGCCCCTTGTGTGGCTGAGGTCATTCTCAACACCGTTTGATGAAAATTCGCCCTTGATGTTTTCCTCAGCGCCGCCTGTGCCGTCGCCGTTGGGGTCACCGCCCTGTGCCATAAAGCCGTCCACCACCCTGTGGAAGGTCAGACCGTCATAGAAGCCCTGACTTACCAGCTTTTCAAAATTCTCGCAGGTTATGGGCGCCTTGTCTGCATAAAGGGTGATGATAAAGCTTGCCTCAACAGGCTCTCTGGGCTCGGGCTCTTCATAGGTAAAGTCCATATAAAACCTTGCCCTGTGGTTGCCCTTGTCATCATCGTCTATCATCTCTGCCTTGGTTATGGTTATGGGAGTAACGGGGCTGGATAAAGCATTGTCGCTGCCCATCGTCCTCTCCACATTCAGAAACTCGTCAACTACCTCCATACCCTCGGTGACTTCGCCGAAGGAAGCATAATCACCGTCAAGGAACTGGCAGTCGGTGTAGCAGATAAAGAACTGGCTGGAAGCGCTGTCGGGGTCGCTGCTCCTCGCCATTGAAACTATGCCCCTTGTGTGGCTGAGGTTGTTCTCAACACCGTTTGAAGCAAACTCGCCCTTTATATTCTTGTCGCTGCCCCCTGTGCCATCGCCCTTGGGGTCGCCGCCCTGTGCCATAAAGCCGTCCACCACCCTGTGGAAGGTCAGACCGTCATAGAAGCCCTCTTTTACAAGGTTCTCAAAATTCTTGCAGGTCTCGGGGGCGTACTCGTCATAAAGAGTTATTACAAAGCTCTTGTCAGTCTCTTTGCCCTTAGACTTTTTGTCTTTCTTGTCATCATCTGAACCGGCGCAGGCGGTGAATAACGAAAGCGTTAGTGCAGCCGTTACGGTAAGCGCCAGTGCCCTTGCCAGCTTTTTTAGCTTTAAATGTTTCATTTAAACTATCCTTTCTTTATTTTTTCAGCTCTATAATTATAGCATTATTCTCTTAAAAAATCAATACAAACCTGTACATTTCACCGAAATTTCACCTATATTCCCAACCGCTGTTGACTTTTTGCGCCAATAATAGTATAATTTATAAGTTAGATAGAATACAGGCGCTGTCTGCCATCGGCAGTCAGCAATGGGGACACTGACCTTGCAGAAGCGCCAAAGCAAAAAATAAAGAGACAGAAAGACCAAAGAACAAGAGGTAACAAAAATGGAGAAATTCAGAAAAAAAGCAGTTAAAGCGCTGCCCTATATAATTGCGCCTGCTGCGGTCATGCTCATACTTCTGATAAATTATTATCAGAACCATATCTTTCCCTTTGGCAAGGGAACTGTAGCCTGGTGCGATATGACACAGCAGGTCATACCGCTGCTTATTGACTTAAAGGACATTCTTGCAGGCAAGTCGGGGGTGTTCCTTAATTTGCAGAACGCAGGCGGCATGAATTTATGGGGAGTTATATTCTTCTTTTTAGCAAGCCCCTTTTCTCTGCTGGTCATGTTCGTCAAAAAGACGGATATGATATATTTTGTGAACATACTGGTCATGCTAAAGCTCATGACCTGCTCGGTCACATCGGTGTTTTTCCTTAAAAAACGTATCACAAAGCTTTCGGCAACGTGGTGCGTCATATTAAGCATAATGTATGCATTCAGCGGCTATGCAATGCTCTATTATCAGAACGTTATCTGGCTGGATATGATGTATCTTTTTCCTCTGCTCATGTATTCCTACGGTGAGCTTATCGAGAGAAAAAGGATCGCACCGTACACAGCGGTGCTCACCCTGATGATGATAGTGAACTATTATATAAGCTATATGATAGTTATTTTCACCCTCATGTTCATGGGTATCATCACCTACAGATACCGCAGTGAGCGTAAGTACAGACAGGGTACGGTGTATTTTATCATAGGCTCGGCACTGGGTGCTTTTTTGTCGGCAGTGGTATGGCTGCCCTGCTTTGCCCAGTATCTTTCCAGCGGCAGGCGTGAGGGTATTTTCTCCGAGATAAAGGGCACTACCTTCTTCACCCAGCATGAGACTACCCTGCCCACTGTCATGCTCTCGGCAGTGGTGATAGTTATAATAGCCGCCGCTTTGATAGACGCAAGACCCAGGAGCAAAAAGCAGAACACCTATCTCATACTCACCCTGCTTATGACTCTGCCCCTTATAATAGAGCCTATAAATATGATGTGGCATACGGGTACATATATGTCATTCCCCTCAAGGTACGGCTTTATCAGCGAGTATATGCTGATAATCACCGCTTCGCTTTTCATCACCGATGATGAAAACAGGGCTGTAAAGCCCAACAAAAGCTGCGATAACCTGCCTCTTATGGGCTGCCTTATGCTGATACTTTACTCATTCACCAAGTTCGTGCTCAACTACACATCATGGAACAGAGAAATGCTTTCGGCTTATACACGCAGCCTGTGGGGAGATAAAAACTCATTCCACGCAATGCTGCAGCTGTTTGTTATGGCGGCGCTGGTGTATCTGATATTCTTCGGCTTTTACAAAAAGGGCTATCTCTCAAAGGACCTGCTGTCGGTGTTCTGTGCTGTTATGATAGCTGCCGAAGCCTTTTCAAACGTAAGCGTATATGTCACCATGCCAAATAAAAACAACCCCAAGCGTGCCCAGAACCAGCGCGCTGTGGTGGACCTCGCCGACCGCATAGACGATGACAGCGGCTTTTACAGAGTATCCACCGGCGAGAAGTATTTTGATGTGAACCTGGTGGGCTCAATGGGCTATAACTCCATAAGCCACTACACCTCACTCACCAGCGAGGACTATATGTTCATGATGAAAAAGCTGGGCTATTCCTCCTACTGGATGGAGGTGGGCTCCTACGGTGCTACCGAGCTTTCGGACGCACTTATGAACATCAAATACAATATCCGCAAGGGCAAAGCAGGGGACGATGCTGTGTACAGCAACGACAAATACGTTATCGAGCCGAAGGATATTTATCTGCCCTCGGGGCTGGTGCTTGACAAAGAGCTTAAAGGCGCTGAGAAGCTGCCAAAGGCAGAGCGGGGCGAGATACAGCAGTTTGTGTATGAGAACACCCTCGGTGACGAGGGCGACGAGCTGATAACCTTTTACGAGTGTGACGAGCCAAAGCTGATAAAGCAGGACGACAAGGGCAGGTATGTTTTCAAAAAGCCCAAGGAAGAGATATATGTGATGGACTACACCGTGCACATAGAGGGCAGGCAGAGCCTGTATTTTGACTGCTTCGACAAGCTTTCAAACTCACTTTATGAGGACATTAACGACTGCTTTGCCATTTATGTGAACTACATCGGCAAGGGCGACACCTATCCCTCGCAGGAGATGAACGGTCTTGTCAAGCTGGGCGAGTTTGAGAACCAGACTGTTGACGTAAAGATAGAGCTTTTAAAAAGCTGCAAATGCACCTCCTTCGGGGTATTCTCACTGGACCTTGACAAGCTGGAGCAAAGCGCAGACAAGGCAAAAACTGTGAACTTCAAAGACAAAAAGGGCAAGCTGACAGGAGAATATGAAGCCAACGGCGGCGAGACCTGCCTGCTCTCGATACCCTACAGTGACGACCTTGACATAAAGATAAACGGCGAAAGCGTTAAATACAGCAGAGCCTTTGACGACCTGGTTAGCTTTAAACTAAAGCAGGGCAAAAACAGCATAACCGTGACCTCAATGCCAAAGGGCTTCAAGCTGGGCGCAGTGGTGAGCATTGCAGGCATAGCACTCTGTGTGGTCTACGGCATTTACCGAAGAAAGCTGAAATTCAGCGAGACTGTAGAAAACGCAGCCGCAAAGCTGATCATCGGCATAGGCGCAGTGGTCATCACAGCGGTTTACATCGTGCCTGTTATAGTTAATTTCCGAAACTAGAGGCTTTTAATAATTCATAATTCTGGAATGGGTATTCTGAGGTGTTTATACCAAACTATGATTTGACTGCAAATAACAGCATAAAAAACGGCGAACAATATTCGCCCGTTTTTTTATGTCGGTAAAAGGGATATCTTACCTCTATCCTCTTACCTCTAAAAAATAATCCAGCACATCAAAATTACTTTCGGCAATGCTGACCTCGGCTTCGGGGAAGTGTGAGGAAAGGTCGTTTTTCATGTATTCGCAGAAGATGTTCTCGGTGTGAAAATGCCCTGCGTCGTAGATAACTATGTTTGAATTATAGGCGTCGATAAAAACATCATGCTTGACGTCCCCTGTGATAAAGGCGTCGCAGCCCTTTGCCAGCACGTCATTTAAAAAGCTGCCGCCGCTGCCCGAGCACACGGCTATACGCCTGAGCAGGCTTTCATCGGCAGAGCTGTTTTTTCGGTTGTATCTTACCACCTTGTTGCCCAGCGCCGCAGCTATGCGCTCTGCCAGCTCATGGGGAGCAAAGCCCTCGGTATCGCAGATACAGCCTATGCCTGCGCCGTTTTCCTCAGCTATGATGTCTGAGGGGCTAAGCCCCAGCCTTTCGCACAAAATATCGTTCATCACCGCAGAGTCAAAGTTAGTGTGCGCCGATATCACCGAGGTGCGGCTGGCTGCGAGACACCCTGCAACGCTTTCAAGGTCCAGCTTTTTTATGGCATGGAAAATAACAGGGTGGTGGGTAACTATCAGCTCACACCCTTTTTCGGCAGCTTCTTTGGCAACATCAATGGTGCAGTCAAGGGCGACGAGTATTTTTTTCACCTCATACCCCATGCTGCCAATGCAGAGCCCGCTGTTATCATAGCCCTCCTGCAAACAGAACGGCGCAACAGAGTTTATGTGGTCGTATATGTCTTTTATTTTCATAGTTATACAGTCCTTTTCAGATGTAAGATGTCAGAGGTAAGAGGTAAGAATGGCTTACTTTTACTTCTTTTTTATTATACCACAACACTTTATTATTGTAAAGCCATTTATTTCCCCCACCTGTGCCTCTAGAAGCAAGAAACCAGAGGCAAGAAGCAAGAGTCCCCTTTTCAGACTTTGTTTGTTTGGGAAATTTCTTGCCTCTTACTTCTTACCTCTTACCTCTAAAAGCTGTGGGCGCTTACGTGGCTGCTATTACTTCGATACGCTGCGCGAACCTTATAAAATGTTGACTTTGTGCGCTGTAGGGAAATTTGAACAGGTTTTATTTCGCCCCACTAAAGCTGTGCGGAGTTTTTTTATACCTTGCATTTGTGCGGTTTACCACATAATTTTGTAAACCGTTTTTCTAGCCCCTAGCACTCTAACCACTAGCAACTAGCAGAGCAGCTCCGCTATGAAACAGCGTTGAAATATCAAAGCGCACTCTCCTGAAAAGGGAGAATGCGCTTTTAAGTGCTATATAAGATACTGCAAATATCAGGGCAGCTTTTTGATAGTTTTCTTAGCGTAAGCGATGATCTTCAGTGCGTCATTTGTCTTGATATCGCCGCTGCCGTCGATATCTGCTGCCAGAAGCTGCTGGTCGTTCTTTGGTGTAGTCGCCTTCTTTGCAAAGGATATCGAAAGAAGTGCGTCCTTGGAGTCCACCTTGCCGTCAGCGTTTATATCGCCCAGTGCCAGCTCTGCGCTGTAGTCGGTCTCCTTGCTCTTCACGGGTGTTCCCCCTGTGAGAGGGTAGGTCTTGAGGTCAGGCATCTCGTCGAGAGTTATAACATTCTGGTGGTTGTATACATAGTTCCACATATACTTCTCGGTGTAGGTCTGTGAGATACCGCTCTTGTTAAAGGTAAAATCACCGTTCCATACGCAGAACCAGCTCCACACGGTGTTGAGTACGCCTGCCTGGAATGGGTCGAACAGGCAGCCGTTCTCCGACAGGGTGACTACCTTGGGGGTCTCAGTGTAGTTCGCAGCATCGTCAAATCTAACAGACTGCGCTCTGTAAACGTGCTTGCCGGGGTAGATATCCTCGCCGATTATATCAACATACTCGTCACCGGGGTACCAGTCCTTGTCCTGACCGTTCCATACCCAGATGAGGTTGTTTATGCCGTACTCGTTGGTAAACTTATCATAAAGGGTTATCCACAGCTTTTTGTAAGACTCAGGACTGCCCGAGCCCCACCAGAACCAGCCGCCGCTTGCCTCGTGCAGAGGTCTGAAAAGTATGGGTATATCAGCCTCGTCCAGCTGCTGCAGCTTCTTTGCGATGTTGTCAACGGTAAACATCAGCTTGTTGTAGCCGTCCTCGTCCTCGCCGTTCATGATAGCGTCAAAATCAAAATCCTTTAAGCTTGATGTATTGAATGCGCTCCACGAATAGGGGTTGCCGTTGCTGTCGTTGCCCTCCTTGACATATTTTGTAGGAGCTCTCCAGTGCCAGCAAAGTGATACTATGCCGCCTGCCTCACTGAACTCGGTAGCTCCGTCCAGAACGTTGTTAAGGTTCATAAGGTCGAGTCCCAGAAGTGCGGGCTTTCTGCCTGTCTGCTCCTCGATAGCCTTTATCTCGCCGCCGTTGAGACCGTAGCCGCTGCCGCCTGTGCCGTCGCACTGCTGACCTGCTATGGTGTTCACACCGTAGTTATCCACAATAAAGCTCATGAGCCTTTTTGCGCTGTCGCTGGCGTTCTCATTTATAAGCTCCTTGCTCACACCCTTTGCGTAGTCCTTGGCAACGCCCTTTTCAACGGTGATGTAGTCTACATTTATATAGCCGTCGGTAGGGGTGATGGTTATATCGTGGCTGCCCTTTGATAGATAGGTCTGCACAGTTTTTGAGTCGCCCAGCTTATCCTTTTCAGAGATGATATTGGCAGCGACCACTCCGTCCACCTTCAGCCTGTTTGTCTTATCAGCGCCTATGCCCGAAGCTCTTACCACCACATCATAAATTCCCGACTCGTCGGCATTCACCTTAAAGGTCAGGCTTGAGTTGATATTATTTGTAGCCAGAGCCACATACTTGCCGCCCGAATATCCGCTGCCGTTCTCGACGGTTATTCTCTGACCGCTTATAACAGCGTCCTCTGCCTCATACTTTGCAGCTGCCGCCGAAGCGCTCATCGCAGGCATAGCTGACATAACGCAGATCACCGAGCACAGTGCCGCAAGCACCCTGCTGCGCTTGTTTTTATGATCGTTCATATGGTTTTACCTCCCAAAAATAATAATTTCGTCCTTTATAATATAACACATCATCACGTTTTTGTAAACCTTACAGCAAAAACTTTATAGACTTATTTAATGTAATTGTTTTCAGAAAAGGTTTAAGCATAACAACTTGAATAAAAAGTCCTGCCTGAGTATCATTTCAGCTTGGGCAATACCGCATAACCATTGTGCGTCAGATGCGCAGTCAGATCTTTCGTCAGAATTCATAAAGTTGACGCAGGCTTGCTGACGCAAGTCAAGGAAACTTTGTGTATTATGACGGAAAATATGCAAGCAGATGACGTGCAAAGGCGTAAGCCGGTGGTTGTGCGGTGTTGCCCTTGTTCTTTTACCCTCAGAAATTGGGGTCCTTAACGTTCTTTTTATTCTTTGCTGCATTTATCACAGCAAGTGCGTCCTTTGAATTTAGCACGCCGTCTGCGTTGACATCGGCAGCTGCAAAGTCATAGCCGCTGACAACGGCAGCCTTTTTGGCAAGCGCCACAGCCTTCATAGCGTCCTGGGTGTTCACCTTGCCGTCGCCGTTGATATCGCCGTACCTGCGCAGCACCAGCTTATCGGTAGTTATATCCTCTCCGTTCACCGTTATGTTTACGGTCACAGGCACATAGCCCTCTTTATATATTTTAAAGGTATACTCTGCATTCTCCAGGCTCAGTGTGAGCTCATCTGCCATTATGACAGCGCCTGTAGTCTCATCAACTATGATAATGCTGTCAAAGGAGCTTCCGTCGGCAGCGGTCACATCAAATCTGACTTCGGCAGGCTCCACGGGGTCATCGGGGTCGTCGGGGTCTGTGGGGTCGGCTGGCTTTTCGTAGGCGGTCCTTGAAATGGGGTATTCGCTTAAAAAGCCTATGGTGGTGAACTGGTCGTTTATCACCATTTTAAGTGAGCTCAGATCATCAAGCCCCTTTAAAAACCTGTTGTGACCGCGGTCGTTGGTAACATCGACAAAATAATACCTATCCCCCAGCCTGATAATGTTCCAGGCGTGCTCACCGCCCTGCAGCTGACCTGTAACTATCCTACAGTCTATGCCTGCTTCAAGCAGCAGCCTGTAGAGTGCGTTGGCATAGCCCTGGCATACAGCCGTGCCGTTTATAAGGGCGGCATAGGCTGTGAATTTAAGGGTATATTCCTTATTATTAAGATTATCATAGTCATACTCGCAGTTATCCCTCAGCCAGTCATGGATAGCTTCTATCTTCTCATAGTCGCTCTTGCCCTCCAGGTCAAGTGAGGCAAGCACGCTCTCCACCTTTTCATCTACAGCCTTTTCCTGCTGCTCAGTAGTCAGATAGTTGACGATATAGGTGAGGTTTATATAATAATCGCTGCCGTTTCTTACGCCCGTCACCTCAAAGTCGATATTGTTATACTGATAGCTGATATAGTCGCCCTCATCAGGCACGCCTGTGTGGGTTATGCTTTTGTCAAAATAATCAGCCAGCTTGTAGCTATCGAGGTCGGCAGTGTCCGAATACATATTTATGGTGAACCTTGACTCACGCTTCATGCTGTGCTTGGCTATCTCTGCGATAATGCTCTCATCATCGTTAAGATACTCAACGCCCTTATAGCTCACCGAGCTTGCCGAGGCAGAGATAACACTGACAGGCAGACCGGGGATATCAGCCAGCGTAAAGGTCACTGCGGCAGCGGCTGCCAGCAGGGACGCTGTCAATCGTTTATACAGGTTCATATTGTTCCTCCTTTTCTTATCGTTACCGTCAGCCGTTTTTAAACAGCTGAGCTGCTGTACATAATATATGATTAAATTTTAGACTATAAACATATTATACAACATTTACAACGGTTTGTCAATCTGCTTGCAGTTTTTTCATGTCATCGCATAAATAAGGCAGCGCACACAGAAACAAAAAGGCACTCTTGCCGATCACTCAGCAAAAGTGCCTGTAAAAAACTATACTATTGCTCCACCAATTAAACATTGCCGAAAAGACGCAGGCAGAAATAAAAAATATCAAGGAGCAAAAGCGCAGACGGGCTGGCGCCCTTCAAGCTTTTGCAACGCAGAGATTTTTTATTTATGTCAAGTATTTTTGGCAAGGTTTAGTTGGGGGAGCAATATTGCGCCTACACCCTAGTCCATAATGATTATCTCTTTGTAAAACTCGGCATAATCCTTTCTGTTATCCTTAGTGAAGGCTATTGCCGACCTGGGGTGCTGGTTCAGCAGACCTGTCATAAGGTACTGCATATCATAGCCCCAAACAACGCCCTCCTCACGCAGCTTGTTCATGTGCTCCTCAATGAACCTGAACACAGGATATACGTTGTACTTAGGATTTTTAAGGAAGCCCAGCAGCAGCTCCATAGCGCAGTTGCCTGCACCTCTGCCCATTGATGAGTAGGTAGCATCAAGATAATCCACACCGTCGCCAACGGCTTCAATGGTGTTTGCAAATGCCAGCTGCTGGTTGTTGTGTGCATGTATGCCCACCTTTTTGCCGTATTTATCGGCAAACTCGGTGTAGACTGCTGCCAGTCTCTGCAGCTGCTCGGGGTACATCGCACCGAAGCTGTCAACTATGTAGAACACGTCAACAGGGCTCTTGCCCAGAATGTCAAGGGCAGCTCTCAGGTCATTCTCCTGCGCGGTGGATATCGCCATGATGTTGCAGCTGACCTCATAGCCCTTTTTGTGAGCGTCCTCGATCATATCAACAGCGGTGGGGATCTGGTGCAGGTATGTGGCTACTCTTATAAGGTCGATAACGCTCTCGCTGCGGTCGATGATATCGTTTTTATAATCGCACCTGCCCACGTCAGCCATAACTGCTATTTTAAGGTCGGTGTTGTTATCGCCGACTATCTCTCTCAGGTCCTCCTCGCTGCAGAACTTCCACTTGCCGAATTTGTTGACATCGAACATTTCCTTGTCTGCCTTATAGCCGAACTCCATATAATCAACGCCTGCCTTGATGTTTGCAAGATACAGGTCTCTTACGAACTTATCTGTAAAATAAAAATCATTTACCAGTCCGCCGTCTCTCAGCGTAGCGTCCACTACCTTGACGCCCTCTCTGTAATTGATAAGATTTGATATTTCCTTCACTTAAAAAGCCCCTTTCATATGCAGAGCTTCTGCTGCTCTGTCATTCGAGTTCTGATTTGCTTTAAATCGCTAAAGCAAGTATATCACATTTCTTTACAAATTGCAAGAGCAAAAGGGCTTTTTCTTTCTTTGTTCACATTTTTCATGCAATTGAATAACCCAAAGGGAGTTTTCAACAGGGGCGTTTGTACACTTTGTGCAAGTTACCTATATTTCACCCACAAAATTCTACATTTAAAAAATGTTAAAATATTATTTTTTGTTGAGCTTCTATTGCAAGATATTAAAATTTATAGTATAATTGATTAAGGATATTTTTTACAAGTCCGGCTTTATAAAGCCGCAGCCCTTTTGATGTGACAAGGAGGAATTTATATTAAATAAAAAAAGACCATAAGCACACTGTTAGCGCTGGCTATGCTGCCTGCGGCGCTGCCCTTTGGCGCCTCGGCAGAGGACACCTACACCGTTACCTTTGACCCTAACGGTGTTGACTATGAATTTCCATCGTTTGAAGTGCAGGCAGGTAAATCCCTGTATAACTGCGGTTTTGATTACAGACTTGTTTTCTATACTCCTGAAAGCGATCATAATGACTATATCGTAGTCGGCGATAAGGTGATAGACGACTGGTATTTAGACCCCGAGTGTACACAGTGGTGCTCATTCTCCGACTACGAGTTTACCAAGGACACCACGCTATATGCACGCTGGGTAAAGGCAATAAAGGAAGTACGTGCTGACTTCAACCCAAAGGCGGCAGGCTTGACAAGAGATGAATTTTTCAGCTCCAACTTCTCTGTGCCCACGCCTGATGGTGATAATTATTATATTGACATCGAAGACAGCGATATCTACGATGTAGAAGCCGACCACTGGCTGGACAGCGACGAAGTGCTTCAGGAGGGCAAGACCTATACGGTGGAGCTGGACTTTGATGATATCTATGATGACGAATTAAACCGCTCTGTCACTAAATTTGCATACGGCAGTAATTTCAAAAACTACCTCAACGGTGTCGATCTCACCGAATACTGTGACGAATCCGAGTGGATATATTTCTCATTCGTTTGCAAAAGCTACAGGCTGGGCGATGTGAATGACGACGGCAATATAAACACCCAAGACGCTCTGCTTTCGGTAAGGTACGCTAAGAAAACTCTTGAACCCACCAACGACAAACAAAAAGGTGCTGCCGATGTCAATGAGGACGGCAAGCTGGACACCAAGGACTCAATGATGATAATAAACGCAGCAAAGACCAGAACAGACCCCTTCTTTAAGGTCAACGCACCCATTTACGGCGATTTTGGCGTAGCGTAATGGAATGCAGCAGATCATAAAGTGATATATCGGAGGAATTAGGGTGTGTTGACACTAAACTGATACGCGGATTTTTGAGATATTTTTGTTCCGTTCTAGGCAAAAATCCGCAGTTGGGCTGTCGCCCTGCAAGGATTTTTAACGACGAACGGGACAAAAATATCCAAAAAGACGTGTGTTAGGCTTAGTGTCAACACACCCTAATATGAAACTTTAAAAAACTTTCAGCACCATCTCAGCACCGGCTATGCTTTCTGCGGCGCTGCCGCCGGGGGCTTATGCCGCCGATGTCTGCACTGTTACCTTTGACTCAAACGGTGTTGACTACAGCTTTCCCTTAAAGGGATATATGATACCGAAAATGACCGTGCCGTTACACTGTTCCACCAGAGCAGGGATATGAAAAACTATATAAACGGCAAAGATATAACCCAATTCTGCGAGGGCAACGGCTGGCTGTTCTTCTCATTTGCCGCAAGAAACTGCAGGCTGGGGGATATCAACGATGACGGAAATATCAACACCCGGGACGCTTTGATGTCCATAAGATTTGCCAAAAAGGACCTGAGCCCATCAGGCGACAGCCGGAGAGAGGCTGCCGATGTTAATGAGGACAGCAAGCCGGACACCAAGGACTCAATGATGATAATAAATGCAGCCAAGACCAGAACAGACCCCTTCTTCAAAATGGGCGACCCTGTCTGAGCTTATCGCTGATAATATTTCGTATATCTCCCCTGCTTCCGGCAAGGGAGATAAGCTTTTAGTGGCTAGTCTAATTCAGAATTCATAATTCATAATGCATAATTCATAATTATTGTACGTTTATAGTTTGTGGGAAACAGAGTTTGCCTGCTAGTCGCTAGTCTAATTCATAATTCATAATGCATAATTCATAATTATTTGCACGTTTATAGTTTGTGGAAAAACGCACAACAACTCGTTTTCAAGGTTGGCGCAGCCATCAAAATACTAGCCGCCACTAAAGCACCCCCTCCCCTCCGGGGAGGACTCGGAATTTTGCCGTTATCACAAAAGTGCGAAAGGTGGGGGAATAAAAGGGGGCTTCGCCCCCTTGACTTTTTGGGGGTTAGAGTGTATAATTATACTGTAAAAAATGGTAGGAGGAGAAATTATGCGTTTTAAAAAGATTATTGCCGCTTTGCTGCTGCCTGCAATGCTTAACGGGGCGCTGACTGCTGTGGCTTATGCAGATGATACAGTTTATCACACAGTCACCTTTGACTCAAACGGCGTTGATCATGACTTTGGCTCGCTGAAAGTGCCCGACGGTGTGTCGCTCAGCAAGTTTGACGGCTTTGATAAGGAGCACTACTATCTCAGGTACAACGCCGAGAGCGGCAGCTGGGAAAATATTATAGTTGACGGCAAGGTGTTTATGGACTACACCAAGACCGCCGACGGCAAGGGATTTTTCCCCATGTATGACAATATCACCGAGGATCTGACCGTTTATGCCGAGTGGAAGGATATAAGCGATATCCAGCCTATCTTCGGCGTTGAGGCTGAGTACAGCGTGAGCGTGGCAGGAATGACCGTTGATGAGTTTTTTGACAGCATTAAAGTACCCGATGATAAGGGCTACTATCTCGACAAGGAAGAATGCGTTGTTGAAAAGTATGACGAAGGCACCGACAGCTGGTCACAGCTAAAGGGCGATGATATACTGGAAAAGGGCGGGCTTTACTGTACCGAGCTGGACTTTGACTATGACACAGATACAAAATACAGGTTTGTGTATGTCAAAAATTTCAGTGCGTTGTTAAACGGCGCTGATGCGGCTAACTATGATGAGTATATGCGCTTTAGCTTTACTGCCATATCGGGCAGGCTCGGCGATATAAACGGCGACGGCGAGGTGAACACCAAGGACGCTATGCTGGCTGTGTCATACGCTAAAAAGAGCAGCTCCCCCAAAACAGATGACCAGAAGCTTGCCGCAGATGTTAATGCCGATAAGCAGCTTGATACCAAGGACGCCATGAAGATAATAAACGCCGCCAAGAACCGTACCGAGCCGGTATCGCCTGTTATCAGGGGCAAAAAACAGATATAAGCTGTGGGGTCTGTAAAAGACAGCGCAGTAATAATAAACTTAAATTTATAAAATCATCTGATGTATTATCAGCATGAGCAGAGCAGATCTTAAAATTATAGGAGGAAAAAACCATGAAGATCAAAAAAATTATAAGCACTGACTGCGGCACTTTCGGTTATGCTGGCTATAGGCTATGCTAAAAAGACAGCCTCGCCAAAAACCGACAAGCAGAAAAATTCTGCCGATGTAAACGGCGACGGCGTGCTGGACTCAAAGGATACCATGAAAATAATCAAGGCTGCCAAGACCAGAACAGGCTTCCTTGACCCCATAACAAAGCATGAGATAGTTCTGATAATGCCCGAACAGTAAAAAATGAACGGAGATAACATGATGAAACTAAAAAAAATAACTGCTGCGCTGGCTGCTGCGGTATTTGCGGCGGCGCTGCCTTTGAACGCTTTTGCTGCCGATAAATGCAGGGTGACCTTTGACTCTAACGGAGTTGAATACTCATTCCCCTCATACGACGCCGAAAAGGGCATTGCGCTGGTGTATAACGAGGGCTTTAATGCAAACAGGTATGTGTATGTGAGCGACGACAGCTGGGACCATATCACCGTGGGCAATATGGTCATCGACCGCTGGTATTACGATAAACAGTGTACCAGGGGCTTTGACTTTTTAAACGATAAGATAACCGCCGACACCACCCTTTATGCAAACTGGGCAAGGGCGATAAAAAGCGTCAGTGTGAATTTTTCGCCAAACACCTCGGGGCAGACTGTGAAGGCGGTCATAAACTCAAACATAAGCCTTACCAGCGCCGACCCCGGCTACACCATAAACCGTGAGGACTGCGTTATCTACGACCCCGTGAAAAAGGCTGTGATGAATGACGATGATGTACTTAAAGACGGTGAAAGATACAGCATTATCATCGGCTTCAGAGAGCTGTACGATGTACAGTACGACCGTGCAGACTCAATGTTTATAGAGGACGGCGAGTTCAAGACCTTTGTAAACGGCGCCGACCTGACCGATAACGGCTACGGCGATGAGCATATTTATTTCTCATTCATCGCCAGGGGCTACAGGCTGGGGGATATAAACAACGACAACAGCGTGAACACCCAGGACGCCATGCTTTCGGTAAGGTTTGCAAAAAAGCTGGCTGCCCCTGCTAATGACCGGCAAAAGCATTCGGCTGATGTAAACGGCGACAGCGCCCTTGACACCAAGGACGCCATGAAAATAATAAACGCCGCCAGAAACAAAGGCGACGCTTTCTCGGAGCTGTTAGAACCTGTATATTTCTGAGCAGTGAGCAGGAAATCGCAGGCGAGGTAAATATGTATTATTCAAAGCACCTTTGTCAGAAGTATTGGCAAGGGTGCTTGCTAGTCTAATTCATAATTCATAATTGTTGTACGTTTATAGTTTGTGGAAAAACGCATAATAACACGTTTCCAAGGTTAGTCCTGTACCATTAACATATCAAAGTTTGATAGGTAATTTCTAGCCACTAGTTCTCTAATTATCTAGCGACTAGCAGCGCACAAAGTCTTTTAGAAGTAAGAAGTAAGAGGTAAGAGGTAAGAAAAACGGTTACCCAAATTATACCGTAAGCCACACAAATGCAAATGTCTGGAGAAAAATCCGCACAGCTTTAGTGGAGAATAATTAAATCCTGATAAAAACTTCCTGCGGCGCACAAAGTCAACATTTTGCAGGGTTGGCGCAGCCATCAAGGTTCGCGCAGCGTCACAAAATACTAGCCCCCACTAAAGCTCCCCCTCCCCTCCGGGGAGGACTCGAGTGCTTGCCCACCACACAATAGTGCGACAGGTGGGGGAAATAAAAATGCAGTACAGCGCACAAAGTCAACATTTTGCAGGGTTGGCGCAGCCATCAAAATACTAGCCGCCACAAAAGCACCCTCTTGCATAGTTTCAACACAGGATTTCTGTTGATGATGACGGTGATTTTGGAGGGAGAATTTCTCGGAAATGGGATTGCTTTTTCGGGGGCGATATGATATAATGGAGAGGTAGAGTAAGCACTCGGCTTGCTCGTGTAAGTCGGAAGTTATAGGAGTGAACGTTGTGTATAAAGTATTTTCCGCAAAACAGATAGTTGATTTTATTGAAAAAAGGAACTTTGAAAACTTTTATTTCAATAATGGCTATGCATATATTCTCTCTCGTGAAGCAGATGAGATCTTTATAGAAGCACATAACAATACTATTATGAATGAAACTGCAAAGCTGGTAATTGATGTGCTGAATAATCTTGATGAATGCATCAACAAGGCGCATAGCTGGTTAAATCATCTGAATTTAGATGATAAGATGTTTCCTCATGCACTTGATAAAGGATTTGAAGTATGCGGAATGTATTTCGGTAAATACAGCTACAGTCATGATCCAAGTCCTACAAATGGTTTTTTAATTTCTTTCAGCACGATAGAGTTTTATCCATGCAAATTTTCAGTTAAATTTCATTCTAATAATATGCATCCGTTTGCAGTTGAAGAATGGGTACAATAAATTCTGATTTATCTTAGCAACAATAAATTGAATACTCCTATCCAATGCAGAGCAACACCAGCTATTAGAGGCAAGAGGTAAGAAGCAAGAGGCAAGAAATTTCCCAATCAAA
>CALCRR010000062.1 GCA_937894495.1 uncultured Ruminococcus sp. | reverse complement strand
GATTTTTTATTTGTGTCAAGCATTTTTGGCAAGGTTTAGTTGGGGGAGCAATATTATGATACTATTTTATCTGCCCATCGTCAAGCCAAAAATATGACCCCCACCGCCAAAGCGGTGAGAGCCATACAAAATCATGTTTTTACGCTTTTTATCCTGCTTATTCAGTGAGAGAATAAGTATCAAACTTAGCGCTTTCAGACAAGCCTGCGGCTTTAAGTGCGGCTTCGATATCGCTGCGGTCGCTGTCGCTGAGCCTTGATGACAGGTGGACTGTCACATCATCGGGCAGTCCTGCAAATGCGTCCTTCTGGAGATGATCTTCGTCCAGGAAGTTGGTAAATACTCCCGATAAATAAATATCTTTAAGACTGCTGCTGCCGCTGAAAGCATTTGACTCAATAGTATAGCATGAGCCGGGGATAACTATGCTTGTTAAACTGCTGTCCTTGAATGCGCCTGTTCTTATGGTAACTATCTTTCTGTTCCTGTTTTTGCAGGGCAGATATACATCTGTCTTTTCGCCCGTGTAGGCTGTAAGTCCTGCGTCCTCGTCTATCTCATAGCCGCTGAGGTCAGTCTCCATATAAGGCAGGCTGGCGCTGGTCCAGGTAAGGTCGCTGAGACCAAGGCTGATAAGATACTCGTCAAAATCCAGAGTATCCTGCACATTAGCGTCAAGGGGGAGATATACCTGGCTGCTTACGTTTGTCTTGGTGAGATCGGCAGGGGCGTTATCCTTTGAATATACGCCGTCAAGGTAGAGGTAAATGCACCTGAATGTGTTCTCGGCGTCGTTTATGCTGATATTGCTGTTTTTAAGATAAGCGCCGCTGACATCCACCGTGAACATATCCTCACCCTCGGGAGCTTCAACAGTGGTCAGGGTCGAGGGCAGTATCACCAGGGCATTCCAGCAGTCTGCAAAGCAGTTTGCTGGTATAACCGTTACACCCTCGGGCACGTTGATAACATCAATATTGCTCATATAGAAGCAGGCTTTGCCTATTGATGACATGGTGCTTGGCAAAGTAAGCAGCATACCGTCATAATCGCCTGCGCCCTTGAAGCATTCATCGCCCAGCGAGTCACAGCCGTCGCCTATGGTCAGGCTCTTCACCCTTGCGTCCTTGAATACCCTCGGCTCACTGAGGTCGCTGTTCTCACCTACTGTAACTGTGCCGAAGTTTGTAAATTCCATAGCGCTCTCGGCAAATACTGCGTTATCGCCGATCGTCAGCGTGCCGCCGTTGCCTACCGAGTCAAAGGCATTAACGCCGATGTAAACGCCGTCGCCCAAGGTCACATCACCTGTCAGAGCTGTGCGTGAAAATGCCTCGGCGCCGATATTTGTAACTGTTGAAGCCATCTCTACCGTTTCTAGAGCTCTGTCCTCCCAGAAGGCTCTTTCGCCTATGAAGGTAACACCCTCGTTGATCTTCACGCTCTTCAAGCTCTTCAGTCCCGAGAATGCGTATTCCTTAATAATGGGCGAGCCTGTTACCTCGATAGATGTCACATTATTTTTGTTGTTGAACAAAAAGCTTTTAAGCTCCTTGATCTCGATATCACCTATCTTATCGGGAATGACCACATCTGTGCTGTCACCGCGGTAGTCTATCATAACGCCGTTATCATCGCATACAAAGCCCGAGTCCTTATCGGTATGCTCACCCGGCAGCTCGAATGCGTCGGGGTCGATAGCTACAGAGTCCATAAAGCTTGCAAAGGTATTGCTGCCAAGGAGAGTATCCAAGCCCTCCTCAGTGGTGTTATAAAGCACCCACTTTACCATTATGCAGCGCTCGTCAGTAAAGCCTGTGTACATGGTATAGATGTAGTTTTTAGCTCCGTCTGAGCGCTCCACCTCTTCGGTCTCGCACTTATACTCATAGCTGCCTGCTGTCTTTGCTTCGCCGGTGCTGTTGTTATAGCCTGATGCAAAGGTGTTCTCAACATAAACAGCACCCTTTACATTGCCGTCGCTGATACCTGCATATGCGCCGTAGGTGCTCTCGTGAACGTCCCAGCGGCTGGGGAACACAGCTTTAAGACCGTTCTGGTCATAGGTTATGCCTGCATCGCCCTCGATGACCGAGAAGTTGTTGAGCACAGCCCTGACGTGGCGCAGGTAGAGCAGTTCATAGATATTGGTATCTTCCTTTATCTCCTGTGCGGTAAGGGTTATCCACAGACCGTTCCACTTGCCCACAGCCTTATCGCCGTAATCAAGGGTGATATCAAGTCTTGCCTGTTCCTTTATCTCGTCATCTCTTATGTGGTCCTCATTCTTGGCATAGATATGTCCGCTGTAGCCTGCCAGAGTCAGGTCGCAGTCGTCAGCGTCGGGATTGCCCGATTTCCACAGATCGTAACCGCTGTAGATCTGGTTGTTTTCAGTCACCCAGCCGTTTGTGTTGCGCTGGCTGAACCTTATCTGCCACTGACCGTCATCGCTCTTAACGATAATATCATCGCCCTCGGCAGAAGCCGTAACACCCTCGGGCAGTGCGAGGGTCAGCTGCTGGTCCTCAAAGCTCTGCTCTGAAAGCTCAAGGGTACCTGTGTCGGCAGGTACTGGGGATGAAGTATCAAATGCATTTGAAGCGGGCTTTTCCTCGGTAAACTCCTTGACTGCGGCCTCCTTCATCGATGATGAGCTGTCCTTGCTCTTCTTATCACCGCAGGCAGCCATAACAGACGTCATTGCGATGACCAGAGCGGCGAGTATCGCCAATTGTTTTTTCATATTACACTCTCCTTACGTTAAGCCCAGGGGTCAGCACTCTCGGGCTGTCTTATATCAGAGAGCAGAAACTGCTCCCACAGATACCATTTGCCGTCCTTAGCCTGCCTCAGCTGAACATATCTGGGGCTGTCAGCTCCCCCCGAGGTCAGAAACAGCTTTGCATAGCCCTGCTCCGAATAGGAATAGGGGTTTTCGCTGACCTTTATGGTATAAGGCTCAGCGGGCAGATAATCATTGGCAGGCACTGCCCCCACAAAATACGACCTTGGCACATAGTCCTTATCCATAAAGCGGTCCCTGATAAACTGCTGGTCATAGTTGCTCAGCGGACGGGGACCCCTGAGATAATTGAGCATTTCAATTGAAAGCTCCCTGTTGGTTGGATAAAAGCACAGAGCCACCACCGTAAGTGCGGCAGTATCGAACTGAGACGTCAGCTGAGCCTGGGGCAGAGCCTTAAACTCCTCAATAGTTTCGGGCAGCTTTGCAAACTGCACCCCCACCGTTCTGTCTGACCCTGCGGGAGCGCTGCCTGCGGCAGTATTCTCCCTCGCCTTTTTAAGATCGTCAAATAAACCCATACTTATCCTCCTTTTCTTTTTATCACCACCGGGGCAGCTCAGTCAGGTCGATATAAACATTGTCCCAGTCTCTGCCGTCTGCGGTGGTGCGGTCTATGGTGTAGATGTTTATCGGCTCCTCGTCTGAGTCGCCTTCAAACAACTCAATAACTATCATATCATCGTCATTTATATAAGCCCTTGTGCTCTCACAGCCCCTGCCGTCTGAGGCATTGAAAAATTCCTTTGCCATATCCTCCAGCTGAGAGGTGGTGTAAAACTCATACTCGGCAAGCCTGCCGTCGGTGATATATCTCCAGCTCATCACAAGGTCAAAGCCGAAGTCAAGCACCATTTCGTCATCACTGACCGTGGTGATATCGGCTTTCAGCTTTGTATCATCGGGGTATGAGAATATCACAGAGGGGGTATTATCTGTCTCATAGGTAAGGTCCTCGGCATTGCCTGTCTGCTGATAAACGCAAATGCCTGTACCGTCGGCATTTATCTCATAAAACCTGTCCGTCCTGTCGCTTACGCTGTCCTCTTCGCTGTATGAAACAGCCAGCCATACCCCCGGCTTTATAGCAAACCCCTCACTCTTTTCACTTTCAGAGTCAGAGGTATCGGCAGGGCTGCTGTCTGTGCTGTTATCGCTGCTTTCGGCTTCCAAAGAGCTGTCACTGTCCGCCGTGCTTTCCGCAGCAGCCGAGCTATCCTCAAAGGCAGTGCTTTCATCATTCTGTGAGCTATCATCAGTCTGTGAGCTTTCATCTGCCTGCGAGCTGCTTTCATCGGTCTGTGAGCTGTCGGCTGCCGCAGCCTTGGTCGATGTCTGCTCAGGCTTTTCATCTTCAACAGCTCCGCAGGAGGAAATGCAAAGAGCTGATATTAAAGCCAGAGTTAAAAATGCGGTCTTTATTTTCATCATATCTCTCCTGACAATGTAGCTTAAAAACAGAGCTATTACTTCACAATTATATTGTAGCACATCATGTAAATTTTTGGTACGGTCAAAATGACAGGTCAAAAGGTAGAAAAATCTACCTGTTTTTTGTTGACAATATACAAAAAAGCTGCCCGATCAACGAGCAGCTGAAAAGCTATTTATTTGTGAGATCGACATCGCCGTCATTTATTATCAAGCCGCCGCCCCTTGCCCTTACTGCCAGCTGCAGCCTGTTTTTAAAGCCGGTTTTTTCAAGCATATCCGAGATATGCATTCTTACCGTCCTTTCGGAGATACCCAGCTTTTCGCCTATCTGGGCGGTGGAGAAGCCGCCTACCAGCTCTCTTAACACTTCAAGCTCCTTTTCGGTCAGGTGGGTGCTCACCGCATTGCCAAGCCAGTATCTGGGGCGGTTGAGGGGGTATACCGACTCCCCTGCCATTGTCCTGTCTAGTATTTCAAGCAGCGGCTGCTCCTGTATCTCTTTATACCAGAAGCTCTCAATACCTGCCTGCTGAGCTCTTTTTATGTAAAATACCTCGGGCATTGATGTTACTATGACTATCTTTGTGTCACTGGAAAATTCCTTGATCTTAGCTGCGGTCTCAATGCCGTCGATATTCTCACCCATCACAACGTCCATGAGTATAACATCCACCTTTTTTCTCCTGCAATGCTCAATGGCTTCATACGGGTCAGATACCGAGCCTGAAAGCTCATATCTGTCTGAGGCAGCCAGAATACTTTCAAACATCTGCCTTATCATTTTCTGATCGTCTGCTATAAGCACCTTATATGCCATATCCAACACTCTCCTTTGGCTCGGGCGGCAGCTTCAATATCATTTTAAACTGCGGCTCGCTCTCTATATCCATTTCGCCGCCGTATTTTTCTATAAGCTTTCTCAGGTTTGCCAGTCCCCCTGTTTCCTTCACCTTTGTGTCGGGGGGGCTGCCGTTGTTTGTAAAGGTCAGCAAAAAGCTGCCGTCCTCTTGTGATACGCTTATATAGGCTTCATTGCCCTCGGCATGGCGCAAAACGTTAGTTACGTGTACCGACAGTGCCGACTCTATCAGGGGTATCAGCAGCTCTTGCTTCGGCAGCTCACCGCTGATGATAAGCCTTACCCCCAGCTTTGCGGCGTGGTAGCTGTTTATAAAATAGGGCTGCTGCCATTTCTCGCTCTCCTCATTTTTTAGCAGCATTATGTTTGTGCGCCACAGACTTAGCAGCTCGTCCTTGTTGATAGTATCGGGCTTCGTCATATACTCCCTGGTCATAAGCAAAGTCTTGCCAAGGCTGTCGTGGATATGCACCTTCATTCCCAGTATCTCCTTATCCATGATAAGATACTGCACCGATGAATTAAGGGCTTTTAGACGGGAGTTTATGTAGTTTGCCTGCTTCTGCTTTTTGCTGAGCTCAAGGGTCAGGCGGTATTCCTCGGATATGTCCGAGGCTATTATCTCGTATATCCTTCTGCCCTCAAGATAATTTTCATGTCTTGCAAAGGCATAGGCGATGTTGTCTTTAAGGCAGACTATAGGCTCACTGCCCGATCTTACCGAGCCTTCGACCCCCCCTTTTTCGAGAGACTCCCAGAAAGCGGCTGCGTCCAGCAGAGCCTCGCCTGTTATCTGCCTGCATATGCTGTCCATTCTGCGGTTTATAAGCTTCGGCAGTCCCCCCTCCCAGTAAAAGCATATGCCTGTGGGGAGATGATCAACGCTGTCTTTTAAAGACATGGGGGAGAGATTTTTGCTGCGCCATACGCCGATACTTACAAGCTCTGCCCCTGCCAGCACACTGAATGCCGCAAGCAGCAGTACCACGCTTATCCACTGCACCGAGGGCTTGCCCTCATTTATACGCATAAGCAGCTGCTGGTAGAACACCGAGCCGCAGACCTCCTCAGCACACAAAGCCATTCTCAGTAAAGAGCGGTTTATCTGTATGTATCTTACCAGCTCATAGACGAATAAAAACACTATCATAAGCGCCCATAGCTGCACAAAGCCCCTGACATTGGCAGAAAGCAGCTCAAAGCTTTTCATAGCTGTCCCCTCCCCTCTTCAATGCTGTAAGGCTGAGGCCCTCTGCCGAGCTTTGCAAAAGCTCCATACCAAGTGCGCTGAGGGCACGGGGCTTGAAGCTGCCCCCGAATACAGGCTTTGGTATATCGGCTTCAATGGTTATCAGGCTGTCGCTGTCCTCACATATCCTTACCGAGCAGACTGTTATTTTATCAAGGGCGGACTCTATCACCGCTTCAAAAAGATCATATGCCGCTATCACCTGTACCGAGGGCACAATGCCTGCCGATCTGTCATCAAGCTCGCAGTCGATACCTAAGAAGCTGAGATATTCAAGGGTCTCACACACCGACAGTGCCAGCTCCTGAGCTGACATTTCGGGGGCGTCGCCGGCTATCAGCATAAGGTTTGCGCTGCGCTTGACATATGTGCCCAGTATCAGGCAGAACTTCATTCTGAGGTCGAAGGAGTCGGTATCCTTCAGGGCTTCGTCAAGCTCCACCAGCTGTGTGTGAACGTGCTGGGCTATCCTGTCATAAAGCCTGTTTTTGGTTTCATAAGCGGTCTTTTCCGCCCTGAAGCGTATCTCCTCCTCAAGCAGCTCATTTTCTGAGCGGATAAGCTCTGCTGCGTCCTCAAGCTCGGCGTTCATTCTTCTTACGGCGGTCATATCCTCCGTCCACTTCACAGTGCCGCCTATTATGTTTTTATATCTGGGTATATGGTTCTCATTCTCGTCGTTATCGGTAAAATTCGCCGAGCGGTAGACCTCTGCGCCGCTTTTGCTCCACAGTGCCGCATTTACGTGGGACAGCTCAAAAAGCTCGGTATAGCCCGTATTTGAGGGGATAAGCCCTATCTGTATGCAGCCCTCCCACATACCGATGAACATTATGCCGTAGAGCTCCTGGACATTATACAAGCGCAAGCCGCCTATGCGTGGGGCGCCGCCGCAGATAAGATATATCCCGTTAAGCACCAGACCCACAGTAAGGGGTATCAGCGGCACATACCAGTATTTTCTGCTTTTTGATATGCGGCAGCGCTTTATAAGGATAATAAATGAGCTGACTGTGAGTGAGACCGCCCACACAACTATGATATAATAAAGCCACTTATGGTCGGCAGCAAGCTCGCCCTCTCTCATAAAAAAGCTGAATGCTGCCGAGTGCAGGTCGTTGGTCATTATTCCGGCTATCAGGATAAGGGCAGGGATATGCAGAATGAACAGACCCCTGTTATTTCTGTCCCTTTCATCACTGCCGACGCAGCAGGATATACACAGCGAGATAAGGGGCACAGCTATAAATGGCACGTAATAAAGGTACCACAAATATCTGCCCGTATTATCAGAATGGGTAAAAAACGCCCAGCGGCTTATCCTGATAGGGAAAAGCGCCCACAGAAAGGCTGCGGCGGCGATAAGATAGCGTTTTATGCGCCTGTTTACCATACGCCTGTAGATAGTAAGTGCCCAGGCGATTATAAGCGAGCCATAGGTAAGTGATGAAGAATATCTGAAAAGCTTTTTAGTCGGCGGAAGGATATCTAATATAAAAGCTATTACAAACACTGCCAAAAACAGCGCTATCCGCTTTTTAGTCTTTCGGCTCAGCCATTCCATAAGGCACCTCCCATTCCCGACGCGGCGGTCGATCAGCTTGCTGTGTGTTGTAATAAAGTATAACATATTTATATATTTTTTTCAAGTTTTTATATTCCCCACTCCTATCGCACTTTTGCGGAGTATGCAGGTGATCGGGTCCTCCCCCGAGGAGAGGGGGTGATTTTGCGGCTGCCGGTATTTAAATGGCTGCGCTGACATTGTAAATGATGACCTGTGCGACTTGTCAAAAATCGCCGGAAATAATTTATCTGTTATCAATGCTTGACAGTTGGAGTAATTTCTGGTATTATTATATTGTTAAACGATTGAGCATATCGAAACAAATTGTCAACATTTGGCAGAACTGAGGACAAATACGTCAGATATTGTTCATTGTTTACCGCACAGATATAAATATAAATGCAGGCAGACTACAGCTCTGCCTGACGAACAATAAGAGGGACGAACTATGATAAAATTTACCGATATGAGCATGGGGCTCAGCATTGCCGCCTTGCTGGTTTGTGTCACCGACCTGATCTTCACGATCATGGATAAGCGCACCGGCAAGCCGCAGAATAAGTTCTATATTTTGATAATGACTCTGCTGGGGGTAAGTGCTGCCCACGGCGTTATCTCAGCGCCGCTGGACTATATCAAGATGACCTCGGAAAGCGCTTTTGAAACGCTGGAGGTGACAAGGTATCTGTACTTTCTTGCCCACTCATTTATAGCTCCCGTGTTTTTCTTCTACATATCCTACGTCACAGGGCGCTCGATAAACCGCAATATCTGCTGGAGGTATAACAGGACGGCGAAAAATATCTTTACCGACCTTTTGCCTCAGATCATACTGGTGCTTACGGTCATTATAATAGCTTCAAACCCGTTTCATCACTGGGTATGGTATTACGATGTACAGCGTGATTTCAGGCGGGGCTTCGGCGAATTTCTGCTGGTGTATGCACAAAGCGCTGTCTGGATGATAGCTTCATTTGTGCTGCTTATGAGGTCCTGGAACATACTCTCCAAAAACCGCAAGAACGCTATTGCTTTCTGCTATCTGCTGGTGGTGCTGGGTATTGTGATACAGCTTATCTTCAAAAATATCCGTATAGAGGTGCTTATGGAGACCCTGGGCTTTACGGGAGTTCTGCTGTTTGTTGAGAACGAGGACGAGCGCAAGGACGTGGAAATAGCCGTTTACAACTCGGCAGCATTTTCGCTGGATATTTCGGCGGCTATCAAAAACAAGACCCCTGTGAAGGTGATAATCGTCAGGGATATTGAGATAGACTTAAGCTCTGTACCCTTTGTTTCGGGGCAGACCGATACGGTGAGCCTTAGCAGGACGGTGGCTGACCTGCTGGCTGAAAAGGTCGAAAGATACTACATCTATTCAATAGGTCACAGGACCTTTGCGCTGACACTTTACAACAAAAGCGATGATGAAGCTCTTAAAACTGCAAATGAGATATACGAAAGATTTGAAAAGATATGGGATATAAACGGCTCGGACGTTTACCTGGACTCAGCCGTTATGCTTATCGACATTCCCGAGAGAGCTAAGGATATAAACGATATTATTTATATCTCTGAGTGCCCTATTCCCGAAAATGCCAAAAAAGGCGTTATGAGGGGCGATGACCTTAACTGGATAGTGAGATATTCGGCTGTTGAGGCTGCTGTAACAAGGGGGCTTGCCGAGGGCAGCTTTGAGGTATACTATCAGCCCACCTACAATATTGATAAGACTTTGTACGGCGCTGAGGCTCTGCTGAGAATGCACGATAAGGAGCTTGGCAATATCTACCCCGACGAGTTTATACCCATTGCCGAAAAGCTGGGGCTTATCGACGAGATAGACAGCTTTGTGCTTGAAGAGGTTTGCAGGCTGCTTGCAACGGGTGAGCCGCAGAAATACGGCGTGGGTCACATAAACGTGAACCTGTCGGTAATTGAGTGCATGAAGGACGGTTTTATCGACCATATCATGAAGATAGTTGACAAGTCGGGAGCTGAAAAGCATAACATCTGCTTTGAGATAACCGAGTCAGCCGCCGCTGCCGATTATGAATATCTGGCGCAGGTGATAGACGAGCTGAAAAATGCAGGCTTTTTGTTCTACATCGACGATTTCGGCACGGGGTATTCTAACATAAGCTCGCTGTTCTCGCTGGGGGCAGATATAATCAAGATCGACAAGAGCGTGCTCTGGGGAGCTCAGAAGGACGAGCTGGGTATGGTGCTGCTGAGCGGTACCATCAGCATGGTAAAGGGTATGCGCAAAAAGACCCTTTGTGAGGGCGTTGAGACTATCGAGCAGCTGGACCTGCTGAAAGAGCTTGGCTGCAACTATCTGCAGGGCTATTACTTCGCCAAGCCCCTGCCCGAGGGCGTGTTCCTTGAACATATAAAAAGCGTATCATAATAAAAAAGCCTTTCCCGACAGCCAGGGGGAAAGGCATTTTTTACATTAACATTAGCCTTATCAACTTTTGGCTAAAATGTGATAATGTTAACTTAAAAATTAAATTTACTGTTGACAAATTTTATTTTGTGGTGTATAATTGATATAAAGAGAAAGTTCGGTGAATATTTTTGGATTTATGCCTTATTTTTTGACACTTTTGAAATAGGCTGACATAAAATATCAAGAAACAATTCCATAACTATTTTTAAAACAATTATTACTTTTTACCCATTAAATACGGCATTATTGCGAATGATTAGTGTATAATGCAATAGAGTTTAAGTTTGATATATGCATTTATTAACTAAAAATTTACTATTTTTCTGCTTCATTAAACGTTTAGAACGGTTGCTTTATATACTCATAATGTGGTATAATATAATTTGTAAATACTTCCCTTTTATCAAAGGAGTGATATGAAAATGAACATCGGTAAATTTGAATTCAAGCCCGAAAAAGAGGGCGGCAGGCTGGTAATCAAAGCATATCTTATGTGGAACAAGAGCTTTGCAGCCGTACATGATGCTGAAACTCTTGAAAAGCTTTCAACAACTATGCCCGGTTATCTTGAAGCGGAGTATATATCGCTTCTGAAAAAGAACAAGGATAATATACTTAAAGAGCTGTGATAATGCTCTGCGCTGAGACAGGATATGGTTTAAAATGTAAAATTGCGGCAAAACTCATGTAAGCATTGCAGGAGGTTTGTCGCTATTTTATGATATGATACCGGTAAAAAATTGACCGAAAGGATATGATGAATATGAAGATCGAAACAAAATGTCTGCATGAGGGCTATACCCCTAAGAACGGTGAGCCAAGAGTAGTGCCTATAGTGCAGAGCACCACCTATGTCTACGACTCCACCGACGAGGTCGCAGCCGTTTTTGATGACCCCACCAAAAGCCTTATCTACTCACGCTTTGAGAACCCCACCACCGACGCTGTTGAGAAGAAGATAGCTGCCCTGGAGGGCGGTGCGGCTGCTATGTGTACATCATCGGGTCAGGCGGCAACACTTTGCTCGGTGCTCAACATCTGTCAGGCCGGGGACAGCATTATATCGTCTACAGCTATTTACGGTGGCACAATAAACCTGTTCAGCATAACCCTCAAAAAGCTGGGGATTGAGTGCATTTACGTTGACCCCGACTGCACGGCTGAGGAGCTCAGCGCTGCCTTTAAGCCAAACACCAAGCTGGTTTTCGGCGAGACTATAGCTAACCCTGCGCTGACCGTGCTGGATAT
>CALCRR010000061.1 GCA_937894495.1 uncultured Ruminococcus sp. | reverse complement strand
GGTCTATTATAGCGCTTTTTGCGTATTTTGTCAAGATTTCCCGAGTTTGCCACTTTGTTATTAAAAAAGCAACAACAAAAATTTATAAAATCGTCGAGAAATCGGCGATTTTCTATTGACAAATCGTTTAGAATGTGATATAATAGAAAGTAGAGCTATAAGAGCTATTAGGAGGGATTTCTATGTATATCGCAGTATTCAAAAACAACGGCAAGGATTATCTTCGCCTGATGGAAAGTTATCGAACCAAGAGTGCGAACGGAAAAGTTTCTATTCGCAAAAGGATCATTCGTAACATCGGACCTCTTTCTAAATTCGATGATGGTCAGCCCGATTATCTTGAAAGACTGCGTGAGTCATTTCGGCTCGGTAATCCGATTATTCAAGAGCTTGAAGAATACACAGGAAAGAAACCTCCGATTGAAAAATATACGATCCGCTTGCAGGAAGGTGATCCCGAGTGTGTCGGTCATCCCCGGCTGTATTCCCATGTGTTTCTGGACAAGCTGCTTGATGAGCTTGGCTTGAAGTATTTTTTTAGTTCGTATAAGGGCTTTTCCAAAATCGAATATGACGTTCTGAATTTTGCTCGTCTGCTGATCTACGGCAGAATATTAAATCCCGATTCTAAAATTGCAACGCTTGAACAGAATGATGATTATTACACGCCGCTGCTGAAAAATTTCAATCCGTATAACGTCTATGACACGCTGGATTTCATATACGCCAACAAAGAAAAGATCATCCGCCGGATGAATACATCTCTTGTAAAAAAGTGGCATCGGAATCCTGAGATCATTTTTTATGATGTTACGAATTTCTTTTTTGAGATTGAAGAACCCGATGAAGACCTCTTTGATGAAGATGGAAATGAAGTTGCAAAGGGATTTCGTAAAATGGGCGTCAGCAAGGAAAACAGAAAACAGCCGATCGTTCAGATGGGGCTGTTTATGGACGATCAGGGACTACCGATCTCGATAGAGTCCTTTCCCGGAAACACCCTTGATTGCAATACGTTCAAGCCTGCAATTTCCAAAAGTATTGACGGTTTGGATTATGCAAGATTTATCATGATCGCAGACAGAGGTATGTGCAATTATCAGAATGTATATCATCTTCTTGATCAGAACAACGGCTACATACTTGCAAAAAGTCTTCGCAAAAGTGCCGCAAACGAACAGGAATGGGCATATTCCGATGATGGTTTTATTGAAGTGAGCAAGGATTTTAAATACAAATCCCGTATTATGAAGCGAACAGTAAAAGACGAAAACGGCAAGAAAAGAACCATCACCGAAAACGTCATTGTATACTGGAGCCGCAACTTTTATGAGCGTGATCTTCATGAAAATGCCAGTTTTCTTGAAACACTCGAAAAGATCCTGAAGAACCCGAAAGGCTTTCGTGTCACAGATATACAAGCAAGAAGAATGCGTCAGTTTTTCAAAGGGGACTTTCTGAATTCTGAAACAGGTGAGGTCGTTGAAGCCTCGAAACTTCGAGCTTTGCTCGATAAAGAAAAGCTGGAGCAATTCAAAGCACATTTCGGCTTTTATCAGATCATCACCTCGGAGATCAATATACCGCCGCTGGAAGCAATTGAAAAGTATCATGGACTTTCACGCATTGAAGATCAGTTCCGTGTCATGAAAAGCGATCTCGAAACACGTCCTGTTTATGTCCGTACACGGGAGCATATCGAAGCACATCTGCTGATTTGTCTGATTGCTCTGACTATGATCCGCATGATCCAGTATAAGATATGCCGCAGTGGTCTTGTGCCCAAAACAGATGATATTACACTCTGGTCAATGGGAATGCCAGCATACCGCATCCAACGAGCCCTGAACAAATGGAAGGTTGAACTTCTCGCCGATGATTTGTACCGTTTTACAGATCTTGATGATCCTGATCTGAAGCTGATCCTTGACTCGTTCGACATCAAAATCCCAGTCACGCTCTTCCGGAAAACCGACCTGAAATCACAAATCAAGAATATCAACATGGGTATATGATTGTGGTGCTATTTTATCAAAATTAGAAATCGGCTATATGGCGTCGTTTTTGCTGCTATATAGCCGATTTTTTATTCCTTCACGGCTTGATTTTGCTTCTTTTAGTTGCAAACTTGGGGTATAGCGCGCAATGCCGAAAAAAGCAAGTACCTTTCGGAAATTTTTTCAGGTCGTCTGAGGTCTGCGGTGCAGAGCCATTACCTCGGAAAACGCTCTTTCAAAAGCGTTATGATAAAGCACTTCATTGAGGTCTTTATCTCCGCAGTAGTGACGTAC
>CALCRR010000060.1 GCA_937894495.1 uncultured Ruminococcus sp. | reverse complement strand
TATCAGTTTTTACAGAATGTACAAGGGCAGAAGTCTCAATGAGCGCTGGAAAAAGCAGTTGATTAAGTCAAAAATAACACCAAAACCCGAGAACGGATAATGTTCCCGGGCTTAAAACTAAATGCATTTGTATCAGAGCTGCTGATTCAACCAGTTCTGCAAACCGATTTTCTCTATGAGTTCAAGCTGCTGCTCGCCCCAATACATATCTTCTTCCTCGTCCTGATAGTATTCTTTCAATATATCGAACGTCGTGTAATCATCTCTTGCAAGCTCGACGATGGTTTTCAGCCAGGCAAGACCCTGCTTTGATACCTCAAGGTCATATTTGATCCACTGGGTAACATCGGTGTAAACAGGCGCTTCGGGCTTGGCTTCGTTCTTGACCTCGCCGCCGAGATCGAGAATGCGGTCGATGCACTTGTCAATATAGCCACGCTCTTCCTCGGCGTGTTCAGCATACTTTTCGCCGAGCTTTGAAAAGCCCTGTGCTTCGAATATCTTGGACTGTATTGCATGCCCATCAGCCTGCTGAGAAAGCCCTGTCACGATTGCCTGCAAGCCTTCGATCAGTTTCTTTTCATCTGCCATTTTGCTGCCTCCTTACTGATCCTTCTTTTCCTCGTTTACCTTTGCAAACTCTTCTTTAGCCTGCTTCTCAAACTCCTCGAAAGCCTTGATGATCTTATCTGCGATAAGCTCCTCGGCAGCGATACTTGTGTAGATAAGGGCTGCAAGCTCGATGAAGCGTTCCTCAACGGCTCTGCCGAAATAAGAAGCAATCGGCACATCATCACCGTCTGCATAGAAAGCGACAGTATCTATCACGCCGTTGCCGTCACTGTCGCCAACATAAAGGTTGAAATCACCGTTGCCCGTAGTATCAACTGCGATTGTGTCGATATCACCGTCACGGTTCTGGTCAATGAGTGCAATGTCGGCTACCTTATCGCCGTCAAGGTCGATGAAAACCTCGTGAAGCATAGAGCGCACCAGCATCGGGCGAAGCACCTTGTCGAGTCTCATTTTTGTTTTGAGCTGTCTTAATGTTCCCATTTTCAGTTCCTCCTGTTTATGAATGAAGATATGATGCACGTTACAGCTATTTGAACGTGATAACTGTTTCGTTGTTACAATTGTATATCATTTTATCGTATATGTCAATACATATTTCCTCGGCTGTTACAAAATCGGCGGTTTTTGTAACATTGAAATATATGTCGAATGGTTGACATAGCGATACTCCTATGTTATAATTGTTTTGGTGTTACAATTATAACAGTTTAGCTTAGTCTTAAAGTAATGAGGTGTGTTATGAAAACAGAGCTTGAAAACATGGATATCCTGCGTTTATCAAATACAGAAGCAAACAAGGTTACAAAGGAATGTCTCCAGATCGCATTGATGAAGCTGATGGCAGAAAAGCCTTTTGAAAAAATATCCATTACCGAGATCACACAGTGTGCAGGTGTGTCCAGACCAGCGTTTTACAGAAATTACTCATCAAAAGAAGCAATCATTGAGGACGCTCTTCAGAGTATGTTTTCCGACATTCGTCATTCTCTTGTAAAATATCATGATAGACTGGACTGGAAGGGTTGGTATGTGTTATTCTTTCAGGCGATAACCGAGAATCAAAAAAACTTTAAGATCGCATTAGATGCACACGTTCCCATCTCATCTATGTTGTTTCTCGATTCGGCATTTCCGCCATCCTCCAATTTTGAGCATTATGTAAACTGTGCTAAAGAAGCGGCTTTTGTGAGAATTTTGACCGACTGGTTTGAGAACGGCATGAAAGAAAGTCCCGAAGAAATGGGAGAAATATGCGACAGGATTATCAAATGGATGGGTAGTGGAAAATCATGAAGAATAAAAAAATATTGAAACACGACTGCTTTCCTCATTGAAAGGAGCAATGAAAATGATAGCTGATATCGAAAATACTGTAAGACGAAGAAAAAGTATCCGTGCCTACGAACCACGTCCGCTGACGGAGGAGGACAATGATAAGGTGCGGTCACTTATATCGGAAATACTTTCCGACTTATCGCCGTTTCCTGTCAAAATGAAGATACATCTTCTCGAAGCGGGAGAGGGTGAAGATACGCAAAAGCTCGGAACATACGGTGTCATCAAGGGTGCAAGGAGCTTTCTTTGTGTTACAGCCGAGAATACCGAAACCGCACCCGAAGCTGTGGGATATAATTTTGAACGGCTCGTACTTTCGGCAACAGAACTTGGACTTGGCACCTGTTGGCTTGCAGGTACGTTCAACAGAGAACAGTTTTCGGGTGCACTGAAAATTTTAGAGGGTGAAATATTCCCCATTGTCTGCCCCATCGGTTATCCGCTTGACAAGCAGACCTTTTTGGGAAGTATTTTCAGAATGGTTGGCAGATCAAATCATCGAAAGGATCGGGCAGAGCTGTTTTTTGAAAATGAATTTGGAACTCCGCTGACAAATGAGCAGGCAGGCGAGTATGATTTTCCCCTTGAAATGCTGCGCCTTGCACCGTCGGCAGCAAACCGACAACCATGGAGAATCGTACATCAGAACGGAGCTTTTCACTTTTTCCGTGAAGTCAACCCTAAGAGTAAGTACAGCTATGATCTTCAAAGGTTAGATGTCGGAATAGGTGCTTGTCATTTTCATCTTTCAGCACAGGAAAGAGGGCTTTCGGGCAGATTTGAAAGATTGCCGGAGGTCTCTGCATCACAACCCGATAATGTGAAATATCTGTTTTCATGGGTGACAGAATAAACAGAGGAACTATCGCTATGGAAGAAAAAGAGAACATCATACGGCTTATGCCTAAACACAAAAAGGGATTTTTGCGTATCATTTTCAGCAGATTTGCAATCGTGATACTGTTAATGCTGATACAAGTTGGTATCATACTTTCGGTATATAGCTGGTTCAGTGAGTATTTCAAATATTTCAAGGCAATACAAGCGGTATTTTCGATCGGTATGATATTTTATCTGTTTAACTGTTCAATGGACTATTCCGCAAAACTGACATGGTTGTTTATTATTATGCTCGTCCCTGTTCCGGGAACGATACTGCTTTATTACACCCAGGTCAATTTCGGACATAGAGCGATCACCACACGAATAGAAAGCCTGATTTCCGATACAAAAGATAAGCTTCCACAAAAGGAGAGCGTAATGAATGCGCCCGCACTTGTTCAGTCAGGTACGGACGATCTATGCCGTTATCTTAATCGAAGCGGTTGCTTTCCGATCTATGATAATACCGAAGTAACATACTTTCCTTTAGGTGAGGATAAGTTTGAAGCAATGCTGAAAGAACTTCAAAAAGCAGAAAAATTCATTTTTTTGGAGTATTTTATAGTTGAAGAAGGATATATGTGGGGCAGGATACTTGCAATTCTTGCAGAAAAGGCAAAGCAGGGTGTTGAGGTGCGTTTCATGTATGACGGAATGTGCGAGGTAAAGCTACTAACTCATGATTATCCAAAAAGACTTGAGCAGCTTGGTATAAAGTGCAAAGCATTTTCGCCGATCAGACCGTTTGTATCTACACATTATAACTATCGTGACCACAGGAAAATACTTGTAATCGACGGCAAGGTGGCATTCAACGGCGGTGTGAATCTGGCAGACGAATACATCAATAAGATAGAGCGTTTCGGACATTGGAAGGACACAGCAGTAATGCTCAGAGGCGAAGCTGTACAAAGCTTCACGCTGATGTTTTTGCAGATGTGGAATATCACAGAGCGTGAGCCGCAGTGGGACAGCTATCTTACACTGCCCGATGAAACTACGCAGGAGGATGGCTATGCGATGCCCTTTGGTGACTGTCCACTCGATAAGGATAAAGTCGGGGAAATGGTGTATATGGATATCCTAAATCGTGCCAAAACATATGTTCATATCATGACACCCTATCTTATCCTTGACAACGAGCTTGAAACGGCTCTGAAATTTGCTGCCCAAAGGGGCGTTGACGTGAAGCTGATACTGCCCGGTATCCCCGATAAAAAGACAGCCTTTGCGTTAGCGAAGTCGCATTACAGAGAGCTTGTCGGCGCAGGTGTAAAGCTGTATGAATACACTCCGGGATTTGTCCACGCAAAGGTATTTGTCAGCGATGATGAAAAGGCGGTCATCGGTACGATCAATTTGGATTACCGCAGTCTTTACCACCATTTTGAGTGCGGGACATATCTGTACCAAAAGCCCTGTATAGCGGATATAGAAGCGGATTTCGAGGACACGCTCTCAAAGTGCCGGGAGGTCACGCCCGAAACAATCAAAAATGAGAAGCTCAGCTATAAGCTGCTCGGCGGCGTGATGAAGGTGATTGCACCACTGATGTAGTATCATAATTCATTGAAAAAAATATGCACCCATGTTCTTCGTGTAGAATATGGGGGCATTTTAATATCGTAAGTGATCTGTATGCTTGATCAACCCAAAACTCCAGCCAGATTCATGTAATGAAGATATATATTTCCGAATCGGGAGTGGTAACCGCTTTGCCATGGTTTGTTTTTTCCACAGAAGTGCAGAATAGCGGTATTGTGCATGATCCACCTGTCATCTGTAATTCCTCCGGATCGTACAAAGTACTGCTTATATTTTCGCACATCATAATTCCATACAGTATCTGGGATCGGATTTGAAAGATGACCGTACAATGCATTAAACACATCCTGATCTGGAAGGAGCAAT
>CALCRR010000059.1 GCA_937894495.1 uncultured Ruminococcus sp. | reverse complement strand
ACATAAGTATAGCGAAATAAAGCGCAGGGTCAAGCCGGGCGCCAGACGGCTTGCAAGGGTTGCCCTCGACGCAGTCAGGGCGGGGCAGCGCCCCAGCTCAAGGCACAAAACCGGGAAACTACAAAATTAAATAATTATTAATATATTGTTCAAAACAAAACACACAATATTTATAATAATGGTGATACAATATTCGTTAGCCGCAGTTTGATCTGAGCGGCTTTATTTTACCTGAGGTTTATACTCCCCTCACAGCACTGCATATGCAGCGGCAGTGAGGATATTGATGGGAAAGCAGGGAATATGATACTATTAAAGGAAAAGGGCAGCAGCTCTGAGAGCTCCAATGTAAAAAAGGGCTTTATCAAGAAAATGTCCTTTACTCAGTTTCTGATGTTCGGCTATTCGGTGCTGATTTTGGCAAGCGCACTGCTGCTTATGCTGCCGATAAGCTCTACAGATCGGGTGTTCACACCGCTGAATGCCTGCGTGTTCACCACCACCTCTGCCCTCAGCGGCACGGGGCTCATTCTGTACGATACATACACCTACTGGTCACTGTTCGGGCAGATAATCATAATGCTGGTCATTCAGGTGGGCGGTATCGGGTTTATGTCAATAGCGCTTTTTGCCTTGTCATTCACAGGCAGAAAAATAGGGCTAAAGCAGCGTGTTACCATGCGTGAGTCCATAGGCGGTATGAGTGACGGCGGAATTGTCAAAATGACCCAGTTCATACTGAAAGGCACTATTTTGTTTGAGGGTGCAGGCACAGTGGCGCTGAGCTTTTTCTTCGTGCCAAGGTGCGGCTTCTGGAGGGGCGTTTACTTTGCCCTCTTCCACTCAATATCCGCATTCTGCACCGCGGGCATGGATCTTATGGGCTATTTCGAGCCGTACAGCTCACTTATAAACTATAACGACAGCATTTTGCTGAATGTGCCTATAATCATACTCTTGGTGGTGGGCGGCATAGGCTTTTTCACCTGGGAGGATATCTGCGTACACAAGCACCATTTCAAAAAATACCGCGCCCAGACCAAGATAATACTGGTGATAACCTTGGTATTTTACATCATGGGTATGCTGGATATGTTTTTGCTGGAGTGGCACAACACCCTTGAAGGTCTCACCCCGGGGGGCAAGTTCATCGCCTCGTCAATGCTTATGACATCTGGCAGAGACGCAGGCTTTGCGCCGATAAATGTGGGTGCGCTTAAACAGACCAGCATTATGGTCATGCTGATACTCATGTTCGTGGGCGGCTCGCCGGGCTCTACAGCCTGCGGTATAAAGGCAACCACCTTTGCGGTGATGATACTCACCATCTCATCGGTGTTCAAAAAGAAGAAATCCATCGAATGCTTCGGCAGAAGGATAGACGACGCCACTGTGCGAAGCGCCTGCTGCATAACTACCCTATATTTTGTTGTGGTGATATTTGGCGCAATAATAATAACAGCCCTGGACGGGCTCGAGCTCACCCCTGTGGTGTTTGAGCTGGTGTCAGCCATAAGCTCAAACGGGCTTTCAATGGGCATAACCCAGTCCCTGTCGGACTTCTCGGTGGCTATAGTAATATTTATAATGTTCTTCGGAAGAATTGGCGGCATATCCTTTATAGTCTCACTTTCAAACAACGTCGCCAGCAACAAATCACTGCTGCCCGAGGAAAAGATCATGCTGTGATACTTCGCAGCGCTCGACCCTTTTGGGGCAGATAAGCTTACGGTTTTCGGCTGTTTCAACGCCGCAGACGGCAGGATAATTTTTCAACTGAAATTCTTCGGGGTGATAATTTTATGTCAAGATCATTTTTAATAGTCGGAATGGGACGCTTCGGCAAGCACATGGCAAAGTCCCTTACAAGGCAGGGTAATGAGGTGCTCGCCATTGATATAAGCGAGGACAGGGTGAACTCTGCCCTTAAATACGTCACCGACGCCAGGATAGGCGACGCCACCGACGAGCAGTTCCTGAAAGAGCTGGGCGTGAATAATTTTGATGTATGCATAGTTGCCATAGGCGATAATTTTCAGGCTTCGCTGGAGACCACCTGCCTGCTGGACGAGCTGGGCGCCCAGTATGTTTTCGCAAGAGCTAACAGGGATATACATAAAAAATTTCTGCTGAGAAACGGCGCCGACGAGGTGCTTTATGCCGAGCGTGAGACCGCCGAAAGATTTGCGGTGCGCTTTGGCTCTGAGGGCGTGTTCGATTATTTCAACCTCAATGACAAATACGCTATCTACGAGGTTTCAGTCCCCCACGGCTGGGTGGGCAAGAACCTGATAGAGAACAATGTAAGGCAAAAATACCACGTAAATGTTCTTGCACTGAAAAAGAACAGCGATTTTTCAATGGTGACCATAGACCACCGCTTCACCGAGGACGAGACCTTGCTGGTCATGGGCACTCAGGAGAATATCAGAAAGATGATGAAGTAAACAGAGTATCGCCTGACGGCGGTGTCATAAAAAAGGACGGTTTTTCACCGTCCTTTTTTGTTTGCCGAACCGGTTCAGCTTACAAGACTTGCCTTGAATTTCAGGCATATCTTATCCGTGATAAGTGCGATAAACTCGCTGTTTGTGGGCTTGCCCTTGCCTGTGTTCACCGTGTAGCCGAAATAGCTGTTGAGGGTGTCGATATCGCCCCTGTCCCAGGCTATCTCTATAGCGTGCCTTATTGCCCTCTCAACCCTTGACGGTGTGGTGGAAAACTTCTTTGCCACCGCAGGATAAAGCAGCTTGGTCACGCTCTCCAGCATCTCCTTGTCGTTCACCGAGCATATGATAGCCTCACGCAGATAGTGATAGCCCTTTATGTGTGCAGGCACACCGATGCGGTGGATTATATCGGTGACTATTATCTCCAGGTTTGCCTCACTGTTCTTGTGCCGCCTGAGCTCCCCCTCGGCAGAGATATCAGTGTCGATATCCAGCATGGCTTTTATCCTCTCCCCCAAAACCTTCACATCAAAGGGCTTCAGCATAAAGTATGACGCCCCTGCGTTCATCACCTGGGTCTCTATAAATGAGTTCTCATACGGGCTGGTGACTATGTACTGCGGCTTTTTGTCCAGGTCGTTTGTCTTTCTTATCAGCTCGATAGCGTCAAGCCCAGGCATCACCGCATCTATTATCACCACATCGGGCTGCTCATTTTTAACAGCGTCATATATCACCATGCCGTCCTTCTGCCTTGTTATCACAAAAAATCCCGAGCTCCTCAGTGATGAAGCACAGAAAACTCCGTACTGCGCAGAGTCGTCGCCTATAAGTATTTTTATCTTGTTGTTCATTGCATTTACCTCCGATTTTTTATTAGCCAGCTGTACGTACATCTTTTGTTTACTGTAATTATATCTTAGCACAATTAAATTTAAAATGCAATAGGTTTTTGTAAAAATCGTCATACAAATTCCGTCTAAAGCCGTCTATAATATACATACTGCACTATAAAATATCTCTAATTGTCGAATATCTGCAAAATATAACCTGCTTCGACACCGTTCTGTGAAAAACCCGTCCGACTTATTCGCCAACGGTCGATAAGCATCTGCCAACGTCGCACAATGTGGTTTAATGTACTAAAAGTGCGAGGCTTATGACCTTCGCGGTCCTCGTGTTCAAGCTTATTCATGCTGATTGAATTGCCCTGCTAGTCGCTAGTCGTTAGAGTGCTAGTGGCTTTTAGAAGTAAGAGGTAAGAAAAATGGTTTCACATAATTATGCGGTAAGCCGCACAAAAAACTCATTTCCAAGGTCAGGAAAAACTCCACACAGCTTTAGTGGGGGTAAATTAATTCTAATCAAAATGCGGTAAGGCTCACAAAGTCAACATTTGGCAAGGTTCGCGCAGCGTATCGAAGTGCGAGCAGCCACAAAAGCGCCCCCTCCCCTCCGGGGAGGACTCGAGTGCTTGCCCACCCCACAAAATGACGATAGGTGGGGGAAGCGAGCCGTCCGCCCGAGGACAATACTTGTAATTGTGGGGGATCAGTGATATAATGGTAGGAAAGAGGTGAGATTATGCCGAATATTTTGATAATAGATGATGATGTGAATATCAGCGAAATGCTCTGCGAAGCACTTGTAAATGAGGGCTATACCTGTTTGAAAGCCTATTCGGGTACGGAAGCTGTGATGATCTTATCACAAAGCGAACCCGACCTTGTGCTGCTTGATCTCATGCTGCCAGGACTGTCAGGTGAGGAGCTGCTGCCGAAGATCAAGGATATACCCGTTATTGTGGTGAGCGCTAAAGCCGATATTGCGGATAAGGTCGGGCTTCTGCTGGGCGGTGCTGCGGATTATATCACAAAGCCATTTGATATGCAGGAGCTGCTTGCAAGGATAACAGTTCAGCTCCGCCGTAAAAACAACAGCGACAGCAGTACCATTAAGGTGGGTGATCTAACACTGTACTTTGATAAGCTGACCGCCGTGATAGACCAGACAGAGATCAGGCTGACACGTACAGAATGTGCAATTTTAAAATTACTTATGCAAAATCCGCATACCCCTGTGGGAAAAACCACCATACTTGAAAAGATCAGCTATGATACGCCCGATTGTACCGAGCGTTCGTTGAAACAGCATATCAGCAATATCCGCCATAAGCTGCAGGCGGTGAACGGTACCGACTATATTGAGGCTGTTTACGGGATAGGGTTCAGGCTGAGATCTTGACGAAATATTGACTTTTTCTTGACCGGTTTCTTGACCATTGTGTGTTACAATGTTTTTCAGAAATAAGTTAGGAGGCAGCAAAATGGAATATGTGCTGAAAACAAACGACCTTTGCAAGCACTACAAAAACTTCAAAGCGCTTGACGGTCTGACGATGAATGTGCCGAAGGGCTCGATCTACGGCTTTGTGGGCAAGAACGGCGCAGGCAAAACAACGCTTATCCGCCTTGTGTGCGGTCTGCAGCTCCCCACAAGCGGAGAATTTGAGCTTTACGGAGTGAGGCACACCGACAAGGCGATCTCGAAGTCAAGGCGCAGAATGGGGGCTGTTGTCGAAACCCCGTCGGTCTATCTCGACATGACGGCGCAGGATAATCTCAAACAGCAGTACCGCATTTTAGGTATGCCGGGCTTTGACGGTATCACAGAGCTTTTGAAGCTGGTGGGACTTGAAAATACAGGCAGGAAAAAGGCTAAAAATTTCTCTCTTGGTATGCGCCAAAGATTGGGCATTGCTGTTGCACTTTGCGGAGATCCCGATTTTCTGGTGCTGGACGAGCCTATCAACGGACTTGACCCGCAGGGCATTATCGAGATACGTGAGTTGATACTAAAACTCAACCGTGAGAAGAAGATAACGGTGCTTATATCCTCGCATATCCTTGACGAGCTGTCAAAGCTCGCCACCCATTACGGCTTTATCGACAGCGGTAGAATTGTCCGCGAAATGAGCACGGAGGAGCTGGAAGCCGCCTGCCGCAAGTGTATGCGCATTACTGTGACCAACACTGCGGTGCTGGCAAGGGTGCTTGAAGATATGGGGCTTGAATACACAGTTATCGACGATACCCATGCGGATATTTACGCAAAGCCGAATATCACCCGACTATCCCTTGCACTTGCAAAAGACGGCTGTGAGGTGTTGTCGGTGGAGGAGCATGACGAGAGCCTGGAGAGCTTTTATATCTCGCTGGTGGGGGGTGACGGTCATGCTTGATCTGGTGAAGGCACGGCTTATCAAATACTTTCAAAGCCCGTTATTCTATATTGCAGCAGCTGTAAGTCTGGCATCAGGCATTTATGGCGGTGTTTACTGCACATATTTTAAAGATGAAGCAGGTGCTGTCATCGGCTGCCCGGCAGATGATATGTGGATACTTACTGCGATCTGGGCAGATATCGTTCTTGTTGCCATGTGCGCAGGCAGAGAGTTTTCTGACGGCACAATTCGCAACAAGATCGCAGTAGGACATACGAAAACGGCTATTTTTCTGGCTGAGGTCATTGCAGCTTCGATAATGACGGTTATCATATATCTTCTGGATATCCTTCCGACTGCGATAGGAGGGTGGTTTTTTATCAGTGGGATACCGGCTCTTTATGCGGCAGAATGGTTTATCAATATTTTTCTCACATTTGAGCTGACAAGCATTTTTTCTGCTGCAATAACCTTTTTGCTGGCAAAGAGAGCTGTTTCTGTCGTTGCCGCTTTTGCACTGCACTTCGCCTTTTATATCATGGCAGGAGCAACAAACGGGTATTATTACAACATTGATGAACCTAAAACGGGTACAGATACTTTTTATATCATGTATGACGATGGAAGGATCGAGGAAACAGAGCAGGAGTTTGAGAACAGCTATTATATAGAAGGCTTTCCCAAAACACTGATACAGATAGAACACGCTGTCAACCCGATGTATGGGCTTGATGACGCTATGAATTTCGGCTATATCACAAATAAAACTATGGTCGATGATCATGTTATCAAGCAAGAGCAGAACAGGATCCGTGATCTTAATTCAGATGTAATAAAAATGCTTGCTTACTGTATCATAGTATCTTTTGCCGGTGCATATCTGTTTTGTAAAAGAGATCTGAAATAAGCTGAGGTGCAGGATATGTTACGATTAATAAAGGCAGGCATTATCAGATATTTCAAGAGCCCTTTTCTGATAGCGGCACTTTCATGCAGCTTGATCTTGGGCATTATACACGGTTTTTTCGAGTGGAAAACCATTCACTATGATCTTGATCATTATACCGGATCTGTATGGCTCGGCTCTCCAATGTCTGATTTATGGTTCAAATGCTGCATTTGGGTAGTGATCGTTCTGATCTCTTTAGAAACAGGCAAAGAGTTTTCTGACGGCGCAATACGCAATAAGCTGTATATAGGGCACACAAGAATGGCGATATTCTTATCCGAGATCATATCAGGCTCGGTAATGACAGTTTTCAGCTATCTTCTGTTCATGATACCCACTGTCATCGGCGGAAGCTATTATTTCTTAACGCTCCCCCCTGCTGCCTGTTTTGGCATACTGGCAGAGCTGCTGCTGTTCTTCCTTGTCTGGAGTGTTTTTTCTTCCGTGCTGACGATGTTGACCGCCAGCCGTGCAGTTGGTGTTGCAGCCGTTTTCTCTGTCATGCTGTTTCTGGCTGTTATCAATGTCGGTCTGAGGGGCTATTATTATAACACCGATCCCCCTGTACTTACAGAGACCGATATTGAATTTTCAGAAGACGGTAAGCCGTATTCGGTTGAGCGAAGGGTTAAAAATCGGTGGTATCTTGACGGTCTGCCAAAGGCTCTGGTGGATATTGAGCACGAAGCCGATCCGTTTTCAAGGTCATATAACGCTTGCAATTATGCATATATACACTACCCTGAGAAAGCTAAAAGTGAGGATCTTGATATCCAAGCGCAAATTGATCGGCAAGTGTGGTATGACTGCCTGGCACTTGTATTGACAGGCGCAATACTCACTGCAGCAGGTGCAGTCTTGTTTGGAAAGAAAGACTTGAAGTAAAGGAGATAATTATGGTTTATGGTCTTATCGGCATACTATCTGTGATCATTATCGTTCTATGCATAAAGATCTATTCACTGAAAAGATCCGCACGGGAGATAGCAAATGAATTTGCCGACAGACTCAGGACCGATACCAACACGCTGATAGATATTTCCTCCCGTGATAAGGATATGTGCCGCCTTGCAGGCAGCATCAACGAACAGTTAAAGATACTGCGCAAAGAGCATCTGCAATATCATCAGGGCAGCATGGAGCTTAAAAATGCGATCACGAATATCTCCCACGATATACGCACACCGCTGACGGCGATCTACGGCTATCTCGATATGCTGCAGAAAACTGATGATGCCGATAAACAGGCACGCTACATCTCGGTAATGAAAGAGCGTGCCGAGCTGATGAAGCAGCTTACTGAGGAATTGTTCAGATATTCTGTTATAATATCCGACGAAAGTGAATTTTTGACAGAGAATGTGAATATCGGGCAGGTATTAGAGGACAGTATCATGGGCTATTACGGCGCACTGAGCGAAAAAGGCATCATGGTGAATGTACATCTGACTGAGCAAACGGTGATACGGGATCTGAACAAAGGCTATCTTACAAGGATATTCTCAAATCTGTTAAATAACGCCTTGAAATATTCGGACGGTGATCTGGATATCACACTTTCTGATACAGGTGAGCTGACATTCGCTAACACAGCAAAAAAGCTGTCCTCAGTTCAGGTGGAACAGCTATTTGACAGGTTCTATACCGTAGAGGCTGCCCGTAACTCTACAGGACTGGGGCTGTCCATCGCCAGAACGCTGGTGGAGCGTATGGGCGGGCGGATAACGGCGGAATATGAGAATAGCAGGCTTAAAATAAAGATCATATTTTAGGGTATGCGGCAGACCCTGCACACAGTACAGCAAACGATCATTTGTAACAACGCACAAAAAGCATTCAGCCTTTTTGTGCAAACAAATGATTTATTTTTTGTTTTGGACATATTTCATTAATAGTTGCACGTTTTTGTGCAACTTTTCACTCCTTTTTCTCTATAGGTGAAAGGGCCTTTTCAAAAACAAAAGCTGCGGCTTTAAGTTCACATTCAGGAGCAAAAGCCGCAGCGGAAAAAGGAGGAATAATTTTGTTAGAGATCATCAACGAAAAGTATCTCAGATCGGAAAGCGACACCATCGTGGTCAGGGCGGAGCTGTGCGTTGACTCGGCTGAGGAGCTGCCCGAAGCTGACGGCATAGCAGGCAGACTTCTGGCGGCAGGCTCGCTGGCGTGGGATATCTCCACGGGAGACATCTACGGTCTCACAGGCGCAGGCGAGTGGGCAGCTCAGACAGGTGGTAACTCATGAGCAGCTTGTTTGAGGTATTAAAGGCAGCCAAGGGTCTGCCTGTCAGCAACAGCTTTTATGCCCGATGGGGCAAAATGCTCTCACGCAGCGGCGAGGCAGGGGTCTATAAAGGCAGCCTGCCTGCCACAATACAGACCGACGGCACTGCCCTTACAGACTACCGCATTTATGGCGCAGCAGGCGGTGTGGGGCAGGGCGTCAGCTACAACATTCTCCCCCCGGGAGAAGCCGCCACCGTCTCCACCGAGGACGGAAAATGCAGCGTTACCTCTGACGGTCACGGTCACTATCACTGGTCCTACGCCAAAAGGAGCAACACCACACTTATTAAAATACCCCTGACTGTCACCAACGTGGTGATCCCCAGGGGTATGAACTACCGTGTTTCAGGCGGCACAGGTGCTATCTACGTGGGCAACTCAGCAGCCACCGACAGCAATATGCAGCTGAGATTTTACAGCGCGTCGGACTCGATACTCGGCAGCAATATGTTCACCAGTATCCCCCAAAACGGCATACTGACCAACTACGACATGGACAGCGAGCCCTGTGCTGCCATAGGCTTTTACGTTTCAAACAGCCACGGCGCCTTTGAGCTCGACCTGAACATTATGGTGACGTCTGACAGCGTAAAGGCAGCCCGTCCCTTTATCGAGTACGGCGCTTCGGGCTACAAGCTGACGGTCACATCGCAAAGCAGCGGCGGCAGCACTTCTTCTGCCGACCTTTACATCGGCTCAACGCCCCTGCAGAGCGGCGAATACCTGAGCTACGCCGACCAGGCAAGATACAACAGCGATGAAACAGTCACCCCGCTGGTGCTGCCCTCTATCCCCACCTACAGCGGCACCACGGTCATAGACTGCACATCATCGCCCAAGCCCGAAAAGGTTCGCCTGACCATTTAACGTTTTTGTGCGGTTTATCAAATAATTTGGTAAAACAGTTTTCTAGCCACTAGCTCTCTGATGACTAGCAACTAAAAGAGGTACCGTCATTTGACGATACCTCTTTATTTTTTGTATAATTCAGCGCACCTCTATCTGGCAGGAGCGCATGGTTTCCAGCGCTGCCAGGTGCTTTTCGGGAGTTACCCCTGCGCAGCAGCTTTGGTCCACCGTGATATCCGTTTCGGGAGAAAGCGCCTTTATGAGCAGGGCGTTAGACACCACGCAGATATCCGTGCAAAGTCCGCAGAGCTCCACCGTGTCTCCCTCATTGACCCTCGCCGAGATATCCTCCGCCAGCTTTTTTGAGCCGAAGGTGGGCTTTTCATATATCTGCGCACAGCCCTCCAGCGCCGCAACCACCTTGCTGTTCAGCTGCCAGCCGTGGGTGCCCTTTATGCAGTGCTCAACAGGCAAAAACCTGCCCTCTCTGGTTTGCAGATAATCCTCGCCGTGAGTATCGAGAGTGGCGTATATCACACCGCCCTCAGCCTTTACCTCTTCAATTTTTTTGCAGACATTGTCAACTATCAGCTGCGCCTCGTCAGTGCCTAAGCTGCCGTCGATAAAATCGTTCTGCATATCAACAACTATCAGATACCTCAATTGCAGCCGCCCTCCTTAGCTTTCTCAATGCCCTTAACTATTTTAAAATAGCCCGAATAAGTCTCGCCAAAGCTTTCATCGGCTTTTTGCAGCTCACCGTTTCGTATAAAATCCACCGTCCGGCTGCAAAGCCTGTAGAGCCCGTTCATCGAAAGGGTGCCTGTTACCGACTTCATGGCATGGACAGCCTTAGCCGCCCCGTCATAGTCGCCCTTCTCTATACATTCTTTAGCCTCATCAAAGGTATTGTCCTGCGGAAATTCCATAAGCAGCCTTTCATAAAGCTCAGCTTCGTCCATAAATTTTTCCACGCCGCCGTCATAATCTATACCGCAGTCTATCAGTATCTCTCTATTCACCTCGTCGTCCTCCCAAGGAAAAGTCTACTATTATTATACACTATCCTCGCAAAAATTTCAATAGATGGTTCATATTTCTGTAAAATACACAAAATTCCGTCCTCAAATCTTAACATTTTTCACATAATTTCTTTTCCCTGCTAGTCGCTAGTCGTTAGATAGCTAGTGGCTAGAAAAACGTTTTACAGAATTATGCAGTAATTTGCACAAATGCAGAGGTCTGTAAAAAGTTCCACACTGTTTTAGTGGGGAAATTAAATTCTTATCAAAATCCCCTACAACGCACAAAGTCAACATTTGGCAAGGTTCGCGCAGCGTATCGAAGTAAGAGAGGTCACAAAAGCACCCCCTCCCACTAGAGGCAAGATGTCAGAGGCAAGAGGCAAGAAA
>CALCRR010000058.1 GCA_937894495.1 uncultured Ruminococcus sp. | reverse complement strand
CTTTTGTGGCTGCTATTATTTTGATGGCTGCGCCAACCCTGCCAAATGTTGACTTGGTGCGCTGTAGGTAATTTTGATCAGAATTTATTTCCCCCCCACTAAAGCTGTGGGTAGTTTTCAAGGCGCATACCCTAAAACCACAGCAAAATATAAATCCTGCACCCGACTGCACCAACCTTGTAAACGAGTTTTAGTGCGTTTTACCGCAAAATTTTTTAAAACGGTTTTCTTGCCTCTTGCTTCTTGCCTCTTGCCTCTTTTTTGGACAACTGTCGCATTTTTGTTTAAACGCTTTAGGGTATTAAATAAAAATTTACAAAAGTATTTTTGAAAAAACCGTTACAGAATGTGAAAAATGTGTTATACTTGTAGCAGCGATAAAATCATCAGCTTGGGAGGGCTTGATATGAACAGACCTTATATTTTGTATTGTGACTCCACCTGCGACCTTAACAGCGATGTGCTGGCTAAAATGGACGCTAAAATATTACAGCTGGTTTTTGAGGTGGACGGCGAGAGCTTTACTAACGACAATATCTCAATGCAGGAGTTTTATAAGCGCATGAGAGCCGGTGCGACCACCAAAACATCGCAGATATCCACAGGCGTGTATATAGATGTCTGGGAGGAGGAGCTGAAAAAAGGCTATGATATCCTCTATCTGGCGTTTTCCTCGGGGCTCAGCGGCAGCTACAGCAGCTCACTGATAGCAAGAGATACCCTGCTTGAAAAATATCCCGATGCAAAGATAAGGATAGTTGACTCGCTGTGCGCTTCCTCGGGCGAGGGTCTGCTGCTTTATTATGCCGAGAAGAAAAAGCGTGAGGGCATGGATATCGACCGCCTGGCTGACTGGCTGGAGGTGACAAGATACCACCTTTGCCACGTGTTTACGGTAGATGACCTTAAATATCTTTTCAGGGGCGGCAGAGTTTCAAGAGCGGCTGCCATTGCAGGAACTGTTATGAACATAAAGCCCGTGCTCAATGTGGATAACGACGGTCATCTTATCCCCCAGGGCAAGGTTAGGGGCAGAAAGCAGTCTATCAACAAGCTGGGCGAGATGATAAAGGAACGCAAGGGCGATCATGAGAACAAGGTGGTGGCACTCAGCCACGGCGACTGTATCGAGGACGCTGAGTATGCCGTTAAGATGATGAAGGATATATTTGGCAAGGATACCGAGGTGATAGTCAATTACACGGGTCCCGTTATCGGCGCCCACTCGGGTCCCGGCACACTGGCGCTGTTCTTTATGGGAGAGTACAGGTAAATGGTTTGATAACAAGGGGAGAGGTCCGTGCTTCGGGCTTCTTCTTTTTTTAGAGGCAAGAGGTAAGAAGCAAGAGGCAAGAAGTGCGGAAATTTCATTTTGTTTATTTTGAATGATATAGTCGTATGAACAGGTGCGACCGCAGGGAATTTTATGTGCATAGTGTATGCTCGCCGCCAGCGGGGGAATATACAAAAAGGCGATGTTTTATCAAAATCGTTTTCTCTGAGCAAGAGGCAAGAAGTGCGTGCCCGAAAAAAAGGATAGCAAAAATTGATTTCCATGGTTTTTTTGTGAAAATTTATTGACTTAAAGGCGGTTTTGTGGTATGATTATAAGTGGCATATTATAGTTGTTCACAGTGGGGTGAACGGATAACGGAGGTAATAAAACATGGCAATATTCAAGCTTAAACCTGCTTTCAAGGACTATCTCTGGGGCGGCACAAGGCTCAGGGACGAGTACGGCAAGGACTGTGATTATGATAAGGTGGCTGAGAGCTGGGAGCTTTCATGCCATAAGGACGGCGCAAGCGTTGTTGACGGCGGCGAGTTTTCGGGGCTGACGCTGGCTGAGTATATAGAAAAGGCAGGCAAAGAGGTGCTTGGCACAAACTGCCGGCGCTTTGAGGAGTTCCCCATACTTATAAAGCTTATCGACGCTAAGGATAACCTGTCGGTGCAGGTACACCCCGATAATGAGTATGCACAAAGAGTCGAGGGGGAGTACGGCAAGACCGAGATGTGGTATGTGGTGGACTGTGACGAGGGGGCAGAGCTGCTCTACGGCTTCAAGCACGAGATATCAAAGGACGAGTTTGCCGAGAGGATAGCAAATAATACTCTGCTGGAGGTAACAAATAACGTGCCTGTTCACAAGGGCGATGTTTTCTTTATCCGCTCGGGAACGCTCCACGCTATCGGCAAGGGTATTCTTATTGCCGAGATACAGCAGAACTCAAATACCACCTACCGTATATATGACTACGGCAGAGTGGGCAAGGACGGCAAGCCCAGAGAGCTGCACGTTGAAAAGGCTAAGGACGTGACCAGGCTGGCACCTGCACAGCAGTACCCCGATACTCCCGTGGAGGAGCATGAGGGCTACAGCTCAAAGCTCATGGCAAGCTGCGAGTATTTCACTACCTATGTGCTGGATATCAAGGACAAGGCTGAGCTGAAAGCAGACGGCAGCAGCTTCAAGCACCTGCTTATCCTGGAGGGCAGCGGCAGGGTAGTCGGTGAGGACACTGTTGAGTTCAAAAAGGGCGACAGCATTTTTATAAGCGCCGACGCAGGCAGCTTTACTGTTGAGGGCAGCGCAAAGGCAGTGCTCTCAGAGGTGTGATAAGAGGTGGGCAATATGAATAAAAAGACCATACTTACTATCATCAGCCCTGCCATCGCAGCTGTGGCATATATCGCAGCTATGCTGACGGCAGACAATAAAAATCTGAAACGCACATTTTCGGCAATGGCAGGCTTTATGACAGGGCAGCTCTGCGTCGAGATATTCAGATATATTACCGAAAAAGAGGAAGCGGAGGAATAAAAATGAAGTATTACATAGGTATCGACCTGGGCGGCACCAACATAAAGGCAGGCGTTGTCAGCGAGGAGTTTGAGATAGTCGCAAAGGCGACCTGCAAGACCAATCTGCCAAGACCTGCCGAGGAGATATGCGCAGATATGGCTAAGGTGGCTCTTGAAGCTGTGGAGAACGCAGGGCTCAGCCTTGACGATATCGAGAGCGTTGGTATAGGCACCCCGGGTACGGCAAATTCCGAAACGGGTATAATCGAGTATTCAAACAACCTGGGCTTTCTCAACTTCCCTGTGGTAAAGCTTATGAGAACGCACATCGACAAGCCCTGCTATGTTGAGAATGACGCCAATGCTGCGGCTTACGGCGAGTTTGTGGCAGGCGCTGCAAAGGGAGCTAACGATGCGGTGTGCATAACCCTTGGCACAGGCGTCGGCGGCGGTATAATCATCAATAAAAAGATATACTCGGGCTTTAACTTTGCAGGGGCTGAGATAGGTCATACAGTGATCGACCCCAACGGTCCCGAGTGTACCTGCGGCAGAAAGGGCTGCTTTGAGGTATTCTCCTCGGCTACGGGTCTTGTTAGAATGACCAGAGAGGCTATGCTGGAGGATAAGTCATCGGTAATGTGGAAGATGAATGAGGAGGACGGCAAGGTATCTGCCAGAACAGCCTTTAACGCTATGAGAGCAGGCGACAGGTCGGGCAAGGAGGTAGTTGATAAGTATATCAGGTATCTTGCCTGCGGTATCACCAACACCATAAATATTTTCCAGCCAGATGTGCTCTGCATAGGCGGCGGCGTGTGCAATGAGGGCGACCCCCTGCTTTTGCCCCTTAAAGAGCTGGTGGCAAAGGAGATATACACCAAGAACAGCGAGAAAAACACCGAGATAGTTATTGCAAAGCTTGGCAATGATGCAGGCATAATCGGTGCTGCGTTCTTAGGTCTGTCTCATAAATAAGGGGGAGCTTGATATGGGACTTTTAGACGGACTTTTAAAAGACGTTGCCAAGGCGGTCATCGGCGAGAAGGGGGAGAATATCACCGAGCAGAAGCTCAGGGAGAACAAGACCTTTAACAGCATGGAGCAGTGGGCGCAAAAGGCAGACAGACAGGCAGAGGCGGACGCTGCCCATTATGCGAATGAGGGCAGTGGGGCAAGCAGCCAGCCTGCACCCGTCAGCGCTGTCAGCGGTAATGGCAGGTATGACGCACCTGCTGCGCCTAAGCCTGAGTATGAGTATAAGACCACCGAATACGGCGATGACAGCAAGTATGAGATAAGCTTTAAGATAAGCGGCGATTTTATCGACTTTGATACGGGAGCGGCAGAGGTGCCTGTGGCTTTCCAGTACGCCCCCGACTCAGACCCCGATACCTTTGAGTCCGACCTGAACGAGCCTATAATTCTCATAGAGGACTATAACTCCAGAATGGGGTACGGCGCAGAGTTTAAGAATACGGGCAGCATAAACGGCGCATGGGGAGTGACCCCTTTGAGCGGCAGATTTTACGTAAAGGGCTTTGCAAAGCTCACCATGTATGACGGCAAGATAATTTACTTTTATGCCTTTGACCGTGTGGATTACTGGAAGGACTCGCTTTTGTATGTGAGGTATGACCCGAAGATACAGGGAACTTCGCTGGAAGCTCAGCTGGTGGCTGCCCTTGACAGGATAGCCGAGACCTATACCGAAACGCTCATAGGCAGCGGCAATGACTGATATGGGGTAAAGCCCCCAACGAGGACATAGCTATGAAAAAGAAGATAAAGACCCAGCGCATAGGCGCAGCGGTAATGCTGGTGCTGGGCTTGGCGGCGCTGATATTCGGGCTTGCCGTTAGGGCAGGTGTTGATAACAGAAAGGATATATCGCAGCTGAAGGCTAAGGATTTAAAAAGCGGCACCTATGTAAAGGGCAGCTTTGAGGGGGTGTCCTGGGGTCCTCTGGTGGAGGGGGAGGATAACCGGACCGCCCCGCTTATGATATACAGCGAGGACTCAAAGACCACCTCTGAGGACGCGGTGACAGCCATGTTCGTCACCAATGCAGCCCCGGGGACGGGCAAGTATATCTGTATGCTTATCGACGAGTTTGAGAGCACCGATATATTTTTGCAGATATCCAGCGGCAGGTTCGTGGATTTTCGGTATATGAACGATGTCTATGAGTTTGACGGAGTTATCACACGCAGCAGCAAGAACGATAAGCGCATAAAGGATTTTCTCGAAAGCTGGAAGGATACCTACAAGGGCGCTTATTACAGGACCGACGCTATGGAGGAGCTGAGCGAGGATAATCTTTCGCTGTACTATATCGAGATAAAAAATATCAGCGGCAGAAGATACTGGTGGATATACAGCCTGCCCCTGCTTATGGGAGGAGCTTTTCTGCTGGCTGACAGCTTCATCAAGAATAAAAAGAAAAAACAATAGGCTTTGCAGTGACTCAGCCTGATAAAATAACATAAAGAGGGTAATGAAAATGGCAAACAATTATTTTTGTGAGGGAGTTGACAAGGCTCCCCAGAGATCGCTGTTCAATGCGCTGGGCATGACCAAGGAGGAAATGGAGAGACCCCTGGTAGGTATAGTTTCCTCATATAACGAGATAGTTCCCGGACATATGAATATCGACAAGATCGTTGAGGCAGTGAGAATGGGCGTTGCTATGGCAGGTGGTACACCTGTGGTTTTCCCTGCTATCGCTGTGTGCGACGGTATAGCAATGGGTCACCAGGGCATGAAGTATTCGCTGGTGACAAGAGACCTTATCGCCGACTCAACCGAGTGTATGGCGCTGGCACACCACTTTGATGCGCTGGTAATGGTGCCTAACTGCGATAAGAACGTGCCCGGTCTGCTGATGGCTGCGGCAAGGGTGAATGTTCCTACCGTGTTCGTTTCGGGCGGACCTATGCTGGCAGGCCGTGTCAAGGGCAAAAAGACCTCGCTTTCAAGTATGTTTGAGGCTGTGGGCTCTTATAACGCAGGCAAGTTCACTCTGGAGGACGTTGAGGAGTTTGAGAACAAAGCCTGTCCTTCCTGCGGTTCATGCTCGGGTATGTACACCGCTAACTCAATGAACTGCCTTACCGAGGTGCTGGGCATGGGTCTTAAAGGCAACGGCACTATCCCTGCGGTGTATTCCGAGAGATTAAAGCTGGCAAAGCGTGCAGGTATGCAGGTGATGGAGCTTTTGAGACAGAATATCAGACCCAGAGATATCATGACCGAGGCTGCTTTCAGGAACGCTATCGCTGCGGATATGGCTCTGGGCTGCTCAACAAACTCAATGCTGCACCTGCCTGCTATAGCTCACGAGTGCGGCATAGAGCTTGACCTTGAAATGGTCAACGAGATATCCGAGAGAACGCCCAACCTCTGTCACCTCGCTCCCGCAGGTCATACCTATATGGAGGACCTTAACGAAGCAGGCGGAGTTTATGCGGTGCTTAACGAGCTCTCAAAGAAGGAGCTTATCGACACATCGTGCATTACCTGCACAGGCAAGACGGTGGGTGAGAACATAGCAGGCTGCGTGAACAAGGACCCGGAGATAATCAGACCTATCGACGACCCATTTATGCCCAACGGCGGCATAGCAGTTTTAAGGGGCAACCTGGCGCCCGATACCTGCGTTGTTAAGAGATCGGCAGTAGCTCCCGAAATGTTGAAGCATGAGGGACCTGCAAGAGTTTATGAGTGTGAGGAGGACGCTATCGACGCTATCAGAGGCGGCAAGATAAACCCCGGCGATGTGGTAGTTATCCGCTATGAGGGTCCAAAGGGCGGCCCCGGAATGAGAGAGATGCTCAACCCGACCTCAGCAATACAGGGCATGGGGCTCGGCTCATCTGTAGCACTTATCACCGACGGACGTTTCAGCGGTGCTACAAGGGGCGCATCTATCGGTCACGTTTCGCCCGAGGCTGCACTGGGCGGCAATATCGCACTGGTAAAAGAGGGGGATATTATAGCAATAGATATCAACGCCCACAGCATACAGCTCAAGGTATCAGATGAGGAGCTGGAGGAGAGAAGAAAGAACTGGGTGCCCAGAGAGCCCAGGATAAAAACAGGCTATCTTTCAAGATATGCTTCCCTTGTTACATCGGCAAACAGGGGCGCTGTTCTTGAAATAAAATAATGCAGTAAATAACAGATTTGGGAGGAAATCGACATGAAGAAATTTGTTTCAACTTTGTTGGGTCTGCTGTTTGTTGTTATAGTAGTATGCGGCGTGTTCGTGTGCACATATATCTTCAACAAGCCCACCCATGACAGGGGTACCGATTCGAGAGAGTTTATCGCAGGCTACTGGACTGACGAGAGTCAGAATATCAGGATAACCTTCACCCAGACAAAGGGCTTCAAGATCACTGAGGAGAAGGACACCAGCAAGATACTGGCAAAGGGCTACTACAAGATCGACGAGGACAACAAGAAGATCAAGCTGATGGTGCTGCCCAAGGACAGAGACAAGTCGCTGAAGCTGGGCGAAAAGCTGGGCTTCTTCACCACCATAACCTACAGGAACCTTGATTATGAGGCACAGACCAATGAGCTGGGTACTACCTTCCTCAACGACAGGGAGAAGAAGGAGATCATGAACCTGAAAGCCAGCTGTAAGTTCATATTCTCAAACTGCGATACAGTATTCAACTGTAACAGAACAAGGACCGTACTCGAATTCCTGGACGGCAACGGCGACGAAGAGAAGTAAGGAGCAGTAATGGAGCTGCTGATAAAGAATGTCAGAGCCTGTGACCCTCAGACGGGGCTTGACAGGATAACGGATATTGCTGTGGAGGGCGGAAAGATCTCCGCCCTCGGCAGTATTGAGCCTGAGGAGAATACCAGAGTTATAGACGGCAAAGGCAAGCTTTGCGCACTGCCGGGGCTTTTTGATATGCACGTGCATTTCAGAGATCCCGGCTTTACTTATAAAGAGGACATAATCACTGGTGCAAATGCGGCTAAGGCAGGGGGCTTCACGGGGGTCGCCTGTATGCCCAACACCAAGCCCCCCATTGATACCCCCGAGCTTGTGAAGTATGTTTTTGACAAGGCGGAGAAAACAGGTATCGACGTTATACCATATGCCTGCGTTACCAGGGGCATGAAGGGTGAGGAACTGTGCGACTATGAGGAGCTTAAAAAAGCAGGCATCGTCGCCATATCCGACGACGGCAGACCTGTTGAGAATGCCGAGCTTATGAGACAGGCGCTGGAAAAGACCAACGAAAACGGTCTTATTGTGACCTCACACTGTGAGGACCTTAAAATAATAAACGGCGGTATAATCAACAAGGGCGAGGTATCAAAAAAGCTGGGCGTAAAGGGTATGGACAGAGCCAGCGAGGACTACATAACCGCAAGAGAGATAGCTCTGGCTATGAGCTGCGGTGCAAGGGTGCATATCTGCCATGTCTCCACCTACGGCTCGGTCAATATAATTAGAGCTGCCAAGAGGGACGGCGTTAAGGTCACCTGCGAGACAGCCCCCCACTATTTTACATATACCGATGAAAAGCTGCTTAAAAGAGACGCCGACTACAGAATGTCGCCCCCTCTCAGGACAGAGAAGGACAGGCAGGCTATCGAGGAGGCGCTGCTTGACGGCACTATCGACTGCATAATAACCGACCATGCCCCCCACTCGGCAGAGGACAAGGCTGATTTTGAGAAAGCCCCCAACGGCGTGGTGGGGTTGGAGACCTCACTGGCGGTGACGCTGACGCAGCTTTACCACACGGGCAAGGCTGACCTTAACAAAATAGCCGAGTTAATGAGCATAAACCCCAGAAAAATACTGGGGCTGGAGCCTGTAAAAATTGCCGAAGGGGAGCGCTGCGACCTGACCATCTTCGACCCCGACCTGGAATGGGAGGTAATACCCGAGGAGCTGAACTCAAAGAGCAAAAACAGCGTGTTCAAGGGCGAAAAGCTCAGGGGCAAGAATATTTATACCATCTGCCGCGGCAAGGTGGTTTTCAGCTTATAAGATAATGAAAAAGCTTTTGTTTGTGTTAACGGCAGCGCTGGCGGCGGCTTGCATGAGCCTGACCGCAGCTGCCCAAACCGACCCTATGGAGGGCAAAAACCTTGACCTTACAAACTTCAAGGAGCCTGTGGGCACGGTGGAGATAGACGGCAGCGTTTATGCGCTGTATGATGACTTTGCAGCCCTCGATAAAGGTGCAGCTGCCGAAAAGGTAGTGATATGCGAGGAAGCAGAGGGTCTGCCCGTAAGGGAGATAGACTACGGCGCTTTTGAGAGAAACGACAAGCTCAGAGAGGTGGTCATTCCCGACAGCGTTAATGTTATATCAAGCTACGCCTTTGGCGGCTGTACCGCCCTTGAAATGGTGACTATACCCGGAAGTGTTGAGTATATACTGCCCGAAGCCTTCAGCGGCTGTACCGCCCTTGAAACGGTGTTTATGGGGGAGGGGGTCACAGGTATCGACTTTATGGCGTTTATCGACTGTGAGTCTCTTACAAATGTGATGCTGCCCGGGAGCTTGAAGTCTATAGGCGACGGCTGCTTTTTAAACGATACAAAGCTTACACAGGTTATCATGCCTGACGGGCTTGAATATATCGGCGATGCTGCTGTGGGGTATTATTATGACAGCGAGGATATGGCTGAGAAGCCCTACGGCTGCGGTATCATAGCAAAGTCGGGCACCCTCGGGGCGAGCTATGCCGAAGAAAACGGCATGGAGCTCAGCGAGATACCTGCCGTCTACGACATAGATACATCTCTGCCCGATATAAATATCGGGGGTGAGTTTGCGCCTATGCCAAAAATAGATACTAAAGATGAGCAGCAGGACAAAAAGCTCACAGAGCTTGATAAAAGCGACAGGGAATTTGCCGTGACCATAGGAGTTGTGGCGGTGCTCATAATAGCTCTGACAGTGCTGGAAAAGGCGCTGTTCAAACGTGAAAACAAATACGACCAAAGAGGTAACAGGATAGATCAGTAAAGCTCTTACATATTAAACAAGGAGGTAATGCACAAATGTCAATGGACAGACTTATTGAGAACATAGTAAAGACCCAGAACCCCTCTGTGGTGGGTCTTGACCCCAAGCTTGAATATGTTCCCGAGTACATAAAGGACAAGAAATATAAAAAATACGGCAGGACCTTAAAGGCTGCCGCAAAGGCTATACTTGAATTCAACAAGGCTATTATAGACGAGATACACGATATCTGCCCTGCCATAAAGCCCCAGGCAGCCTACTATGAGATGTACGGCTATGAGGGAGTAAAGACCCTTTACAAGACAATACAGTATGCAAAGGAAAAGGGTATGTTCGTTATGACCGACGGCAAGAGAAACGACATAGGTGCAACTATGGAGGCTTATGCCACGGCACATCTGGGACTGACCGATGTGGGGGGCGAGAAGATAGAAGCCTTCGGCGCTGACGCTTTGACGGTTAACGGCTATCTGGGTACAGACGGCATTAGCCCATTGCTTGAGCAGTGCAAGCTGTTTGATAAGGGCATTTTCGTGCTGGTAAAGACCTCAAACAAGTCCTCGGGCGAGCTGCAGGACCTTAAAATAGGCGACAAGACCGTTTATGCCACCATGGGCGATATGTGCGAAAAATGGGGCGAGGAGGTCATGGGCAAGTACGGCTACAGCGGCGTGGGCGCAGTTGTGGGAGCTACCTACCCCCAGCAGCTTGCCGAGATGAGAGCGGCGCTGCCCCACACATTCTTCTTGGTACCAGGCTACGGCGCACAGGGCGGCGGAGCTGAGGGCGTGAGCAAGGGCTTTGACAAGAACGGATTAGGTGCTATAGTAAATTCTTCGAGAGCGGTGATGTGCGCTTACAAGAAGGAAGAAAACTGCGACGAAAAGGACTTCGCCAAGGCAGCCAGAAGAGAAGTTATCCGCATGAAGGAGGATATAATCTCTTACCTGCCGAGGATAGCTTACCCCGAATAATGCCTCTTGATACTTACGTCATAACGGGAGATGATATTATGTACAAACAGGGTAAATACCCTATAGTTGAAAAACGAAACCTTGCAAAAAACGTTTTTGATATTGAGATATACTGCCCCGAAGTGGCTGAGCTTGCTAAGCCCGGGCAGTTCGCACAGGTGGCAGCAGAGGGCTTTTTTCTGCGCAGACCTATCTCTATCTGCGCTATAGATAAGCAAAAAGGCACTATCAGGCTGGTGTTTGAGATAAGAGGAAAGGGCACCGAAAAGCTGGCAGAGCTTGATAAAAATGACCTGATAGACATTATCGCACCGCTGGGCAACGGCTTCAGGGTGCTGGGAAAAGGCAAAAAAGCCATATGCGTGGGCGGCGGCATAGGCGTGCCCCCAATGGTGGGCATAGCAGGTGAGTACGGCGAAAATGCCGTGGCTATAAGCGGCTTTCGCAATATGGCGGCGGTGATCTTGCAGGAGGACTTTGAAAAGCTGGGAGCTGAGACGGTGCTGTGTACCGACGACGGCTCGGCTGGCGAAAAGGGCTTTGTGACCGATGCGCTCACTAAGCAGATAGCCAAGGAAAAGCCCGATATCATATATGCCTGCGGTCCTATGGTGATGCTTGAAAGAGTGACTGATATCGCTGAGAAAAACGGTGTGGAGTGTCAGGTGTCTCTGGAGCAGAGAATGGCTTGCGGCGTGGGTGCGTGTCTGGTATGCGCCTGCAAAACAGTTAAGGACGGCAAGGAGATACACTCCCACGTATGCAAGGACGGACCTGTATTTGACAGCAAGGAGGTGGTTTTTAAATGAGCAGACTTGGAGTGAGCTTCTGCGGAGTTGATTTTAAAAACCCCATAGTACCTGCCAGCGGCACCTACGGCTACGGCAGAGAGTATGAGAGCCTTTACCCACTTTCAAAACTGGGGGGCATTTCGGTAAAGGGAACTACCCTTAACAGGCGTGAGGGCAACCCTGCCCCGAGAGTCGCCGAGACCCCAAGCGGTATGCTCAACTCGGTGGGACTGCAAAACGGCGGCGTGGATAAGTTTATAAGCTACGAGCTGCCGAACCTTGTCACCAAGGATACCCGTATAATCGCGAATATTGCAGGCTCGACCGTTGAGGAGTGCGCCGAGACTGCCGCAAAGCTGAAAGGCACGGCGGTGGATATCATCGAGCTGAACATCAGCTGCCCCAACGTTAAGCACGGCGGCGCTGCCTTCGGCACAGACTGCGCAGTGGCAGGGGAGGTAACAAGGGCGGTCAAGGATAACTCGGACAAGCCTGTTATGGTAAAGCTCTCGCCCAACGTGACCAGTATCACTGAGATAGCAAAGAGCGTTGAAGCCAACGGTGCGGACGCAGTGTCGCTGATAAACACACTCCTCGGCATGAGGATAGACATAAAAACGGGCAGACCCATACTTAAAAACAATGTGGGGGGTCTGTCGGGTCCTGCGGTGTTCCCCGTGGCGGTGAGAATGGTTTGGCAGGTAGCCAACGCAGTTAAAATACCCGTCTGCGGCATGGGCGGAGTAGCCACCTGGGAGGACGCAGTTGAGATAATGATGGCAGGCGCACAGCTGGTGCAGGTAGGCGCAGCCATTTTCAACGACCCCTATGCCCCCGTGAAGATAATAGACGGGCTGGAAAAATACTGCGAGGATAACGGTTTGCAAAACATCTCCGAGATAGTCGGCACGGTCAAGCCGTGGTGACGGAGCTTGGCACAATTTACATAACAAAGCCCGGGAGCAAAGCAAAGCTCCCGGGCTTGAATATTTTTAATATCAGTTATACATAGGCTGACCGTTGGGAACAAGTCTGCCGCCGCAGACGGTGCAGAACTTGCCCTTTTCGTAAGCCTTGCCGCACTGCTCGCAGTGGAAGCCGACAGGTGCAGCCGCCTGTGGTGCAGGCTGGGGCGCTGCGCCGATGGGGTCGAGCATTCCGCCGCAGACTGTGCAGAACTTGCCTTTTTCATAAAGCTTGCCGCAGCCCCTGCATTTAAGTCCCGACTGCTGGGGTGCTGCCTGGGTCTGGGGTATGTCATTCAGTACCTGACCCACGATATTATCAGCCACATTTGCAGGGGGCGTGTTGAACATTGACATTGCAGGCTGCTGGGGCTTTGGCTGCTCGGGCTCGGGCTGTACCTCCTCCAGCTTGCCGCCGCAGACCTTGCAGAACTTGCCCTTGTCAAAGCTCATGCCGCAGAGGGTACACCTGAGCAGCGGCTTTTTCTCCTCAGCCGAAGGCTCTTCCTCGGGCGCAGCTTCATCTGCCTTTACCTCGGCTGCCGCCTGGGGAGCTGTCTCCTGTGGGGGCTCGGCAGGTGCAGGCTCGTCAGCCTTTTCCTCGGTGGGGGCAGCGTCTATCTCTTTAAGGTCGCCGCCGCAGACGGTGCAGAACTTGCCCTTTTCAAACTCGGTGCCGCACTCAACACAGCGCAGCCTTTTGGCAGCGCTAGCAGCATCGGCAACAGGGGTTTCATCTGCCTTTACCTCGGCTGCCGCCTGGGGAGCTGTCTCCTGTGGGGGCTCAGTGGGTGCAGGCTCGTCAGCCTTTTCCTCGGTGGGGGCAGCGTCTATCTCTTTAAGGT
>CALCRR010000057.1 GCA_937894495.1 uncultured Ruminococcus sp. | reverse complement strand
GGGGAGGACTCGATATCTTGCCTGTCTACACGAAAGTGCGGGAGGTGGGGGAAATACCCCGTGCGGTGAGCACCCTTGGTGAAGAGCTTGACAATTATAAAAAAATATGATATAATTATTACTTGTAAAAAGAATAAATGCCGCTGTGGTGGAACAGGCAGACACAAGGGACTTAAAATCCCTCGGAGTAAAATCCGTACCGGTTCAAGTCCGGTCAGCGGCACTTTTGTGCCCCTCAGTTAGCTTGAGGGGCATAATTTGTATGCAACGGGGTAAACTTTAAAACGCACGGCTTTCATCAGTTAACTGTCATTGACAGTTTGTTGACAGCTATTGAAACCTTGGGCGCTACATGATATAATCATAAAAAATATGCAAAATATAGGAAAATTATAGGGGAGAAAAAAATAACTGTAAAGGAAATATGGCTCGGCAATGATGATTGCCCCATTAAAGGTAAGAAACTATGTTGAATGAAAAGATCGAGTATATTATCCACGAGCTTGGCTGCGATCTTAAAACAGTCGGAAAATACTCAGGTATCACCTCATCGGGTCTGAGCAGACTGAAAAGCGGCTCTCGTTCCTACAGCCCCAAAAGCCACACCGTCCAGAGGTTTATTGACGGCGTTTACGGCTACGCTGCCGATAATTCCAAGGTCGGCACCCTTTGCATGATAGTAGGCACCTCTGCTGCTACTGAGATGGAGATCAAAAGAGCGCTTACACATTGGCTTTTTGATGAAAAAAAGGCTCCGCCCCCCAGTATGTCAAACGTCAGCGGCGAGGGCTTCGGCAAAAAGATAAGGCAGCTGATGGAGCTTGCAGATGTCTCCAACAGCAGGCTCAGCAGAGATATGAATATCGACTCATCCTATATAAGCCGCATAAAGACCGGCACACGCATACCCAGGCGCAACCCCGAGCTGATGATGAGCCTTTGCGAGAACGTCTGCGCACGCATTTATGAAAACGGCAGGCAGGAAAAGCTGGCTGAGCTGATAGATATGCCTGTTGATTACCTCAGCAGCTCCGACTCGGCAAGGCAGGTTTTCGGCTGGCTGTATGACCACAGCATGACTGCCAATATACAGGCAGTTAAAACTCTGGTGGAGCATATCGAGACCTACTCCGATATGGAGATATACAAGCCCTATGACTATGACATATCCGAAGATGATGATATCATAAATGAGCAGATGACCCTGTATGAGGGTACAGAGGGGCTCAAAAGGGCGACAATACGCTTTATCGTCAGTGCCATTAAAGAGGGCAGCAAACAGATATGCCTTTATAACGACCTGGGGCTTGAATGGCTCACAGGTGAATTTCTGGAAAAGTGGGAGGTACTCATAAGAGAGTGCATCAAAAAGGGCATAAAAATAAGGATAATACACAATGTTGACCGCAGCCCCTTTGAGATGATAGCTGCCATAAACGCCTGGCTCCCCCTTTATATGCACGACCTCATCGAGCCCTACTACTGCACCAAAAAGCAGGGCGAGCGCTTTAACCACATAATACTTGTAGACCCCGGCAGAGCCTGCATTGCAGGTCACTGCGTAAACGGTCTCTCGGATATTGCCGATTTTGAATATGTGACCGAGGAAAAGCGGCTGAACAAGCTGACCGCAGTTTTCGACAAGCTGCTGTCCTACTCGGAACCGCTGGTAATGCGCAGCAGCGGCGATGCGTTCATCAACGAGAAGTTCTCGGTCTACTCGGTGGGACATATCCAGATATGCACAGGCACCACAAAGGTGGTTGTCAACAAACTGTCAGAGCCTACCACCAACTTACTTATGTCAAACTCGATGCTGTGCGCTGCCTTTAACGAATATGTTCAGACGGTGCTATCGGGCAAATAGTAAATATTCTTGATTAGTAATGCGTCCTCCCCTATCAGTTTGGGAGGACGCATTTTTTTGCTCCGGCAAATATATTCAGTCACAAAAAGGCAGCATATCGGGTTTGCTGCCTTTTGTTATTAATAAAGCCGGTCAGTTGTTATTCACACAGTTTTGATGTCCGAAATAACTGCAATACCTGCGCATGATGAATAATAAAAACGCCCTCGGTGAGTTCACACCAAGAGCGTTTGCAGTGCAGGTAAGAGGACTTGAACCTCCACGGGGTTGCCCCCACTAGCACCTGAAGCTAGCGCGTCTGCCAATTCCGCCATACCTGCAAATATGAAGACCTGATAAATTTTACACGATCCAGACCCAAAACCGAGGCAGGTGCTTTACACACTGATCTGCATTTAAGTTGTTCTCTCAAACAACATTAATATTATAGCACATCACATCACATTTGTCAAGGGTTTTTTACAATTTTTTTCGCAAAAGAGTAAAAAAGAATGCCTTTCCCCTGCCATTGGCAAGGAAAAGGCATATGGTTCAAACTTTTTTATGGATATTTAAACGGTCTTAGCTTCATTGCCCGACATTATCAGCTTCATAAAGCCCTTGTTTTTGCTGAGGGCAGTGATAACTATAACACCCAGCACGCTGACGCACACAAACTCTCCCAGAGCCACCCAGCCTGCGCTTGCCCAGTAGGGGGCATTGAACACATATTTAAGCTCAGCCGCAACGATGAACGCATTGGTTATAACGGGAAAGACCGAAACCACCAGCAGATTTGCCTTGTTGCGGCAAAGGTA
>CALCRR010000056.1 GCA_937894495.1 uncultured Ruminococcus sp. | reverse complement strand
GAGGCTTTTTATTCCTTCAAAGTTCGTTAGTTTTAGGGTCTTCAGGGTCATTTTTATCCTCCTTATCCTACAGATCAGCAAAACTGATCTGATTATTTTTCATATCAAAGACCTTATCTCTCCAGCCAACGCCGATGTAGTCCAGCACTCTGCCCCAGCCGTAGGGTGTGCCATCGGGGTCTTTGCAGCAGCGGTTCATCCAGAAATCCCACTCCTTCTCATTGCGCTCTCGAAGCCTGTCAAAGCGGTGGGGTCTTTTCTCCAGATGTATTCCGAAGCCGCACATAGAACAGCCTGTACGCTGTGCTTTTGTGGTATACAGCCTGCCGTCAAAGCTCCTTTTTATCTCGCCGTATGCCTTTGGAACAGGAACATTGAGATCAAGAGCGAGCTGTAAAATGTCATCTCTCATAAATATCGCAAAGGGCGCTGATCTGATAGTGCTTTTGCCGAAGTAATTACAGCCGTTTATCATGAGCGACTTTTCACGCCTGCCGCCCTCACTTGCCATTAAGCCTAAAAACGGCACGCTATTATGCTCCTTTGCCCAGTCATCGGCAGGCTTTTCTTTCAGAAAATAGCAGCATTTCGATGATACTTTAAAGGGCGGTATCTGATAATCAACGCCCTCGTTTTCGTTCTCATAACCTCCGAAAAGCTCCAGCCAGCGGTTTGCAAGCTGCATTCTGGTGCCTTTGCGAAAGCCACCGTACTCACCTGTTTCCCCTGTAATGATAGCATGACGAACAGTCTTGTTTTTCTCCGAGGGATTTGCCAGCAGCTCTATCTTTGCAGCTATTTCTTTTGATAAAACAGGAAAGCCGAACTCCCTTATTATCTCAGCCTTATTCTTGTACGGCGAAAGTCTTATCACTCCAAGCTTTCTATGTACCTCCTGCACAGAGCTATCCTCGATAGATGAAACAGACACTCCCGGGATATCGGTGTAGCCAAGTGAGTGAATGAACATAAGCAGCGTGATACTATCAAGTCCGCCAACCGAAACATGGCATTCAAGCCCTCGCTTATCGCACTCTCTGATAAACTCCCTGACCCTTGTTTCGGCATACTTTTTCTTGAATTCGTAGGGCTGTTTTTGCTTTACCTGAAAATCAGCTATCTTTTTCTCATAGTCCTTTGAGCGTTCTTCGTAGCTTTGCATATCACACAAACTCCCCTTTGTGTTTAACTTTCATTCCTCGCACCCCCAAACAAGCCCTCTGACGATATCGGCATACACCTCGCCC
>CALCRR010000055.1 GCA_937894495.1 uncultured Ruminococcus sp. | reverse complement strand
CCAGCGGCAACGCCCTCAGCGGCAGCGGCGGCAGGGGCATAAATATAAGAGAGGGCGCTAAGATAGTGATCGCCGATAACACCTACTCCGATAATGTAAGCGGTGATGTGGGAGTGAGCGGCGGTGCGGTATACACCAAGGCGGCGCAGTCGGTGGCGGCTGACGGCGTTTATCAGGACCACGTTCAGCTTTCGTGGCAGCCTGTCAGCGAGGCGGACGGCTATATCATACAGCGCAGGCTCACCGACGCCCAGGACAGCTTTTATGAAGCCGCAGAGGTGACCTCCACCAGCTATGTTGACATGGCTCTGCCCTCAAAGACCAAGTATGAATATGCAGTGCAGGCAGTAAAATATATCGACGGCAGAAGATACCCCGGCAAGCTTTCAGGCACCGTTACAGTGAGGACCAAGGCTGCCATGTCCGACTGCGAGAGCGACCTGCCAAGCGTTATGAAGTACACAGGCAGAAAGATCGAGCCAAGCTTCAACATCTACCTTGACGGCAGCAGGCTGGTGCCTGAGATAGACTATAAGGTAAAATACTACAACAACACCGCCGTGGGCAGAGCTACCGTGGCAGTTACAGGCTGCGGACAATACTGCGGCTATAAGGAGTTCACCTTTGAGATAAAGATATCCTCGGGTGAGAGCGCCGAGCAGACGAACAGCTTTTCAGACCTTAAAGACCTGGCAGGCTCGGTGAGCGACAACTGCGTGGTGGCGGTGACAGCCAAGGGCTTCGGCGGAAAGCTTTTATCGCCCAGCGTAAGGCACAGCTCCAGCTCATACATTTTAGACAGCATACAAAGCGCAAAGCTCATATCGGGCATTGAGATAACCTCTCGCAGAGTTCGCAGCTCGGGGGGATACTCCACATACGGGCTATGGCTGTAATAACATAATTATTGCCCTTTTCCCCGAGGGGAGAAGGGCTGATCTTGTTGGCTTCGCCGGTGTCTGACGGACAGCGGATAATTGTTGGACAGCGGTGATAAGGTATCCCCCGTGGTCGGTGATGATCAATCGACCGTCAGGGGATACCTTTATTTATTAAGCAGCTATTAAGCTGCGCTCACGGCTTTTTCAGCCCAGTGCAACGTCAAGTATCATCATAAGCATAAAGCCTGCCATAACGCCGATAGTGCCCAGTCTTGAGCCCTCAAGGTGGGCTTCGGGTATCAGCTCATCTGCTACCACGTAGAGCATAGCACCTGCGGCAAAGGACAACAGCCACGGCAAAAACTCAATTACCGAGCCGGATATCAGCACGGTCAGCAAGCCGAATATCGGCTCAACTATACCCGAGGCTGCACCCCAGAGAAAGGCTTTGAGCCTGCCTGCCCCCGACTGTCTCACAGGCATGGCAATGGCTGCGCCCTCGGGAAAATTCTGTATGCCCATGCCAATGGCTAAAGCAATGGCAGACGCCAGCAGCACCGAGCTGTTCTCCTTGGCTGCCAGCGCAAAAGCCAGCCCCACCGCCATGCCCTCGGGGATATTGTGCAGCGTAATGGCGAATATCAGCATAGCTGAGTGCCGCAGCCCCTGCTTTACGCCCTCTGCCCTGTGGGGCTCGGGGTGAAAAAATGGCATGAACTTATCAAGCAGCATCAAAAAAGCTCCCCCAGCCGCAAAGCCCCCTGCGGCTGGTATCCAGCCTATCCTGCCCAGCTGTTCGGCTTCTTCGATGGCAGGTATCAGCAGGCTCCACACCGACGCTGCTATCATAACTCCCGCAGCGAAGCCCAGAAAAATTTTCTGCACCCCTTCGCTGCTTTGCTTTTTCATAAAAAACACCACCGAAGCCCCCAGAGCAGTCATAAAAAAAGTAAACCCTGTGCCTGCGGCAGCCCATAATAAACCGTTCATAGTATGAGTCTTTTCCTTTCGTTTTTCTTCTTCATACTATGCCTTTAGTATTAAAGCTGACACTTTTACTATCCCACCCCCTGCACATGGCGGCAGCACTATCCGGACTTTCAGTCAAAAAATAAAGTATCCCCTGACGGTCGATTGATCATCACCGACCACGGGGGATACCTTTTTATTTTTCAGATATATATATCAGATATTCATAGCATCGAATGCACTGATATAATCAAGAGTAGGAATAAACAGATTATTGTGGTGCTTGCCCACAAATACCCTCTCGCCGTTTTTATAGGCAGCCACCCTGCACAGTGGGAAGCTGTCCCAGCCTTCGCCGCCTGCAAGGGGCTGGGTGGAGAAAACATAGCCGTTTTCGTCATGCTCGTAGGACAGGGTACCCTTCATATTTTTGTGTACATACAAAAGCTCGCCGTCATATATCATAAAGTTGAACTTGTTTCTGGCGGACAGCCTGAGTGCCAGCTCCTCAACCAGCTCAAACCTGTCCTCGCAGGTCAGCTCCCCCTTTTGGTCGATGGCGGCGTTCACCATATCCATAAAATACATAAAGACCCTTTCAGAGTCTGTGTCTCCCTTTTGCAGCTCCAGATACTTCATAAGCTCAAAGCCCGAGTAGATGGTGCCGTTGTGGATAAGGGTCCAGCGGCGCCCGTTTTTGTCAAGCGCCGTAAAGGGGTGGGCGTTTTCCTGTATCATGGAGCCCACGGTGGCATAGCGTATGTGGGCAAGGGTTATGCTCTGCATGGGCAGAGTTCCTATTATATATTTCAGATTATCGCTTCTGTCAGCCCTTACAGCTTCCTTTTCGATGAACAGGCTGCCGTCCGACTCGCTCATGATCCCCCAGCCGTGGGGGTGCATGGTACAGTGACTGTAAAACTCCTTCAGATAGTTTTTCAAATCAGCTTTTCTCTTCAGGCTCGCGCCGAACAGCTCGCACATATCCATTCCGCCTTTCTTCTGTATTTTTTCCCCTTTTGGGGTTCGGGGCATATCCCCTGTTTATCTGTTTTTTATGTAGTCAAAAAACTCCCGGTTAAAATTATTGTGAAACATATCATACACCTTATTGCAGTAGCGCTCGCCGCTTGTGAGCTTGCGCCGCTGGAAGGCTATGGTCTCCATCACCTGCTCATACTCGCCGAAATAGGCTTCCATATCATCAAGCAGACCCAGTGCGGCGTATCTTGCAGGGTAGCCGTTTATCACTATCTCGTCAAGGTCAAAGCCTGCTGCCTGCTTGTGGTTTGCTATCGCCTGCGCCTGCATTTCGGGCGTAAACTCAAAATCGGGCAGATTTATCAGGTATATCATAAAATAGTGTGCAAATTCAAGGTCCTCGGCGAACACGCCCTCGGGTGCAAGGGGGTTCAGGTCGAACATTCTCAGCTCGATATGGTCTGCGCCGTTTTTCACCAGGCTTTCAAGGCTGTTTTCGCCCCTGGGCTTTATCCTCACAGGCAGATACAGCTCCCCTGCCGAGAAAAGCACGCCCTTTTGTATGTAGCTGTTCACGCTGTCGGCATAGGCTTTAAGGCTCGAATGATCAAGCCTTGGTATAAATGCGTTCCAGTAGCCGTTAACCCCGCTGCGGCATGAGCCGTGACCGTCAAACGCCGTTTTCACGCCGCTTTGCTCCCTGAGAGACATATCAAACACAGGGCTTGCCGCCGTCAGCAGCAGTATCAGCCAGCTGTAGCGTGTGGCGTATTTGAAAAGCTTCAGATAAAGCCTGTCGGTAAACTCCCCCAAAGGCTCGCCGCTTGTGTTGAGCTTTCTGATATACTCCCCCGACAGCGAATAGTTGAAATGTATGCCCGAGTAGGTCATCAGCCGCTTGCCGTAGCGCCTGAGCAGCTTTATGCGGTATTCGTGCTTGTTTATCTTATCGCCGCTGTACCGGGCGACCACCACCTCGTCCTCGCTGTCATAATGTGGGGGGTTGCTGCAAAGCCAGAGGTATTCACCCCTTTCTTCCAGCGTCTTGACAGCTTTGTCAGACAGTCTGCCCAGCTCTTCAAGCGCCGCTTTGGGCGAGGGACAGACTGGGGTTATCAGCTCCAGCTGGCTCTCGCAGAAATCTCTCTCCATATGGGGGTCGTCAAAGGGGTGGGGGGTCTGTGCCAGCCTGCCGTTTTTATCCACCCTGAGAGTTTCACGCTCGATACCGAAGCCGCCCTCAAATATACTGTTGTCACTTGCCATAGCCTTCACCTAAACCTTAGAATATTCCAGAATATATTTATTAATGCTCTCGCCCTTTTCCAAGCCCTCTATCATGCGCTTTGCCGGGTTTTCAAGGGCAGCTGCCCTTTCATACAGGGGCAAAAGCAGCTTTTCCTCACCAAGACCTCTTTTTTCAAGCCCCTTTGATGCCAGGGCGAGTATAGCTTTAAGCTCATTTTTTAGCTCCTGCTTGTCGATAAACTCGGGCAGCTCTCTTTTCGAGAGGAGCTTTTGCAGCTCAGAGGCGCTGTAGCCGTGGGAGTAAATGGCAGTATCGCTCTTTAACAGCGCTTTGAGCGCAGGCACATCTGCCAGCAGACCGATGTGGAAAGCAGCCACCGTCATGCTGTCGCTGACAGGCTGGCAGCAGGAGCTGCGAAATTCGATAGTGCCCCTGAAGGTCAGGTCCTCAAACTTAAAGGTCCTGAGATATTCAAGGTCCTCGATACAGGGGGTAAACTCAGTCTCACAGTATTTTTCGCCGTCAAAATACTCGCCTGTTATCTTATCGGTCTGCATAAACTGCTCAACGGGCACGGGGGTAAAGTCGATATACCTGCCGTCACGCATAGTACAGTATATGCTCTGGGATTTTATATACTCCACCAGGTCATCAACACTTTTGAGCTCATGCTCGAACATACCGATATTATGGGGATTATACCCCTGCATACTATGCTCCCACAGCATATTTCTCGAGCAAAGCAGCTCGGGCTTTTCGGGCAGGTATGAGTTTGCAAAAAGCAGCGCCTTATAAGGCTCAAGCCTGCCGAAGGTATTTATAACGTCGATAAGCTCGTCATGGTCCACATCTATCTGCACCTGTGAAGCGCTGGTAAATGTGCCGAAATCGGGGCGGTTGAAAAACAGCACCTCGCTGCCCTCCCCCTTATGGCTCTTATACGAATGCAGAAAATGATACAGCATCCTGTATCTCTCATTGGGAATAGGCTTGTTATAGTTTATGTTATAATTGGGGTTTATGCCCATGCCTGTGAGGGTATAGCCGTAGGGCGAGAAATAGCGGTTTATAAAGCTGTAATACCTCTCAAACCTCTCCTTGACCTTAAAAAGGTCGTCAGCCTTGCCCATTGACAGCTCAAGATTAGAATACGCACAGTCAAATGACAGATCGTCACCTGTTATCTCATCTGCCATAGAATTAACATTTCCGTCGGCATCTCTGCCCACCGCTTTAAAGCCGAACTCCTCACGGAAAGCGTCAGCCATTTTAATTACTATGCTTTCCTCAACGGGCTTGCCGCCAAGGTCGATTATAGGCATCTCTATCTCGATACCGATACATTTTTCACGCTTTTTTCTGGTAGGCTCGATATACTTATCAAATATCGCCTTATCAACGACAGCCTTATCCATAACACACAGTCCTCCTCTATTGTCCGCAGGAGCCCTTCGCTTATCAGAGTGCAGGCAGAGGTAAACGCCCGGCAAAAAGCCAAGCTTTACAGACATTATCCCCGCTGCCCCCGATTTGACAACTCCTTGACAATTCCTATCTGATAAATAGGAATACTATAGTTATTATAGTAAATAATTACCTGTATGTCAATAGGCAAATTATACAAATAAAGTACAAATAACCAACTTATCTGCCAATAAATAAGACCGAGAATAATTATAGCACAAACTTCGGTAAAAGTAAAGCCTATTATTCCCCCACCTGTCGAACTATTGTGGAGTGGGCAAGTGTTCGAGTCCTCCCCGGAGGGGAGGGGGAGCTTTCGTGATAGCTATTACTTCGATACGCTGCGCGAACCTTGGTAAATGTTGAATTGGTGCTGTCCACTCGCCGCAGCTTGCTTATTATTAGTTTGTCAGTGCCACCGCTAAGTTATGCCCATTTGGGCAGCTGTCAAGTGCCGGACTGTAAAAGATTTTAGAGAAACAAGGTTTGTAGGGGCGGTCATTGACCGCCCTTTTTAATGCTGCTAGTCGCTAGTAGTCAGAGAGCTAGTGACTAGAAAACCGTTTTACAAGAATATGCGGTAAAACCTACTAATGCAAAGTTCCGTAAATACTCCACACAGCTTTAGTAGGACAAAATTAAATTTAATCAAAATGAGGTACAGCGCACCAAGTCATCATTTTCCAAGGTTGGCGCAGCCATCAAAATACTAGCTGCCACAAAAGCACCCCCAGCTATTAGAGGCAAGAGGTAAGAAGCAAGAGGCAAGAAATTTTCTTACCCCACAAAGTCTGAAAAGGGGACTCTTGCTTCTTGCCTCTTGCTTCTTGCTTCTAGAGGCACAGGTGAGGGAATTACCCCGTCCGGTGAGGACTATTGACAAAAATCGTCAAAAGTGGTATTATTAGAGTGTTAGCTTAGGGCTAATGAATTTTTTAATAAAAAAGTTAGCCAAATCTAACTTTTTTGAAAGGAACGTGTGAAAAATGAGTGTTGTAAAGAATATTGCCATATTTGTCGGCGGAACAGTTTTCGGTTCGCTGGGTCTTAAGCTTTTGAAGAGCCGTGACGCAAAGAAGGTCTATGCCCATACTACAGCTGCCGCACTGCGTGCTAAGGAGAGCGTAATGACCGACGTCACCAAGGCAAGAGAGGGCTGCTCTGATATACTCGCCGAAGCTAAGGAGATAAATGAGCAGAAAAAGGCTAAGGCTGCCGCCGAAGCGCCTGAGATCATCGAGGACGAAGCAGAGTAATGAGGTGCAAAATTCTCCACGAATGTAAGGGGCGTATCCGTGTCCATATCATGCAGAGAGATATGACCCTTGAACAGGCGGATATACTTGAGTATTACCTGAGAGCCAAGCCCTTTGTGACCTCCGTTAAGGTCTATGACCGCACAGGGGACGCAGCTGTCTGCTACAGCGGCAGCCGCAGTGATGTCATAAAGGCTCTGGCAAGGTTTTCGTATGACGACGAGAATGCTAAAGCACTTGTGCCTGAGCATACCAGCCGTGAGCTCGACCGTGAGTTTGAGGATAAGCTCATAGGCTCTGTTGTCATGCGTGGGTTAAGGCGGCTGCTTTTGCCCGAGCCTGTAAGGTTCGCACTGTCGGTCATCAATGCGGCTGGCTTTGTTAAGGAGGCGCTGGCGTCACTTTCCAAAGGCAAGCTGGAGGTGGCTGTGCTGGACGCTGCTGCCGTTACCGTTTCCCTCATAAGAAAAGACCAGAAGACCGCTTCCTCAGTCATGTTCATGCTGGGCATTGGCGAGCTGCTGGAGGACTGGACCAGAAAGAAGTCTGTGGGCGAGCTGGCTAGCGTTATGTCGCTGGGAGTCGACAAGGTGTGGCTCCACGGCAGCGACGGCGATGTGCTCGTGCCCGTGGGAGATATCAGAGAGGGCGACGAGGTGGTGGTACGCACAGGCAGCATGATACCCCTTGACAGCATTGTGGTATCGGGCGACGCCGAGATCAACCAGTCCTCACTGACGGGGGAGAGCCTGCCTGTACATAAGTCGCAGGGCAGCTATGTCTATGCAGGAACTGTGGTGGAGGACGGCAGCATTGTCATTCGTGTTGACAAGACCGAGGGCAGCGGCAAATATGACCGTATTGTCAGAATGATAGAGGAGTCGGAAAAGCTGAAATCAGCTGCCGAAAGCAGAGCCTCTACCCTGGCGGATAAGCTTGTGCCATACTGCCTGGGCGGCACGGTGCTCACATATCTGCTGACCCGAAATGTCACCAAGGCTGTGTCTATACTTATGGTGGATTTTTCCTGCGCTTTGAAGCTGGCTATGCCTATCGCAGTTATAACCGCTATGCGTGAGTGCAGCACCAAGGGCATGACCGTCAAGGGAGGAAAATTCCTTGAAGCCGTGGCTGAGGCTGATACCATAGTTTTTGATAAAACCGGAACTCTGACCTACTCACAGCCAAGGGTGGCAAGGGTGGTGCCCTTTGGCGGTAACGACGAGAACGAGGTGCTGCGCCTGGCTGCCTGCCTTGAGGAGCATTATCCCCACTCCATAGCCAATGCCGTGGTGGAGGAAGCAAGGCTGCGTGGGCTTGACCATGAGGAGCGCCATACCGCTGTTGAGTATGTGGTGGCTCACGGAATTTCCAGCCGCATTGACGGAAAAAAAGCGGTCATCGGCAGCTATCACTTTGTTTTTGAGGACGAGGGCTGCCGGATACCCGAGAACGAGCAGAAGCGCTTTGATGAGCTGCCCTCTGACTACTCACACCTGTTTCTTGCAGTGGGCGGTGAGCTGGCGGCAGTCATCTGCATTGAGGACCCTCTGCGCAGTGAAGCGGCTGAGGTCATATCTGCGCTGCGTGAGCTGGGTATAAACAGAGTGGTCATGATGACAGGCGACAGCAAGAAAAATGCACGCTCGGTAGCAGCGGCAGTTGGGGTGGACGACTTTCACTATGAGGTGCTGCCCGAGGACAAGGCGGCATTTATAAAAGCCGAGCACCAGAGCGGAAGAAAGGTGGTCATGATAGGCGATGGTGTCAATGACTCGCCTGCCCTTTCGGAAGCCGACGCAGGTATAGCCATAAGCTCGGGCGCAGCTATCGCAAGAGAGATAGCCGATATAACCATCTCGGCAGAGGATCTCTACTGTCTGCTCACCCTGAGAAGGATAAGTACGGAGCTGATGAAGCGCATAGACCGCAACTACCGCACGATAATAAGCTTTAATTCAATGCTTATGGTGCTTGGCGCAGCAGGAGTCATAACACCCACCGTCTCGGCACTGTTGCATAATTCCTCGACCATAGCAACAGCTCTTATGAGCATGAGAAATTACCTCGACGATACGGATCGGGGCTGATACTGAACTTAGGGTGTGTTGACACTAAGCCTAACACACGTCTTTTTGGATATTTTTGTCCCGTTCGTCGTTAAAAATCCTTGCAGGGCGACAGCCCAACTGCGGATTTTTGCCTAGAACGGAACAAAAATATCTCAAAAATCCGCGTATCAGTTTAGTGTCAACACACCCTAATAAACAAAAACCGCACTCTGTAGATCATCAGAGTGCGGTTTTTTACGGTATAGGGGTAGCTTATCATGAACAGTATCTGTCTCACCCGAATATGATGTGTACGGGAGGGGATCGCATGACGGAATATCCGCTGAACATTCAAGCCGAGACTGAGTATGCCCGCAGGTGGGCGTTTTCACATAACCCCCGATATCATAACTTTGAAAATTTAGGGGGAGACTGCACGAATTTTATCTCCCAGTGCATTTTCGCAGGGGGCGCAGTCATGAACTATACCCGTGATACAGGCTGGTATTATAACTCCCTGCAGGACCGTGCCGCTGCCTGGACGGGAGTGGAATTTTTTTATAGATTTATAGTGAACAACAAGGGCGCAGGACCCTTTGGGGATATAGTGCCTGTACGGTCTGCCGCCGTGGGTGATGTTATCCAGCTGGGCTCAGGCGGCAGGTTTTATCACAGTCTGCTGGTGGTGAGTATCCGCAGCGGCATACCCTGCGTTGCCGCCCACACCGCCGCCGCCTTTGACCGTCCGCTGACTTCCTATCATTATGACGAGCTGCGGTGTATGAGGATCGCATTTGCGAGAAAATAACGGCATCAGTTTTTCATTATCTTAACATTTCCCGATGATGTGGATATGCTGAGACCGGCTTCGCCGTTAGCGCAGACGTAGGTGTCCTCTCCGCTTTTTTCTAAGGGGAGCTCATATTCCACATCACCCGATGAGGTGGATATCTCTGCCGTGAAGCCTGCGTCCTCGGGCAGGTAAAGCTCTACATCTCCCGATGATGAGTCCAGAGTAGTTTCCTCAGGCATTTGTGCCAGCCTTATGACCTTTCCCCCCGATGATGAGTCAGCCTGCAGCTTTTTGGTGTATTCGCAGTCTATGTCCATATCTCCCGATGAGGTATCAACGCTTATGCTGTCAGCGCTGCCTGTCTGGGTGATGCTCACATTGCCCGATGATGAATTTGTGCTTATTTTTTCGGCACTGCCCGAAAAGCCTATGCCGCCCGATGATGTATCGGCTTTGAAGCTGTCGGCGTCACCGTTATACATCATATTTCCCGATGATGCGTCCATCACCGCATTTTCGGCAGTTATACCGTCGCAGAAAACATCTGCCGATGAGGTGTCTACATCTATGCTCTTAAATACCGTGTCCTCGGGGACGGTTATTTCAAGTGACTTCACTTCCTCCAGCTCATACCTTTCTCCCGACTTGCAGAACCTTACATGAAGGGTGCTGCCCTCTGCCCAGGTGTGTACCTTCAGTTTGTCATCAAGGTCGGCTTCGGTGGTCTCGGTCACTCTTACTGAGCTGCCGCTGTCTGCGCTGACAGTAACCTTTCCGCTGACCCAGTCGATATCCAGCCTGTCTATCTTATCGGTTATCTCACGGTCTCCTGCGGTGTATTTGTCCGCATTGTCATACTTTACCGAAGAGCCGTTTATAAAGCCCACTGAGCAGCCGCAGAGACACGCCGCAGCTATAACTGTCAAAACCGCAATTATCATCATCTTTTTCATCTTATTTCTTCCTCCTTGTTTTACTAAAGATCAGCTTAATGAGTGCTAAAACAGCGCCCGTTATCATCAGCAGTACAGCCAATGCCGTAAAGGGGCTGAACACGAACCTTTTGCCCATAGTCTCGATATACATCAAAGAGCCGGTGCCGCTGCCGAATATAATACCGCTTACTATCATGACCGTTGCCGTTATCCCCAGGCAAGCCGCCGTTTTGAAAAGTCCCCCGAGTTTGGCGTAGCGTATCACCGCAAACAGCCCCCATATCCATATGAACACCGGCAGCGATACCGAAGCGGCTATCCTGTAATAATCTGCCCCCAGCCCATGTGAGAGACCTATGCACAGCATCATGATAACGTAAAGCGCCGTGTCAAGAGCCATTACCGTGAGACCCTTGCGGTCCTTTACCAGCTCAGCTACAGGCTTTGCCCCCACAGCAAAGGGTGAGAACACCACCGACAGCCCGAAGAGGCACGCCGAAGCCGCCGTGAAGAACCAGCTGCCCCCCGAGGTCACACAGCAAACTCCCAGCAGCAGCATAAGGCTGACGGTAAATGAGCCCAGCGTCCACAGCCCCTTGTTCTCAGGCGCCAGCAGGGGCACAGCCACCAGCGACACAGGTATGAGCATTGCCGCAAGGACCACCAGCACCCATGATATGCCGCCGCTTGCCAGACCAACTATCAGACATATCAGCACAGGCAGCATGAAAACCCCTGCAAACACCGTTCCCACCACGGCACTTCTTCGCCTGAAAAATTTTTTTTGAGAAGTAAGTGCCTGCTCACGCTCGGTATCAATGGCTATCTCAATGTCCTCCCCCGAGCGCAAAGCTTCAAGATGATCCCTGCAGGCTTCACATTCCGCCAGATGCTCCTCAGCCGCCAGACGGCTGCTTTCGCTGCACACCCCGTCCTGATACAGTGGCAGCAGGTCTCTTATCATATCGCAGTTATACTTCATCGTTGTCTAACCTCTCTTTCAGTTTCAATCGGGCACGGTGATAGGTGACTCTTGCCCAGGACTCTGTTTTTTTGAAGATGCTGCCTATCTGCTTGAATGAAAGCTCTCCGAAAACTCTCAGCTGAAAGACCTCTTTATAAGGCTCTTCAAGCTCATGCAGCGCTGAGTGTATGCGAAAGCTCTGCTCCTTGTCCGCCAGAGTGTTTTCAAAGCTCTCCTCATTATCGGGCTTGTCCTCGGGTATCTCTCCGCCAAAGCGTGAGCTCCGCCGCAGCTCGTCAGTATAAAGATTTTTTGCGATAGCGCACAGCCATGAAAGCTGCTGCGACTCCCCGCGGAACTGCTGCTTTGAGGTCATAGCCCGAAAGAAGGTCTCCTGAGTTATCTCCCGGGCAGTATCTTTATTTTTAGCCAGCGTCATAACGTAGGAATATACCTTCATGTAGCAGGTCTCATACATCTTTTCCCCTGAATTATCCACCGTCACCGTACCTCCTTTCTTTTGCCTTACATTGGTTAGACGAAGAAAGTATCGTTTCGTTACAAAAAAATAAAAAATTTTTTTAAGCCTTTCTCCTGCCGCACCGACATATTATTATAATACTATATATCATTTTAAAATTCAATAGGTGGAGCAATAAAAACTGCTTTCTTATAAGTCTTATTAATACGGTAAAATGTCGTTATCTTAGGGTATCACTTTTGAGCAAAAAGAAGTAAAATTAAAATAAGGTGCAACGGAGCAGAAAGTCAAATAAGGCTTTCTGCTTTTTGTTTATCTCCCCACCCTGCCGCATAGTACGGTCGGGCTTACTGTCAGCAGGTCTTGTTGGGGGAGACCCTTTTGAAAAATGGTCGTCCCCCAAACCCCCTCCCTAAAACTTCTGTTTCTTTTTGGCGAGGGGGCAGGAGTGCAGCTTGCAAAAAAGCAAATGGGTCACATACAAACTCTTGTGACCGAACAAAAAGCCCCCTCGCCAAAAAGAAATAAAAGTCTTTGGAAAGGGGTCTGGGGAATAACCTTTCTTCAGAAAGGTTTTCCCCAGTAAACGACCCACAAAGCCGTCCCCAGGCGCTCGGCTTTGAAGGAGGTGTGGGCATTGCAGAAGAATATTTCGGGGGTCATTTACGGGCTTTGCGCTGCTGTGCTCATGGTGGGCTTTGGTCAGGCGGCGGGGGTCAGCTTTGCTGTGCCTGCGGCGGCTGTCTTTGGGGTCACGGTGCTTTTAAAGCTGGCGGCAGGGTGCGTAAAAAAGCCTGTTGTGGCGGCTTTGCATTTTATCCCCCTTGGGCTGGCGGCGGGGGCTGATATCATTTTGCGCAGCACCTTTACCGCCCAGCTTTATGCCCTTGCCAACGCTGTTATGCTGCGGTTTGATATGGGCAGGCTTAAAATTTTTATCCCCTTTGAGACAAGCACCCATAAGGTGCTGCTGCCCATGCTGACGCTGGGGGCGGTGCTTATTCTGCTGGGTGCAGCCTTTGATATCAGGGGGTTTTCCCTTGTCTGCTTCGTGGCAGGGGTCGGGGCGAGCATTTTATTGGGCGGCACGGTGTGGGTCTGCCTTTCGGGAGTTATCGCAGGGGCAGTCTGGCTGCTCAGGTGGGATGACCGGGCAAGGGCGGCGGCTGTTACCGCTGGGGCGGCGGCGCTCACGGCAGGGGCATATTTTATCACGGGGGGAGCTGCTGCGCTTTCGGAGATAACAAGAGCTAAGCCCCAGGGCGAGGTCACAGCTCCCCCGGGTATCACCCTTTATCTGCGTGAGAGCACCGAGAAGCCTGAGGACAGCGAGAGCTATGAGAAATATTCCGAGAGCTTTTACAAGCTCTACCAAAACGGCTTTTACCCCTGGGCGCAGACAAAGGCTGTGCTTGAAGCGGCAGGTGAGGAGCCGCAGCTTTATGAGCTCACCGTAAAAAGCGATACTCCCCTTATACCCTACGGCGCAGCCGACTGCGAGGGCATGAGCTTTGAGGAAAATGTGGGGGGCGAGACTGCAAGCACCCGGGGCAGCGTTACCTTTTGGGTATACGGTCAGCTGGCTGAGAGCTCAATGTTGCTGATAGACAAGCTGGAGGGCGCTGATAGTGATGAGCTGAGGGCAGAGGGGCTTTACAGAGATTATGTGTACCGGGCATTTTCAGCTCTGACCAATGAGGAAAAAGCCGTGCTTGACAGCGCCTTTGGCAGCACTGCCGAGATAACGGCAGACAGGCGGCTGAACACCCTTGGGGAGCTGATAAAAAACAGGCTGGACCCCCGTGAGGGGGGAGCTGACAAGGGGGACATCGGGGACATACTTAAAAGCAAAAACGCCACCGAGCATGACTATGCCCTGCTGACGGTGAAGCTGGCGAGGTACTTCGGCTTTGGTGCAAGGCTGGCAGAGGGCTGTTATTTTGACAGCTTTCCGCAGAGCGGCAGGGCTGAGCTGGGGGACGCTGCGGTGAGAAGCTGGGCTGAGATATACATCGAGGGTGTGGGCTGGATACCCTTTGAGACCTACCCCGATTATGAAAACCCCGTTTTAAAGCTGCCTCTTGGTGACTCCCCCGGAGCCGCAGCCGCAGGAGAGGGCGGCAAAATTTCGGCGGCAGGCGAGCAGGCTAAAAAGCGCAGCCTGCCTGCACAAAGGGCAGCCGATACCGAGAAGAAGGACGGGGGCAGAAGCCCTCTGCCCCTGGTGATATCGGCGGTGGCGGCGGTGTTTGCGATGCTGCTTGCAAGGCTGGTTTTGCGCAGGTGGGTAATACTCCACGGCAGCTATGAGCGCTCGGTGATGGCAGGTCACAGGGCGGTGACAAAGCGGCTGCAAAGAAAGCTCTCAGCAGGGGAGCAGCCCCCCGAGCGCCTTTACGAGCTGGCAAGGGAAGCTCTTGGCGAAGAAAAAGCTCAGCTGTATCTTGGCTCTGAAAAAGCCTTTGAAAAGCTTATGTACTCAAAAGCTCCCCTCACCCGTGAGGACGCCGAGGCGGTAAGAAGGGCTTATACAATTCATAATTTATAATTCATAATTCATAATTATTGTCAGGTTTCGGGTGCAGATGAACAGGTTTTTTTGTTTTGTACTCTGACATTATAATAGTAAATAAAAAAGGCACTCTTGTTGATCACTTAACAAAAGTGCCTTAAAAATTCTATTTATTGCGCTGTCAGCTTAAATTTTCTTTCCGCAGTTTGAGCAGAAAAATTCGTCCGACTGCACTATCTCGCCGCAGCCGGGGCAGAGGATTATTTTGGGCTTGCTGCGTGGGGCAGCTTCCTTTTTGGGCTCTGCCTTTATCTCTGCCTTGACGGGCTCTGCTTTTGGGGCTGGCTTTGGCTGGGGCTTTGGCTCGGGTGCAGGCTCTGTCACGGGCTGGGGCTTTGCTTCGGCTTTTGCCTTGGGAGCATAGCTCTGTGCAGGCTCGGCATTTACCGCCGTGGGTCTTGCGTTGGGGTTAGCCTTGATATCGTTATTGAGTCCGAAAGCCTTGGGGTCGGGTATGTTTTCCGACCTGCTGCCCTTGCTTATCACAACGGGGCTTTCGTGGGATATCCTTGCAAGCACTGCTATGCCTGCCAGCAGTATCAGCAGTCCCGAAATAACAGGCAGACCGTTTATCATAAGCTTCACAGCCATTCTGAACTTGTCGCCGTCAAGACCGTTTTTGAATGTGTCCTTGGTCTCGCTCTTCATCACCTGGTCAACAGTTTTGTAAACGGGCATCATGCAGACAGCTGCGTTTACGAAAATGCCCATAAAGCCGAACTCTCTGCCCAGCCTTTTGGCTTTAATGGCGCTTGCAGCCCAGATGAACATAACAAAAGCGAACGCCGCCATAACTATGGGGTACTGGTACACCTGTATGTATTCCTCCACGCCGCCGGCATAGAGGTTATTTATATGATTGCTGTAAAACCCGTTGTAGACCGCCGCAGCTATAAAATCGCCTGCTGCCGCCGCGCAGGAGAAAAGCGCTGCAAAAAGCGTCAGGGTGAACACCCCTCCTCCGCCGTTGGTGAGCTTTTTTCTGTAGATCTTGTCCGCTGCCATTTTTATCAGTCCTCCGTTTTAGAAGTAAGAAGTAAGAGGTAAGAGTCCTCTGCCTGCTCTGCTCTTAATATAATACTATTTTTTTGAAAGATTGTCAACAGGTAATTATGTCTGTTGGGGGTCTTTTTTGACGGTTTTGCTTTTATCACCGGCGGTGCCGCTTACCGACCTCAGCAGTTTTTTGAGATATCTGCCGTTTTTATACTCAAACAAAACTATCACCAGCAGCACCGTTATGCCGAAGATGGTTATTATCAGCGATAATCTCCAGTAATTGGGTGAGAACTTCATCTGCACGGTGTTTTCGCCCTTTTCCAGGGGGATAGCTATCAGGCTTTCCAGCGCCTTTTTCGTCCACCATCCCGCTGGCTGGATCGCACGATAAGTCTCAGGCGAGATACGATTTACAGCGACGTGAACGTGCATATTGTTTGTGTCCGATTGCAAACTCCACAGCGCCTGACAATCCTGCAAATCCAATTCGTTTAACGCTATCTTCACCGCCTCGTCCACCTGTTCCGTCGTTGGCGATTCCATCTCTCTCCACGACAAAATGAAATGAAAAGCCGGAAACTTGCACCTCACGTTCTCTATCGCTACCGATTCCATTTCGTAGGCGGCTGTCTCAGGAGAGAGAATGTTCTGCGTACCGACATACAAGACCGAGCCTTTGGCATGTCCCGTAACGCCACGGCAGTAATTTATCAAATCTCGAAAACTGCTTTTCCTATCTCGCCGCGCCGGGGGAATTTTTGAGATCATTCGTTATGTACCTCTCCAGATTACGGACACAGGACTTTAACGCCTGAATCGCGTCCGACAATTCACGGCTATACATTCCTCCTGTCTTAGCGTATAAGTGCTTCACAAGCCCGCCCAGTTTCCGAAGCTCGCCATGTATTTTCAAAAGTTCGCCATACATCTTCAAGTCAATTTTTGACGCTA
>CALCRR010000054.1 GCA_937894495.1 uncultured Ruminococcus sp. | reverse complement strand
CAGACGGCTTGCAGGGGTTGCCCTCGACGCAGTCAGGGCGGGGGCGGAGCCACCCGGCTCAAGGCACAAACTATAAGAAAAGGTAGGATAATATGTCAAGAAACAATGAGGGAAAAGGCAAAAAGCCCTTTGAGATACCGAGACCGACTTTCCCGAAAAGGGCGGTAATAACGGGGGGTATGCCTTACGGCAATAAGGAGCTCCACTTTGGTCACGTGGGGGGAATGTTCGTGTTTGCGGACACCTTTGCACGTTTTATGCGTGACCGCATAGGCAAAGAGAACGTCATATTTGTGGGCGGCACAGACTGCTACGGCTCACCCATAGCAGAGGGCTGGAGACAGAAGGTAAATAACGGCGAGTTTGAGGGGACCCTTGAAGAGTTCGTGCAGAGAAACCACGATAAGCAGCAGGAGACTTTGGACGCATACGGCGTTGCTCCCGACCTTTTTGCAGCCTCGGGGCTGGGCAGGTCTAAGGAGATACACGCTAGTGTCACCGACCGGTTTATAAGCTCGCTCTATAAAAAAAATCAGCTGGAACGCATAACCACTATGCAGTTTTTTGATGATAAGGCAGGGGTCTTTTTAAACGGCAGACAGGTAATAGGCAAGTGCCCCGTGGAGGGCTGTACCTCTGAAAAGGGCTATGCCGACGAGTGCGACCTGGGACACCAGTATATGCCCGAAAACCTGGTTGACCCTGTGAGCACCCTCACAGGCGAGAAGCCCTCGATGAAGCCTGTTACCAACTGGTATTTCAAGCTGAGAGACTATGAAGAGCTTATGAAGGACTGGGTGGAGGAGCTTAAAAAACGCAAGGACGTAAGACCTGTTGTGTGGAAAACCATCGACGAGTTTTTAAAGCCCCCTGTCATCTATGTAAAAAGGGAGTTCGAGGAGAAGTACCTCGCCCTTAAAGACAAGCTGCCTGAGCATGAGTATCTGGAGGAGAAGAAAAAGCCCTCGTTTACCATAGAGTTTAAAAAGCTTTCGGACTGTGACGAGGCTTGCAGGGTGCTCACCGAAAACGGGGTGCGCTACCGCACAGGCAAGACCTTAGTGCCTTTCAGACTCACAGGCAATATCGAGTGGGGCGTGCCTGCGCCTGTTATGGAGGACGTGGAGGGTCTTACCGTGTGGGTGTGGCCCGAGTCGCTGTGGGCGCCTATATCATTCACACAGACCTACCTTGAAAAACAGGGCAGAGATGTGAACGAGTGGAAGGATTACTGGTGCAGCAGGGAGTCGAAGGTGTACCAGTTCATAGGGCAGGATAACATCTATTTTTACGGCATTGCCGAGCCTGCTATGTGGATGGCTCAGCAGGAGAATGATGTTAAGACCGCAGACCCTGCCGACGGCGAGCTGCAGCTGCCTGTTATCATAGCTAACCACCACATTCTTTTTCTGGATAAAAAGGCTTCGAGCTCAGGTGCGGTAAAGCCGCCTATGGCTGCCGACCTGCTGAATTACTATACTCCCGAGCAGCTGAGAATGCACTGGCTGGGACTGGGACTGGGACAAAGGTCGGTAAGCTTTATGCCCAAGCCCTTTAACCCCGAAGCAAAGGCTGAGGACGCCGACCCTGTGGTCAAGGACGGTCTGCTGCTATCAAACGTGTATAACCGAATGATACGCACAGCCTTTTATACCACCCAGAAGCTTTATGACGGCGTAATGCCCAGCCTTGCCCCCGAGGAGAAATTTATCGAAGAGGGCAAAAAGGCGGTGCTGGATTATGAGCGCAATATGGCGAAATTCGCCTTTCACCAGTGTACCTATGTGCTCGACAGCTATATCAGAAACGGCAGCAAGTACATGGCAAAGGCGCTTAAAGACACCGACCAGCCCACCGATGAAACAGCACAGGCGCTGGCAAACCTTTTCTACATCATAAGGATAGCCGCAGTGCTGCTGCACCCGATGGCACCCTTCGGCACCGAGAAGATAAAGGAATATTTGCAGGTTGACGACAGGATATGGAGCTGGGACACCATTTTTGAACCGCTGGGATTTTTCACAGGGGATGACCACAAGCTGAAATTCCTGCCGCCGAGGACGGATTTCTTCACAAGGCACGAGAGCCAGTTCTCTGCCGACTCATAATTATTATAGGCAATACCGCAGGTGCGGAGGGCTTTAGCTTGCTCTCCGCACCTTTTTTAAATATTAAGGCAATACCGCACAACCACCGGCTAACGCCTTTGCACGTCATCTGCTTGCA
>CALCRR010000053.1 GCA_937894495.1 uncultured Ruminococcus sp. | reverse complement strand
AAAGGGGTCTGGGGAATAACCTTTCTTCAGAAAGGTTTTCCCCAGTAAAACCTGCTGACAGTATGACAGCTCATCATTTGCGGCAAAATGTATCAAGATGGGGGTGTATATAATATAGTATAAGTCAAAAGCTTGCGGATATACATTTGAGTGATGTGGATTTTTCTGTGTTTTTGGGCTTTACATTTTTGCAGCTGTGTGGTATAATTCTTTATATCTTTAATATTTTTATAAAGGTATGATTTTTGATTTTAAGGAGTAACTATGCCTGCACCCAAGCCAAATTACCAGTTAAAGCTCGATGAGATCATCGGAAATATCGACCCCGACAGCGAGCCGCCAAAGCTGCTTTTGCACAGCTGCTGTGCGCCCTGTTCTTCCTACGTGCTGGAATATCTCAGCGAATATTTCAGCATAACTGTGTTTTATTACAACCCGAATATTTTCCCGAAGGAGGAATATGAGCACCGCACCTGTGAGCTTCGCAGGCTGGTGGGAGCTCTGCCTGTTAAGAATAAGGTGACCGTCATAGCCGCCGAATATACTCCCGAGGAATTTTATGAAGCCGTTAAGGGGCTTGAGGATATCCCCGAGGGGGGCGAGCGCTGTTTTGCCTGCTATCGGCTGCGGCTGGAGCGCACAGCGCAGCTTGCCGCCGAGCTGGGGGCTGACTATTTCACCACCACCCTATCTATCTCGCCCTACAAAAATGCCCCCAAGCTCAACGAGATAGCCGAGGAGCTGGGGGATATTTACAAGGTGAAGGCTCTGCCCTCGGATTTCAAGAAAAGGGGCGGCTATAAGCGCTCGGTGGAGCTGTCGGCAGAGTACGGGCTCTACAGGCAGGATTACTGCGGCTGTGTGTTCTCAAAAAGAGAAAGAGAACAAAAAAATGTACTCAAAAAATAGCTTGATAGGCAAATTAGCCCAATTTTTAGTGAAGAATTGTTAAAAATGCACGAAATGTCTTTTTAAATTTGTGAAAAAAGTTAATTGAAAAAGTGATAACTTTGTGATACAATTTAAGCATGATAATATGTTGAGGTGATATCGCTCAATATATTGTTAAATATTTAAAATTGGAGGAAAACGAAAATGAAAATTTCAAAGCTGTTTGCAGGTATGTCAGCTATGGCACTGGCTGTTTCAATGATGGCAACTGCAAACGTATTCGCTGAGGAAACTACTGATGCTCCCGTAGAGGAAGATACTTCTATAGGCGGCGTTGGTCTGTTTGCTCAGAATCAGGGCGGCGACTGGCAATGGCTCTCTGCTTCAGATGAGCTCGGCGAAGTAAAGGTCGAGGCTGACGGTCTTGGCGACACATATCACGTAGAGTGGAACACCTTCAAGGCTGACACTCAGGAAGGCGACTGGAAGGCTTATGCGCCTGTTGAGACATGGGAGACTACTCCTACACTCGGTGTACAGGTTTACAACAAGTACATTCAGGCAGGCGGAGATCAGGGCGTTATCAAGTCCACAGCTAACGTAGTTATCACCTACGGTGAGGACAAGACTCTTACACTCTCAGATGTTGATATCAGCGGCAAGCTGGTAGGTGAGGAAAAGGACTGGGGTCTTTCCGGCAACGGCATCAACTTTGACCTTCAGAGCCTTATCAAGGAGCAGCTGGAACTTGACGACGAGGGTTATCTTGACTTCTTTGCAAGCGTAACAAAGGTATCAGCTGACGTTAAGGTAGATAATATCAGCAAGATCGAGCCTGTAACTGCTAAGATCGGTTTTGCAACTTTTGATTGGCACTTTGCTGATTGGGACACAACAACTGAGGTATACAATGGTCTGAACGTTATCAAGTTCAAGCTGCAGGGTACTTATGAGGACGAAGAGACAGGTGATACACTGGCTTATCCTGATGCACAGGGCGTAAAGGTATTTGTAGTTGATCTGCTCGAGCTGTTCGATAAGGATCCTGAGGCTACAGCTAAGCCCGTAGCTATCACTGTTGACGGTCAGTGGGTTCCTTATGAGGTTCTTGAGAACTATGAGGACTACAAGGATCTTGATTACACAAAGATCAACGTTGGCGATATTGAGGAGAACGGTAACCTGAGACTTGATATCTTTAATGTTTGGGGCACAACAGCTCAGAATAAGGACAAGGCTGCGGACTGCTTCGATGCTGAGATATCACCTTTCAATCCTACAAACTTCGTATTCAAGTCAGGTCAGGAGATCGCTGTTTACTTCGAGGTAGAGAGCTCTGTTCTTCCTGAGAGATCTGAGGAGGATATGATCCTCAATCCTAAGCCTGTAGACAAGACAGGTTATGCATTCGCTCCTGAGGCTGAAGATCCCACAGAAGATCCTACCGAGAATCCCACAGAAAATCCTACCGAGAATCCCACAGAAAATCCTACCGAGGATCCCACAGAAGATCCCACAGAAGATCCTACAGATGTAACACCTGCACCTGCATCTACAACAGATGACAAGACACCTGCTTCACAGGGTGGTGCAAAGGCTGCTGATGAGACTAAGGGCGGCGACAAGGCTACAACCGATAAGTCCACAACAGACAAGGATACAACTAAGGGCGACGACAGCAAGAAGAGCGACGATTCTTCTAAGAAGGACGACACAACTAATGCTGCCGCTGCTGCAACAACAACTGCTAACCCTGAGACAGGCGCTGCTGCTCTCGCAGCTGTAGGCGTTGCTCTCGCAGGCGCTGCTGTTGTTACAACTAAGAGAAAGAAGTAATTTATAATTACCTGTTTAACTTAGTTAAAACATAACTATCAAAGCCTGTCCGGTAACCCGGGCAGGCTTTTTTGTGTGGTATTAAGGATATAATAAAAACCCCGAGACTAGCACTCTCGGGGTTTTCGCTTGCATGGAAATTGTGAACATTATCTCATTCGTCACTAGAGATATTATACACCATTTTCCCTCAATTGTCAAGTGCCGTTTCTTATCATGATAAACAGTATCGAAAACCAGTGGAAAACGCTGCCTGCAACGGTGAAAAGGTGCCAGATGGAGTGAAAATACTTTTTCTTTTTCATCACGTAAAAAATTATCCCCACCGTGTAGAACAGACCGCCTATGAGCAAAAACAGCAGCGACAGCTTGTTCACTCTCTCAAGCATAGGCTTTACGGCGAATACCACCGCCCAGCCCATGAGTATATAGCATACCACCGAGGGCTTGCGGAATTTTTCAAGGTTTATCGAGTTAAGCACTATGCCAAGTATCGCCGCCGCCCATATTATGCCGAAAAGCACCCAGCCCAGCGCACCCCTCAGCGGCACCAGGGTTATGGGGGTGTAGGTGCCTGCTATCAGGAAAAATATGGTGTTGTGGTCCATTATCCTGAAAAACGCTTTTGCCTTGCGGTTGGTTATCGCGTGGTAGAGGGTGGACATTGTGTAGAGTATTATCAGCGATGCGCCGTATATCGCCGAGCTCACCACGCCCCATGCGTTTGAATATATAGCTGCAAAAACTATGAGTATCACAGTCCCTGCAATAGAAAGTCCGCCGCCAATGCCGTGGCTCACCGAGTTAAAGATCTCCTCGCCCAGAGAATAGCGCTTGACGGTGCTTTGCGCTTCATTTGCCATGCTATCATCTCCCATTAATTACTATATCACGTTTGTCCCCCGTTGTCAAGCGATTTTTTGACAGCTGTCAAAAAATATCAGCCATATGCCGAAATATATAGAAATACCTCAGCCAAAGGCGCAAAAGCCCCCGTATTTTTATCTCTGAGTGAATATTCCTTTAATTGTCACAAATTTTACACATATTTGGTTTATTATATATAGTGAGTAATATTGCAGTTATTTTTTGAAAGGAGCTGTTACATATGGCTAGGATACTGGTAGTTGACGATGAAGCTAAAATACGTACCATTATAAGAGAGTATGCTGAGTTCGAGGGCTTTGAGGTGGTTGAAGCCGAGGACGGCATGGACGCTGTTGAAAAGGTAAAGACCGAGGATTTTGATATTATCGTTATGGATATCATGATGCCCCGCCTTGACGGATATTCAGCCTGCAAGGAGATACAGAAGATAAAAAAGATACCTGTTATCATGCTTTCGGCAAGGGGCGAGGAGTATGACAAGCTCTTCGGCTTTGAGATAGGTGTTGATGACTATGTGGTCAAGCCCTTCTCGCCCAAGGAGCTCATGGCAAGGATAAGAGCCGTGCTCAACCGTGCAAAGGCGCACCAGAATACTGAGGAGATAATCAGGTATAAGGGACTTGAGATAAACTTCACCGCCAGAGAGGTGAAGATAGACGGCGAAAAGGTTTCTATGACTCCCAAGGAGTATGACCTGCTTTTCTACCTGGTGAGAAATATGAACATAGCCCTTTCAAGAGAAAAGCTGCTGGAAGAGGTCTGGGGCTTTGATTTCTACGGCGATGACAGAACTATCGACACACATATAAAAATGCTGAGAAACAGCCTGGGCGAATACCGCAACCTTATCGTTACTCTGAGAGGAATGGGATATAAGTTTGAAAAGATCCAGTAAGAGCGAGGGTAAGAAGCAGGCAAAGGCGAGGAAGGCAAAAAAGCCCTCGGCAGTAAAAAGCTTTTTTACGGGCAGGGCAGGTATAACTGCGTATGTGTGGCTGTATTTTATGATATTTACAGTGTTCATACTGGTTTTTATGTGGCTGTTCCAGTATGCCTTTTTGGCAAACTATTACCGCAGCGCCAAGATCAGAGATATAAACAAGGCTGCCAACAAGATAATAGATGCCTATGATACCGACAGGGAGAGCCGCACCAACAAAACTGTGGCTTATGACAACAGCCTGTGCATAGTTATCACCGACGAAGCAGGCAATGTTGAAACGCTGGAGAACAACTTAGGCTCGTTCTCGCAGCTGAGCCGTGATGTTACCGAAAACTATTCGCTGGAGATCTTTCAGCTGAAAAACGAGCTGGACGATGCCGACGAGAACTATATAACCAAGGTGTATAAAAATCCCGATTTTGAGGTAAAGGGCATTTATTACTGCGCCAAGATATACACCGATGACGCCCCAAAGCAGGCTTATCTGTTTATTGAGAGCACCATAGAGCCTATCGACTCCACGGTAAGTATCATCAGAGAGCAGCTTATCTACATCACTGTGATACTCTTTGAAATGGCGTTTATTGTTACCATGTTCATATCCATGAGGGTATCCCGACCGATAGTGAATATAACAAAGACCGCAAAGCGTTTCGGTGAGGGCGACTATGAGGTGGAGTTCGACGGCAAGGGCTATAAAGAGGTGGACGAGCTCTCAGAGGTGCTAAATGACGCCAAGAACGAGATACGAAAGGTATCGGATCTGAGAAAAGAGCTCATAGCCAACATATCCCACGACCTGCGAACGCCGCTGACAATGGTCAAGGCTTATGCCGAGATGATAAGAGATCTGTCGGGGGACAACCCTGTTAAGAGGGCAGAGCACGTGCAGGTGATAATCGACGAAGCTGACAGGCTTTCAAATCTGGTAAACAATCTGCTGGAGCTTTCAAAGCTGGAGTCGGGCAATATGGAGCTTAACATCAAGGAGTTCTCGGTGAATGACAAGCTAAAGGACTGCATGACCAGATACCAGCTGCTGATAGAGCAAAACGGCTATGACATTCAGTGTGAGCTTGATGATGACAGGAAGGTAAAGGCTGACCCCGACAAGATAGACCAGGTGATCTACAACTTTATAAACAATGCTATCAACTACACAGGTGATAACAAGGTCATAAGGCTGAGGCAGATAGATCTTGACAATGCGGTGCGCATTGAGGTCTCGGACAACGGCAAGGGCATATCAAAGGAGCTGCTGCCAAAGGTTTTCGACCGCTACTACAGGGGCGAGAGAGTAAAGCGTGATGTGGTAGGAACGGGACTGGGGCTTTCTATCTGCAAGGAGATATTAAAATGCCACGATTTTGCTTTCGGAGTACGCTCCGAAGAGGGCAAGGGGTCAACATTCTGGTTTGAGATACCCCTCTAGCGGCAAGAAGCAAGAATGCACGTCAAGAATGCAACTATTTATCGGGTGGAGCTGGTTTCCACCCGTTTTTTGAAGGTGAAGAAATGTACATTACAGATGAGCACAACCAAAGGCTGCCTTATCTGAGGGATAAGACCTCAAAGCTGACCACCTCGCCGGGGTGCTATATCATGAAGGATAAGACGGGGAAGATAATATATATAGGCAAGGCGAAAAATCTGCGCAACAGGGTGACTTCATATTTCCGCAAGGGGCAGGATCATCTGCCCAAGGTGTGGAAAATGGTATCGAATGTCAACGACTATGATTTTATAGTCACCGACAGCGAGTTTGAAGCGCTGGTGCTGGAATGCTCGCTGATAAAGCTGCACACCCCCAAGTACAACATTCTTTTAAAGGACGACAAGGGCTACAGCTATATACGTGTTACAAGCGGGCCTTATCCCAGGTTACAGGCGGTGCTGCAAAAATTCGATGACGGCGCTGAATATATTGGACCCTACACCAGCTCTTATGCGGTAAAGCAGGCGGTGGAGGAAGCCAACAAGGTGTTCAGGCTGCCCACCTGCACCAGGGTGTTCCCAAGGGATCTCAAAAAGGCAAGACCCTGTCTTAACTATCACATAAAGCGGTGCATGGGCGTTTGCACGGGGGAGTTTTCAGAGGAGGAATACCGCACTGTGGTGGAGCAGGCTGTGGACTACATCAAAAACGGTTCGTCCCAGTCGGTGGAGAGACTGACCGCCGAGATGGAGAGGGCAGCCGAAAACCTTGAATTTGAGCTGGCAGCACGTTTGAGAGACCGCATAAACGCCATAAAAAAGGCTGCCGAGAGCCAGAAGATAATAGACGAGACTGTGCCTGACTGCGACATAATAGCTATCTCGCAGAATGTTGAGATAGCCTGCGCCAGCGTGATAATGTACCGCGGCGGCAGGCTCACCGACAAGGCGGATTATTATCTGGGAGACAGCGGCGAGAGCGGCAATATGCTGGAGGAGTTCGTGCTGAGCTACTACTCCATGAAGGACAGTGCCCCCAAGACCATTATTCTTGACGAGGAGCTTGAAAACGCACAGCTGATAGAGCAGTTTTTAAGGGAGAAGTACGGTCATGCTACCCACATAACTGTACCAAAAAAAGGACATTTGCTGAGGCTTGCCACTCTTGCAAAAAGCAATGCCAACGAATACATCTCGGTAAAGGTAGGCAGGACAGGCAGGGAGGTAGCAGGCTTGGAGGAGCTTGCAAAGGCGCTGGGCATGAGCAAGCCCCCTGAGTTTATAGAGTGCTACGACATATCCAATCTGGCGTCCACCGACATGGTGGCAGGCATGGTAGTTTTTGAAAACGGCAGACCCTGCAAAAAGCGCTACAAGCGGTTTTCGATAAAGACGGTGGAGGAGCAGAACGACTACGCTTGCATGGCTGAGGTGATAGAAAGGCGTTTTCGCAATTATTTTGAAAAGACTGACGAGGGCTTTGCGACTCTGCCCGATCTGATACTGCTTGACGGCGGCAACGGTCATGTTAACACCATTGCGCCTGTACTGAAAAGGCTGGGCATTGATGTGCCGCTATACGGTTTGGTGAAGGACGACAAGCACCGCACAAGGGCTATTGCCACAGGTGACGGTGAGATATCTATAGTTAAAAGCAGGTCGGCTTTTAATCTTGTTACTGCCATTCAGGACGAGGTCCACAGGGTGGCTATAACCTACCAGAGGTCAAAGCGCAAAAAGAGCGCTTTTACTCTTGAGCTGACCTCGGTAAAGGGTGTGGGCGAGAAAAAGGCTGCCAGGCTGATAACTGCTTTCAAGACCAAAGAGGCGCTGAAAAAAGCAACTCTTGACGAGATAAGGACCACCGCAGGCGTGAACGCTGAGGTTGCGCAGAGTCTTATGGACATTATTGCGCAGCTATAGTTTGAGCCTTGAGCTGGGTGGCGCTTTTCCCAACCTTTGTGCCTTGAGCTGGGGCTCTGCCCCAGACCCCGCAAGCCTGCTGGCGCGAGGCTTGAGCGCGCTCTTTATTTCGTTACCTGTTTGTCCGTGTGGTGACCAACGTGCCGCTTGGTTTCAAGAGTGCGCAACCGCACTTTTTGGGTTGTTTTTGGCTGACGCAACGGAAGAAACCGATTTCGTTCCTAAAGTTTGAGCCTTTCACCGCACGCTATGTTTGAGCCTTGAATAATCTGCTATGTTCATCTTTTCTGCAAAGTCGGATAGACAGGCTTTGCGCCTTGAATGGCGAACTTTAATAAACTGTCAAAGTTTGATATCTAAATTTCTAGCCACTAGCTCTCTAACCACTAGCGACTAGCAGCAGTCTTTAAAATCGTGTATTTGTGCGTGCTGCCGCATAATTTTGTAAACGGTTTTCTTACCTCTTACTTCTTACCTCTAAAAGCCACTAGCTCTCTGAATAACTAGCGACTAGAATGCGAAGGTTGTGTATGATAATGTTTGAAAATAGTAAAAGTACCGTCATGGAGTACATCATGGGGTTTTCTCACTCGGGGAAGCCTGTCAAGGATCTTTCAAGGATAAAAAGGCTGCTTCATGCGGTGGGTGATCCGCAGGAGCGGCTTAGATTTGTGCACATTGCAGGCACCAACGGCAAGGGCTCTATGGCGCAGATGTTCAGTGAGGGCTTTATATGCTCGGGGCTTAAAACTGGGCTTTTCACCTCGCCCTACATATTGGAATATTCTGACAGGATAAGGGTAAACGGTGAAAATATCTCACAGGGTGAGCTTGAAGAGCTTGCTGCGGTGGTGAAAAAAGCCATTGAGTCTCTTGGGGGAGACAAGGGCTTTTCGCAGTTTGAGATAACTCAGGCTATAGCTTTTTTACATTTTGAGAGACAAAGCTGTGATGTGGTGGTGCTGGAGACAGGGCTCGGGGGCTTGCTTGACTGCACCAATGTGGTGAATACCTCGGTGCTGACGGTGATAGGCTCGGTAGACTACGACCACACCGCCATACTGGGTGACACCCTTGAAGAGATAGCTGCCCAGAAGGCAGGCATAATAAAGCCACAGGTGCCTTGCGTGCTCAGCGCAGGCAATGATATGAGGGTGGTCGATGTTGTGAGCCGCACTGCTGCCGAAAAGGGGGCGCAGCTGGTCATACCCGATCTGAGCCTTATGAAGCTTGGCGAGAGCGGCATTTTCGGCACACGTTTTGAGTACAGGGGCAGAGAGTATTCAACCGCTATGGGGGGATATCACCAGGTGCTCAATGCCATGAGCGTTATCGAGGGCTTTTGGCTGATAAAAGATGGATTTGAGCTTGATGATGACAGCGCTGCAATGGGCATTTCGAGGGCGGTCATACACGGCAGGGCAGAGGTCGTTTCTCATTCGCCGCTGACGGTGCTGGACGGTGCGCATAATCCCGACGGTATGGGGGCTTTGGCAAAGGTGATAGAGAGCAGCGGCAAGCTGCCTTGTCGGGCGGTAATAGGTATGTGCCGTGACAAAAGCATTGCCGAGGCGGTATCAAAGCTGATACCCTTTGTTGAGCGCTTTGTGACGGTAGACGGTTTCAGCGAGCGTGCCGAGAGCGCCGAGGTTTTGGCTGAGATAATAAGTAATGCAGGGGGCAAAGCTTATCCTGCGGTGGGCAGCATTGCTGGTGAGATAAGAAAAATGCAGAATGAGAACCCCGATGGGCTATGCCTTATCTGCGGCTCGCTCTTTCTGGTATCTGATGTCCTCCATTCGTGGGGGCAGGATAATTCGCAAGATCGGACAGAGTTTGACGGCGGCAAATAAATTCAGGCTGAAAACCGAAAACGAGCTTACCACACTATGGGGCAAGCTCGTTTTTTATCGTTTTATCTAACCGACAATAATTATAAATCAAGAGTCAAATCCGCCCTTGTTGAAGAACAGCTCTCTTATCGCCAGTGCGCAGCCTGAAAGGAAGCGGTGCTTTTCCTCAATGATAGAAGTCTCGATCTTGCTTGCCACCTTGGGTCCGCCTATCTCGCTGACAGCTTCTCTTATGAGGGTGAAGTCCTTGTCATTGCCGTTTCTGATGTTGAAGTGGTGCAGAACTATCTTCTGGGGGTTGGTGGAGAAATAAAGGTTGTTTATTAGCACGGCAGTGAGCCTTACCTCTCGGTCGATAGTTGCCTTTACCGCAGGGTCCTCTTTCTCATAGGCATTTATGAGCATTTCCTTTGTAACAGCGTTGAACCTGCCCTTTGATGCCTCGTAAAGAATGGGGGTAGCGTCGGGAGAATACACTTCTTTCAGCTTTGCAAATGTGGCAGCAGGGGTTATCTCGCTCTCAACGCAGCCCCTTCTTCCGCATACATCGCATACTCTCTTGGTGGTGGGGTCGATTATCATTTTATCAACGAAATTTGTTCTGTTATCGTAGGAGAAAATAGGCTCGTTAAGATTTGTTACAACGAAGTTCACGGTGTTGCCGTACTGCAAAAATGCGATGTTCTGTCTGTTGGGGTCCTTGGTTTTAAGAAAATCAATATTAGCCATAGCTGTGCCCTTTACAGAGTTATCAAACACCAGCGGCAGGTCGGTATAGCCCCTGATAACGCTTTTAACTCTTGAATAGTTAGGCACGTTATCGACCACCTCGATACCCAGCTTTTCATACATGGTGGGGAACACGCCGAAGCCTATGCCGAGGATAGAGGTCTTATCCAGGCAGTTGTCTGCAAGCACCTCTTTGATAGATTTTTTGATAAAATCGACTATAGCGTTATACTCGATAGTGTGGTCGATAGAAAGGTTCCTTTTATCCAGCACAGCGCCCGAAAGGGTGGAAAGACCAACACTTACGATATCCTCCTCGATAGTTACGCCGATGACGAACTTATAGTGGTGGTTTATGTCAATAAGTATCTTTTTTCTTCCTCGGGGAGCTTTTTCGGTGATGTGCTTATACTCGCCTATCTCCTGTATAATGCCCTGCTCTATCATCTCATTGGTGATGATAGTTACCGCTGCCCTGGTGAGCTCCAGGGTGCCTGCGATATCTATTCTTGATGTAGGTCCTCTCTGTTTCAGTATTTTAAGGACCTGCATACGGTTTCTTCTTTTTAGGTCCAGTTTGCTTATTCCGTGCTGTTCCATTTATAATATCCTCCAAAAATTGCTGTAGAAATACATCTATCGTTGAAAATTATAACAGATAATTATTAACTTGAAATGAACATTTGGTGATGATTTAACATTTATAGAAGATTTACATTTTGTTAAAAAAGTTGGCACCGCAGAAGTAAGAGGGCACTGTTGGTGAGCTGTTCTGTCAGGACAGAAAAAAGCACCTATGTCATAAAAGCTGACATAAGTGCCTTGATATCGGTGTACAAGTCTCAGACGAAATTCTCCTCGTCGATATCGTCCTCGCCGTCCTCACCGTTGAGTATAGCTTTGAGCGCATCAAGCTCTTCATCGGTGAGGGTGACGCCCTTTGCCATTCTGGTGTGGTCGGGGCTCCAGTCTCTTATATCATACTTAGCAGGGTGCTCGCCCCAGCTTACCTTGTTGAGCTCCTTGGTCCAGCCCCTTGCGTTTTCCGAAAGCACGCCTATGTGCTCGACGATCTCAAATTTTAATTCTGCCATTTCAGTTTCCTCCTGTCAGATGTTAGATGTAAGAGGTAAGAGGTGATAATGGCTGCCTCCTGCCTCTTTATAATTCATACCATATTAAGGTATCATTTGCGTTTTTTACTGCCGACCCTGCCGTGTTTTACGTAGTCGGAAGCTATCTCTATGATGATGTTCCTGAATATCACGATAAGGGCGATAAGCTCCAGCAAAAATGCGAAAATGCCCAGCCACGGGTTTATCCCCACGCTCAGGAAAACATCAAGAGCTATCACAGTGAAAAGTATGCAGCCGCCGCTTTTGTATTTTACCAGCGGGAATATGGATATGCCTGCCATGCCTGCGAAGAACATACGCCAGCCTGTCAATATGCCCAGAAGCAGGGCGAACAGCAGGTGGCAGACCATGTATATCCGCTTGTCGTCCCTGTAAAGCCCGAAAAGCACGCCTGCTATCAGCAGCAGGTAAAGGGGTATGCATTTGAGCAGCACATTCAGCACCACGAACACCATAAGCACCACAGCTGCGGCGGTGAGTCTGATCTTTCCCAGGGTGGCTATACGCCGGGCAATGCTCTCAGGCAGAAACTTGAAGAACAGCTCGCTTATCGACTGCATATTGATAATAAACACTGCACAGAACAGCACAAAAAGCAGCAGGTACAGCAGCGGCTTCTGCATAAGGTGGGTCTCTTTAAGAAGAATAGCCAGCATTGCTATGAGCAGCACATTGCTGACAGCCATTTTTTTCAGGTCTATCTTAAAGGGCACCAGCTTGCGCGAGTCAAAGGCTCTTATAGCGAACACCGTAACATAGCTTGCCACTGTGGAGATAGGCGGTCCGTAAAGCCCTATGGTGGGTATGAGTATAACATTGAGCCCCACGTTTATTATACCCGAAACAAGGCTTGTGAAAAGCGACCGCTTGGTCTTTTTGGAAGCCAGGTATATAGAGCCCATAAAGGTGGTGAAGCAGGAATATATGGTGGAATAGATAAGCAGGGGAGAGTATCTTACGCACTCTCTGAAATCAGCGCCTATCATTATATTTGTAAGGGGCTGGATTATCAGCATACAGCCGCCTGCGAGGATATAGAGCAGGCTCTGGTTGAAGTCAAAGACGTTCTCGTAAAAACGGTCACGGTTATCCGAGTCGTTTTCGGTTATGGCTGACATATTCCATGCCTGACCGAACATCATATATACGGTGGCTACTATATTAGGTATCTTATAGGCTGCTGCCAGCACGCCGTTGCTCTCTGAGCCCAGATAGTGGGTGGTCATGAAAGAGTCGGAGCTGTTGGTTATCAGCCACAGGAGCTGTGCAGGGATAAGGGGCACAGAGTATTGCAGCATGGTCTGAAGCAGCTCTCGGTCCAGCTCCTTAAAATCAATATACCGCCAGAGCTTTGCCGCAAAGGTGACGAACAGTGTGGTGATAAGGTCTGCAAGAATGGTGGACAGCAGGTATTTTTGTATGCCTGTGCCGCTGCCGAGAAAATCATCGGGCAAAACCATGTAGAACATGGCGGTGAAAAACAGGGTGAACACCGTTGCGATGATACCTGCCGCCGCAAAGAGCTTGACCTTTTCCATAGCTCTTACAAAGGTGGTGTAAAGGGTCTTTACTCCCGACATGAAAACATAGCAGAACAGCAGCATTGCATAGCCGCCGATGTATTTATCGGCAAGCCCCGTGAAATTCACTATGGGGAGTATAACGGCAAACACCGCCATGCCGAAGGCGCAAACCAGGTTGCCCAGGGTGAACACCTTTCTCTTATCGTAAGCCTTGTCAAGCCCGAAGCGTATGATAGCCTCGCTTATGGTCATGGTGGCAAGGGGGATTATCCAGTTGGCTATCTGGGTGAGTACATCGGTGACGCCCAGCTCGCTTTTGGAAAGATATGAAGTATATATAGGTATAAGCAGCAGCACCAGCACCTTGGAGCTGAAGGAGCCGACAGCAAATACCAGAGTATTGTTAAGCAGCTTTTTATAGCTGCTCTGGTTATTTTGTTGTGACATGGATATTTCCTTTACTTTATACGGGCAGGCTCTCTGCCTCTCTGAACTATATTAATGCGATTTTTGTTACAAAGATAATTATACCACAATTTTTTTCATAATGCAACAAGCGATAATTAAATTTATAATGCGATTTGGGGTTGAAATTTTGTAGAGAATGTAGTATAATATACATATAAGCAGCGCAGGGGAGTGAGCTGTGCTGCACAAAAGGTCACAGGAGGCGCAGCATTATGTGTAAGGGTCTGAAAATATTTCTTCTGGTCTTTGTATCTATCGTAGCGGCTGTGTTCACGGCTAACGTTATTACAGAGATATTCAAGACGAAGCTGAACAACAAATATTATTCGGTGAACTGACATTTACGGGCGGCTGAAATGCTGCCTGTATTTTTTTTGAGATAAGTGAAACTATTTTTTGAAATTCTCCGTCTATTATAGTGAAAGCGCTTTTACAAAGGGTAAGACGAATGCCGTAAATAGCAGGATATCTTACATCAGAAAGGTGGTGACTGGCAGGTGCCTGATAAAAATGAGATAAAAAAGCGGTTTGAGGATATTTATTATAAGACCTACGACTATATCTACAGGTATCTGGCAGTCAAGGTGGGAGATAAGCAGGCTGTTGAGGACCTGATACAGAGCGTTTACCTTAAATTTTACAGACGGCTCTGTGATGATAAAAAGGGCAGCGTGCTGAACCCCAAGCACTACATTTTAAGGTCGGCAAAGCTGGCGGCGGCTGAGTATTACAGGTCTGAACGGGCTGAGACACTGCCTGTTGAGGAAACTGAGATAGTCGATGAGAGGGCTCTTGAACGGCTGGAGAACGACTATACCTATACCTTTGATGAGGTAATGGGTCTTGTTGAGAGCATGGACAGGGTGACTTATCAGATATTCTATCTGCACTTCTGTCTGGATATGACTATAGAGAAAACTGCCGCAAAGCTGGGGCTCAGCCAGTCAACGGTGAAATCTAAAATGTACAGGGCTTTGAAAAAGCTCAGAGAGAACTACAGAAAGGCGGGTGAGGTAAATGAAAGTATCGGAGGCAATGAAAAGAGAATATGAAAATAAAAAGGACGGTATTTTCCAAAGCATTGCAGGCGCAAACGGCAATGCAGCCCTGCCCGAGGCGGAAAAGGCGGAGATAACTATGAAAAGAACGGAGAATTTAAGCTATGGCGAAAAGCCTAAGCTGAGATCAAACAAAACGGGTGCTGCGGCTGCGGCAGCCTGCGCTGCGGTGATAATAGGCGTCGGCGCGGCTGGCGGAATATTTGATAACAAGGCAGACAGCGGCATACAGAAAACAGGCAGCAGCGTTACTACAGACAGCCAGGACGTGAACTCACAGCAGAGCGGCTTTGCGGCTTCGGTGGAAAGGTCGGAAGCGGTGCTGGAATGCATAGTGACCCACAGATCGGCACTGAGGTTTGAAAAAAACGTTGACGGCAGGACGGAGGAAATTGACGCTGCTGAGATAGCAGAGGGAAACACCGAGGGAGTTACAGCTTATGTGTCCTACGACGCCCAGCCCACGTTTTTATACAAAACAGACCCGTCCTCCGACCGCACCTGGGACAGCATTACCTTTACGGAGCGCTTTGACATTGATGAAGTGTCTGAGTATGCCGACGGTGAGAGCTACGGCAGTCTGGCAGAGGGAGACAATGCGCTGGTGCTGCTGAGCTATGAATACGGTGAGGTGTTTGAAAGCAGCAGGTGGTTCGGGCTGACAGACGATAAATCACTGTTTAAGTTTGATAATACAGACAGTGACAATATATTTGCCGAGGGCTATGACGGCAGTGAGGCTATCGACTGGATAACCGACAGCTTCATAGGGCAGAATGCTTTTCAGGCGGTGGACTGGTTCAATATGCACGGCATTGATTTTACCATAAGGCAGAGCTTTGCCGATACGGTGTATGTGGGCGATGTTATCGGTATCGCCCGGGACGATGAGCAGGGCTATGTCATCAACGTCAGCAAGGGCAGCATAGAGGAAACTGTAGCCGCTGATTATCAGAGTGCAAAATATGTTGACGGCGAGCTTGCCGACACGGTCACGGGCAGCTTTGAAGAGGCGGCAGACAAGTCTGAGCTGGCGGCTGTTGTGAAGATATGGGGCGTTGAAAGCGTGGCTGTGAACGTCAGCGGCGATATGCCCGAGGGCGAGGTATCTGTAAAAACAGAGGACGGCAATATCGTAAGAGATGTTAAGAAAATAAAGGCAGATACAGGCGCGGTAAACAGTCTGTATACGGTATATACGGCTGAGGTGACGGCTCACGTTAAGGGCAACTGCGAAACGGGCGATACCATTAAGTTTGCGCAGCTCACAGGCGCAGCGTATGACGGAGAATATTACCTGAGAATGCCCGAGCTGCCGCTGTATGACAACATATCGTGTACCGAGGTGCTGGTGTTCCTTGATAATGACGGCAATGTACTTTCGGGCACGGCGGACTGCATGATGACCGAGGGCAGCAACGCCTATGTTTTCGATGCGCCGTCAAGGCAGTATTCACCCTGCTATCTGCCAAAGAGCGAGGAGGGCGCAGACCTTGCAAAGGAAAACGCCCGGAGAGCAATGCCCTGGGTGATGAGCGAGCTGGAGGGTCAGGCAGTAGATTATACCGAGGACTGGTTTGCAACCACGGACAGAGTGTTCGACCTCAATTACATGACCTACACCACAGTGGTATCCGCAACCGAGGGCGAAAGAGACAAGGTGCTGAGGATAGACCCGATCTCCGAGAGCGCAGGAGAATATATGGTGGTGCTTGGCAAGGGCAGCTGGCGGCAGTACATCGGCAATGATGTGGTGTATGTGAAAAATCTGCTTAAAGCCAAGGGCGTGAAATACACCATAATGAGCTTTTACAACCTTGACTATGATATCGACACAGTTTACGATATGACCTATGACGATAACGGCGAGCTGGTGCTGCTGGTGAGCGACGGTCTTGACCTTATGAGCTACATCGGCAGAGACGCAGGCGAGGTAGTGACCGAGCTGCAGGATATGGGTCAGGCAGTGGAGAGAAAAGAGATTTATGATGACGGCATAGACCCGGGCAAGGTGGCAAAAATGGTAAAGACCGAAGAGGACGGCATAGACTATATCGTGTATGAAAGCAAGGGAAAACTAGGCTGACAATAAAAAATGCAAGCGGCTGAAAAAAGATCAGCCGCTTGTTTTACATACAGAACCTGTGGGCGCCAATAACGGTCACAACGGGTCTTGAATGCATAAATGCATTAGAAGTCTTGGCAGGGTTATAATAGTATATGCAGCCCCCTGTGGGGTCCCAGCCGTTGAGGGCATCACGGGCAGCATTGTAGGCGGACGCAGCCACAGGCTCATTGAACTGACCGTCAACAATGGCAGTAAATGCGCCGTTCTGGTAGATAACTCCCGAAAGAGTATCGGGGAAAGAGGGGTGCTCGATACGGTTGAGTATAACAGCGCCCACCGCCACCTGACCTGCGTAGGGCTCGCCCCTGGCTTCGGCAGAGATTATCCTTGCCAGCAGGTTCACGTTGGCTTCGGTAGCAGGTGGGACTGACCCTATGCTGATACCCAGAGCTTTGAGGGTGATGGGTCCTGCGGTGCCTGTCTGCGAAATGCCCTGCTGCTTCTGGAAAGCCAGCACAGCCTTGCGGGTTATCTCACCATAATACCCTGTGACATTTGCGTTGAAAAGCCCACGCTCCTTTAGCCGTTCCTGAATAGCCCTGACCTCCTTGCCGCTGGAGCCGAGGGAGGATATAGTCTCCCTATGCTTCGGCACAAAAACGGCTGAGAGGGTGAGCGCTATTACAAAGGTGCTGACGATGAGCGAGAGCTTGAAAAAATATTTAGATCGTTCCTTCATGTTGAGCCTCCTTGCTGTTGGTTTTACGGAGTTATTATTTGTAAGGCGGCGAAAAATATACCTGCAGATGCTCAAAAAAGTCTGTGAGGTAAGGCTTAACTAATAATTCACAAAATATTAACCTAAAAACTTTCGCAAATCCCTTGACAAACCCTCGAAAAAGGTATATAATAATAAAGCTGTCAGCGAGGGAGACCCCGGGGCAGTAAAAAATATCACAAAAAGGGCTTGACAAAAAGCGAATGATGTGATATAATAAAAGATACATCACCGATAGTGATGCAAACAGCATCTTGAAAATTGAACAACCAAGAAACGAAACCCTTGAAATACTTTGAGTTAAATTAAAGTATGAGAAAAGTCTAGTACAAGACGAAAAAGAGTACACGTTCAGTGAACGAAAACTGAGATTCTAAATTGGGTGCAGGTTTGAAAAACAACCGGTGCCTGGTAGGATACAACACTATTAAGAGTTTGATCCTGGCTCAGGACGAACGCTGGCGGCACGCTTAACACATGCAAGTCGAACGGTGAAGACTAGCTTGCTAGTTGGATCAGTGGCGGACGGGTGAGTAACACGTGAGCAATCTGCCTTTGGGTGGGGGATAGCAGTTGGAAACGACTGATAATACCGCATAAAATATATTTGCCGCATGACAGATATATCAAAGATTTATTGCCTGAAGATGAGCTCGCGTCTGATTAGGTAGATGGTGAGGTAACGGCTCACCATGCCGACGATCAGTAGCCGGACTGAGAGGTTGGACGGCCACATTGGGACTGAGACACGGCCCAGACTCCTACGGGAGGCAGCAGTGGGGAATATTGCACAATGGGCGAAAGCCTGATGCAGCGATGCCGCGTGAGGGAAGAAGGTTTTAGGATTGTAAACCTCTGTCTTAGGGGACGATAATGACGGTACCCTAGGAGGAAGCTCCGGCTAACTACGTGCCAGCAGCCGCGGTAATACGTAGGGAGCGAGCGTTGTCCGGAATTACTGGGTGTAAAGGGAGCGTAGGCGGGACAGCAAGTCAGATGTGAAATTTATGGGCTTAACCGATAACGTGCATTTGAAACTGTTGTTCTTGAGTGAAGTAGAGGTAAGCGGAATTCCTAGTGTAGCGGTGAAATGCGTAGATATTAGGAGGAACATCAGTGGCGAAGGCGGCTTACTGGGCTTTAACTGACGCTGAGGCTCGAAAGCGTGGGGAGCAAACAGGATTAGATACCCTGGTAGTCCACGCCGTAAACG
>CALCRR010000052.1 GCA_937894495.1 uncultured Ruminococcus sp. | reverse complement strand
CAGTCCGGTGGACTGTTTTTAAAGAGGGGAAGCCCTGCAAGAGAGGGCTGCCCCTTTTTCAAGGCGCAAACCATTATAATCGGCAAAAAGCTGTATTCGCATATCACAGTCTGCCTGGCAATTTTTTAGCTTTTACACAAAGTTATGTCCTTAACAAAAATCTCCCCTGCGCATAGCAAGGGAGATATTAGGGTGTGTTGACACTAAATTCTTATTCCTCAGAGCTTTCATCAGCCTGACTGTCGCTGACCTCCGAAACGCTCTCAGCAGGGATATCCTCATACTCAAACCCGGGTATCTCGCCGTTCATGAGCTTTTCAAACCGGCTGCCGTCTATCTTCTCATTCTTCATGAGATACTTTGCGATGATGTGCAGCTTATCCATGTGCTCGGTGAGTATCTTCTCGGCGTCGTCAAAGGCTGACTCTACGATAGACCTTATCTCGTTGTCTATCTCAGCCGCAACGTTGTCTGAATAGCTGGGGGTGTTGGTGTAGTCTCTGCCAAGGAACACCTCATGCTCACCCTGACCGTAGACCACAGGACCCAGATTATCGCTGAAGCCGTACCTCGTCACCATGCTCCTTGCGGTAGATGTGGCTCTTTCAAGGTCGTTTGAAGCGCCTGTGGAGATATCGTCAAGTATGAGCTTTTCGGCAACTCTGCCGCCCAGCAGCACGATGATGTTGTTGTACATCTCGTTCTTGCTCACAAATGACTTATCCTTCTCGGGCAGGCTCATGGTGAAGCCGCCTGCCTGACCTCTGGGGATTATGGTCACCTGGTGTACCTTATCGCTGGTCTTGCAGTAGTAGGTGCAGATAGCGTGACCGCCCTCATGGTAGGCTGTCAGCCTTCTCTCAGCCTCAGACACCACCTTGGATTTCTTCTCGGGGCCTGCAACTACCTTGATAGAAGCCTCCTCCATATCCTCCTTGGTGATAGCCTTTCTGTTCTTTCTCGCAGCCAGCAGCGAAGCCTCGTTCACCAGGTTTTCAAGGTCAGCGCCTGTGAAGCCAACTGTTGTTTTTGCGATAGTTTCAAGGCTCACATCGGGTCCAAGGGGCTTGTTTCTGGTGTGTACCTTTAAAATTTCCTCTCTGCCCTTTATATCGGGGTAGCTTACAAGTATCTGTCTGTCAAATCTGCCGGGTCTCAAAAGGGCAGGGTCTAAAATATCACGCCTGTTGGTAGCTGCCATTACGATCACCGACTCGTTATCAGCAAAGCCGTCCATCTCCACCAGCAGCTGGTTGAGGGTCTGCTCTCTCTCATCGTGGCCGCCGCCGAGACCTGCGCCTCTCTGGCGTCCCACAGCGTCTATCTCGTCAATAAAAATGATGGCAGGTGCGCTTTTTTTAGCCTGCTCGAAAAGGTCTCTCACCCTCGAAGCTCCCACGCCCACGAACATCTCAACAAAATCTGAGCCCGAGATGGAGAAGAAGGGCACGTTAGCCTCGCCGGCAACAGCTCTCGCCAGCAGAGTCTTACCTGTACCGGGAGGTCCCAGCAGCAGCACGCCCTTGGGTATCCTTGCACCGATATCCACATATTTTTTGTTATCCTTGAGAAAATCAACTATCTCCTTGAGCTCTTCCTTTTCCTCGTCAGCACCTGCCACGTCGTCAAAGGTGGCTTTTTTGCTGCTGGGAGCAAGCCTTGCGTTGGTCTTGCCAAAGCCTGTCATCTTGCCGCCGCCTGCGCTCCTCATCATAAACACGAAGAAGAAGATCATGACCCCCAGCATGAGCAGCGTAGGTATCAGATTGAGCCAGAAGCTGTTGTCTGAAATGGGTATGAGATCATACTCCAGCGGAGCGTCGGGGTTGGCTTCGTCATAAGCCTTGCGGTAGTTAACTGCGTCCTCGCCCCCCAGCACCTCGTTAGCAAAGAGCGAGACGTTGGGCACGCTGTAGGTATACTCCTTTTTATCGTCGTCCTTGAGCTTATAGGTCAGCTCACCCGAGCCAAGATCAAGCTCAAAATATGACACATTAAGATCATCGAACTGTGACATGACCTCAGAATACTTGACCTCGTCAGTCTTGCTGCTCATACTCATAAGGATATAGACAAGCCCGAAAACAATGCACACCGATACTATCAGGTAGATCAGTAAGGACCTTCCGCCGTTTTTCAATATATCACAACCTTTTTCCTAAATTCCGCCCAAGCGGTGTAAAAATATGGATATTCCCCCGAAACACAGGGGTTTTCAATGCATTTTAATTATGATACCAACTATACTGAGTTATTATAACCCTTTAATGTGACAACAGCGTGAAAAGCCGTGCCGTTAGTCAAAATACTGACAAAAGCCACTATTCGCAGTAAAAAACAAGCACTTTTTTAGTGCTTTCGTCAATTTTCACACGCTGGGCGCAGCCGTATCCTTCCACCATCACCACGCCCTCGCTGTCTGCCAGGATCACGGCAGAGCTGCGTTCATGGGCTTTAAACGCCTGTTTTAAAAGCATTCTCACGTCCGAGCTGAAATCACGGCTCACCAGCCTGAGCTTGTCGCCTGCTTTACGCTGTCTCAAAACAAGCTCACCAATTATTTTATCATAATCGAGACACGAATTTGCAAACTTTTTATTAACATTTTCAAATTTCCCGTCAATTTCAATAATTTTAAAGATAATTTTTCTGCCCTGCCATTCCACCTCACCGTTTTCGGGGACGTTCAGCTGCTTATCCTCGCTTTCGCTCTCCTGCTCCTTATAGAAATACAAAAGCGACGACCTTGTAGCTGCAAAGCAGTTTTCCTTGACATTGAGCTTGCCCCCCTCGCTGATAAGCCTGTCGGTGAGCTCCACCAGCTCGCTGGAAGCCGACACGCCGTTTTCCTCCAGCAGCCGCATGATGACACGGCGCTTCACGGGGTATTCAAGGCTCATGAGCTTTTCTCTTGCAAAGCCCCCCGACCCCTCATTCACACGGCATTCCTCTAAAGCCTTGTCAGCCAGAGCTTCAAGAAAAGCGCTGTCCTGCCTGAGATATTCCGCCGTTCTGCGGTAGGTGGCAAGCAGCGAGCTGTTGATATTTTTAAGCTCGGGCAGCACTCTGTGCCTTATCTTATTGCGTGAATAATCATCTGTCAGGTTGGTGGAGTCGGTGACAAAGCTCTGCCCCTCGTCTGCCAGAAACTGCTCTATCTCACCCCTTGAACACTCTATGAGCGGTCTGATAACATTATCTCTCACAGGGGGTATCGAGCTTACGCCTTTCAGCCCCGAGCCCCTTGCAAGGTTGAATACCGCCGTTTCAAGGCAGTCGTCAAGGTTATGGGCTGTACATATTTTGTCAAGCCCTGCTTCATAAAAGGCTTTGTATCTCAGCACCCTTGCGCCCTCCTCGGTGGAAAGCGAATTTGCTTTACAGTAGCTGATAACGTCTATCCTCTTCACCGTAAGCGGTATGCCCAGCCTTTTGCATAGCTCTTCACAAAAGCGCTGGTCGCCGTCGCTCTCCTCACCTCTCAGGCAATGGTTAACGTGCAGCGCCGAGACACCAAACCCCAGCTTATTTAAACACAAAAGGAGCGCAACGCTGTCTGCTCCGCCCGAAAGCCCCACAAGCAGCCGTTCGCCCTCTTTTATCATATCATACTTTTTTATGGTCTTACTGACCCTGTCAAGCAGATCAACCTTCATCTTTTCTGAAATCCACTCCTCTGAACAAAGTGTACTCTCCTATCCAGCTGAGCCTGATAGTGCCTGTTTCGCCGTGGCGGTTTTTGGCAACTATGCACTCTGCCAGCGACCTGTCCTCCTCAGAGTCGTTATAATACGCCTGACGGTGGATAAACATGATTATATCAGCGTCCTGCTCGATAGAGCCCGACTCTCTCAGGTCTGACATCAGAGGGCGCTTGTCCTCGTGCTTCTCGGCATTACGTGACAGCTGCGAGAGCGCCAGAACAGGCACATTCAGCTCTTTAGCCATGAGCTTTAGCTGTCTTGTGATCTCACTTATCTCAGACACACGGCTTGAATGCTTGTTGGGCGACTGCATGAGCTGTATGTAGTCGATGACCACAAAGCCCAGGTTTTTCATTCTTCTCAGCTGTGCCTTCATCTGGGGCACAGTCAGGTCTCCGCTGTCGCCGATATATATGGGCAGCTGCGCCAGCACATCGGCAGCCTCGGCTACCTTTACCCAGTCCTCGGGCTTGAGCTCCCCCGTTCTCAGCACAGTGTTGTTCACCTTGCCCTCAGACGCCAGCATACGTGTTACCAGCTGCTCTCTGCCCATCTCAAGGTTGAAAATCACCACATCACGCTTGGTCGCCTTGCAGCAGTTTACCGCCATATTCAGCGCCAGCGCAGATTTACCCATTGCAGGTCGAGCCGCCAGAACGAGCAGGTCGGTCTTGTTGAGTCCGCCGATAACATGGTCAAGCTGTGAAAAGCCCGTGGTGGAGCCCAGATGCTCCGCAGCGTCGGGACCAGATATCTCCGACAGGTGCTCAAAGGTCTCCACGATAACGTCGCTTATCCTTGAAAGTCCGCTGACCTCCTTGCCCTGCCTTATGTCAAATATCTTCTGCTCGGCACTGTCAAGCATGGTGGAGGGGTCGGTCGTTCCCTCATTGGCGGTCTCGATTATCTCGTTAGCCGCATTTATCAGCGCCCTCACCTGTGCCTTATCGGCGATTATCTTGCAGTAGCTGGCGATATTTGCCGTCGAGGGCACATTCTCCATAAGCCCTGTCAGGTAGGTCTTAGCCATTGCCGAGCTCTCAAAAATGCCCATTGATACGGCTTCGTTTATGACCATTATCACATCGCCGCTTTTGCCGGTGCTGAACATTCTCATTATTATGGAGAAGAGCTGCTGGTGCTGGGGTCTGTAGAAGCTCTCGGGCTTTAAAAGCTCTGCCGCCGTGCTCATACACTTTACAGGGTCGAGGAGTATGCCGCCTATAACAGCCTCCTCAGCCTCCTGTGAATATGGCAGCTCCCTGCCGAAAACGGAAGAGCCGCTGACGTTTGAAAAATCCTCTATGCCGGGCATGACTATTCCTCGACCACCTTGATCTTAACAGAGCAGCCCACACCGTGGCTGAGCTTTACAGCGCCTGTAAAGTCGCCGTAAGCCTTTATCTCGCTGCTCAGGCTTATCTTCTTCTTGTCCACATCAACACCGAACTGGGCTTTCAGAGCCTCAGCCACCGCACCCGAGGTAACTGCGCCGAAGAGCTTGCCGCCCTGACCAGCCTTAGCCTTTATGACCACCTCTTTATCGGCGATCTTTGCAACAACAGCCTTGTTGTTTGCTATCTCCACATCTATCTTATGCTGCTCGGACGCCTTTTTGCCTGCCAGGTCGTTTAGGTTCTTGGCATTGGCTTCAACCGCCAGCCCCCTTGCAATAAGATAGTTTCTTGCATAGCCGTCGGCAACGTTCAGGGTGTCCCCTGCCTTGCCTGAGCCTTTAACGTCTTTAAGTAAAATTACCTTCATTTAAAACACTGCCTTTCTGGGGTGTGTTGACACTAAGCCTAACACACGTCTTTTTGGATATTTTTGTCCCGTTCGTCGTTAAAAATCCTTGCAGGGCGACAGCCCAACTGCGGATTTTTGCCTAGAACGGAACAAAAATATCTCAAAAATCCGCGTATCAGTTTAGTGTCAACACACCCTAGTTATTTCTTATAAATTCATCTATCGCTTCGTTGAGCTTTGCCTGGGCGTCAGCCAGTACATAGCCCTTCAGCTGGGCTGCCGCCATGGTCAGGTGACCGCCGCCGCCTAAGCTCTCCATAATAAGCTGCACGTTGAACAAGCCCATGCTCCTTGCCGAGATATTCACCGTATCGCCCTGCTGGTAGAGCACGAAGGAGGCGTTTACTCCCGTTATGCCCAGCATTTCATCGGCTGCCTGTGAGGCTGCTATCCTTATGTTTGAGAAATTGCCGTCAGCCGAAGCTATAGCGCATTTTCTGTAGATATGAGCCGAGTTGATGATAGCCGATTTCTGGTGATAGGTCTCTATAGAGTTTGCGAACATCTGCTTGACTGCCACCGTATCTGCGCCCATTTTTTTAAGATAAGCCGCAGTTTCAAAGGTGGTCACGCCTGTGCGCATAACAAAATTTTTGGTATCAAGCATTATGCCCGAAAGCAGAGCCTCAGCCGCATGGACGTTTATGCTGGTCCTGTCACCCCAAAGCTCGATGATCTCGGTAACAAGCTCCGCCGCCGATGAAGCGCCCGGCTCCAGACAGCTGGCGATAAGGGGCTCGATACCGTTGACCATTCTTCTGTGGTGGTCTATAACCACCATATTTTTGGCTCTTTCTATCATTTCCTTAGACTCCACCAGCTGGGGGTTATGGGTATCAACAACTATCACCAACGTGTCGCTGTCCAGCCTGTTCAGTCCCTCCTCGGGGGAGATATAGTAGGTTGCTATCTCGTTTTCCTCGATATATTTTATAAGCGTCTGCGCCAGATTTTTCTCCTTATCCACCACCACGAAGCAGTCGGGCACTATCTTTCTCAGAGCGCAGCAGAGACCTGTTGCCGAGCCTATGCTGTCCAGGTCGCCGAAGCGGTGACCCATTATCAGCACCCGTCTGAAGCCCTGGTCGTTATCGCTGCTCTCACGCCTGAAGTTGCCCAGGCTCTCGATACTGCCGGGCTTTATTATCTCCAGCAGCGCCTCGGCGAATATCCTTATCTTGACCCTGTTATTGTTATCAGCACCGCTTGAAACTCCGCCGAAGAACTTGAACTCGCCGTTTTCACGGTAGGCAGCCTGGTCGCCGCCCCTGCCCTGGCAGAGCTCCAGCGCCTGCTTTGCCAGCTTTTCGCATTCCTCCAGCCCCTTGCCGTCTCTGCCGATGCCGATAGACAGGGTGATGGTTGACCTGCCGCTGACCTTTATCATTCTTGCTTCTTCAAGTATCCTGAACCTGTTCTCGATCTTTCTTGAAAGATATCTCTCCTCCATAAAAACATAGAACTTATCGTTTGATACCTTTTTGGCGATGGCTGTAGTGCCGTCCAGAAAGCGCTCCATAAGCTTTTCTATCTCAACCACCACGTGAGCCTTTTCGCTCTCTCTTATATTCCTCATAAGATCGTCAAAGCTGTCGATAACTATGATTATCACCGAGTTATGGGACTGGTAAGCATCATATCTCAGCTCGGTATAATCGGTGACGTCGTTGAAATAGACCATTGAAAGCTCGTTATTGACATCGGTATGCACAGCCTTTGCCACATAATACCTTTTATTAAGGCATATCTGGCAGCCCTCGGGGGAAAAGGCTTCGGTCATATCCACCTTCATTATATCGTGCAGGCACACACCGTAGGGGTCGCCCGCATACATTTTTCTCTCAAAAAGCTTGTTGAACCATACTATATTATCCTCCCCGTCTATGACCACGCAGGGCGCAGGAAAATACAGCATAGAGTCACGCTCGGTCCTTGATATCTGGGTGGACAGCCTTGCTATCTGCTTTTTGGTCTGGTTCCTGAATATAAATGCTTCCAGCAGCAAAAGCATGGTAGCCGTGCAGGATATGAGTATCAGCACGCTGCCCGTATCCTTTCTTTCGGGGGTGGAGTGCAGCACAAAGCCGCCTATCACTGCCGAAAGCGCAACAACGGCTATCGTCATTGACAAAAGCATTATATATCCGTTGTTACCCTTCATCTCCTATCAGACTCCTTCTACTAGAGGTCAGAGGCAAGAGGCAAGAAGTAAGACCTTGCTTACCTGACTTTCTGACCTGTTTTATTTTGTTTTACACTTTTATTTTGTTTTACACTATTATATTTCCATTATTATCGGCAGTATCATGGGGCTTCTCTTGGTCTTTGTGAAGATAAATTCCGAGAGCTTATCCTTCATTCTGCCCTTGATAGCGTTCCACTCATGCATATTGCTGTCAAGGCAGCCTTGCAGCGTCTCTGTCAGCAGAGCCTTGGCTTCGCTCATAAGCTCCTCACTCTCACGCACATACACAAAGCCTCGGGATACCACATCGGGTCCTGCCAGTATCTCGCCGATAGAACGGTCGATAGTAGCCACGGCTATGATAAGTCCGTCCTCTGCCAGATGCTTTCTGTCTCTGAGCACGATAGCGCCCACGTCGCCCACGCCCAGACCGTCCACCAGCACCTTGCCTGCGGGCACCTGACCTGTTATCCTCATATCCACGCCGTCAGACTCAATAACATCGCCGATACCGCCGATTATGATATTCTCCTCGGGTATGCCCACTGACATGGCGGTCTGCTTATGCTTCATAAGGTGCTTGAACTCGCCGTGAACGGGTATGAAGAACTTAGGCTTGGTGATAGACAGCATGAGCTTCTGCTCCTCCTGACAGGCGTGACCGGATACGTGTACCTCGTACATCTTCTCATACACCACCTCAGCCCCCAGCTTCATAAGGTCGTTGACCACCCTTGTCACCAGCTTCTCATTGCCCGGTATGGGGTTAGCCGAGATTATTATGAAATCCTGCGGTGTGATGGTCACCTTTTTATGCTCGTTCATTGACATTCTTGAGAGTGCCGACATAGGCTCGCCCTGGCTGCCTGTGGTCACCAGCACTATCTGCTCGGGCAGATATCTGCCTATCATGTCGATATCTATAAGCACGCCGTCGGGCACTTTAAGGTAGCCAAGCTCGATACCGACGCTTATGACATTCACCATGCTCCTGCCCGAGACTGCCACCTTTCTGCCCGTATTAACGGCGTTGTTGATTATCTGCTGCACCCTGTGGATATTTGAGGCAAAGGTAGCGATTATGATCCTTTTGCCCTCAGCCTTGCTAAAAAGCATTTCTAAGCTGTCCCCCACCTTGCGCTCACTGACGGTATAGCCGGGTCTTTCCGAGTTGGTGGAGTCGGAAAGCAGCGCCAGCACGCCCTTGTTGCCCAGCTCCGCAAATCTGGGCAGGTCGATAATGCCCCCCTCGATAGGGGTATAATCCACCTTGAAATCCCCCGTGTGGATAATAACGCCTGCAGGGGTATGCACCGCCATGCCTACCGAGTCGGGGATAGAGTGGTTGACTCTTATAAACTCCACCGCCATGCAGCCCATTCTTATGGTCTGTCTGGGAGTGACCACGTTGAGCTTTGCGCTGCCCAGCAGGTCATGCTCTCTCAGCTTGCCCTCGATAAGACCCACCGTGAGCCTTGTGGCGTAGACGGGTACGTTGAATTTTTTGAGAAAATAGGGCAGACCGCCGATGTGGTCCTCATGCCCGTGGGTTATCACCACGCCCCTTAGCTTTTCGATATTGCGCTCGATATAGGTAAAATCGGGGATAACTATATCAACGCCCAGCATTTCGCTGTCGGGGAAGGCAAGTCCGCAGTCGATGATGAACATATCGTTTGCGCACTCGATAACGGTAAAGTTCTTGCCTATCTCGTTAAGACCGCCAAGGGGGATTATCTTCACGGGGGTTTTTCTCTGTGGCTCGCTGCTCTTTTTGCCTGAGCTTCTCATGGCAGGGGCTTTGCTCAGCTTGCGCTCCTTAGCTCTTTCAAGCTCCTTTTTTGAATGCATTATGGGAACAGCTCTGTACTGTCCCGATCTGGTGGAATAGCGTTTTGATGTGTTGTTTGAAGATCTGTTACTCTGATTATTATTCATAAAACAGTGTGCTGCGCCGCAGAACTTTATAAATGCGCAGCAAAAAAGCTCCTTTCTGTTTCAGGGCATAGTCAGCCCATAATATTTGATTTTTCCGTTAGATAGAAGTGCTGTGCAAGGGGATAATGCAGACCCACTGCCGAAACGTTGCCCTTTACACACAAAAACAGCTCTGGGCGGCTGCCCGAACGAAGATCAATTTTTGATCTTCTCAGAAGCAAGAGGCAAGAAGCAAGAGGCAAGACCAAGCTGCGCCAAGGGCGAATTTAAAGCCTTGTCCGCTTTGCAAAAAATTTATCCTGCTTACTGCTTTTATATTCCTGCATTTAAAGATCAATTATTGAGATCGGTTCCCCGGGCTGCCCGTGAAAGACATATTGGTGAGACGAAGCTGTTTGTAAATATCTGCCATAAAGACAGACTATATCCGAACAAAAAATATCTAATACTATTTTACCTTATTTTGCCCTAATTGTCAAGTATATTTATTTCCCCCACCACGCCAAACGCACGAACAAATATTCTTAAAAAATTCTCCATTCGTTGTTGCCAA
>CALCRR010000051.1 GCA_937894495.1 uncultured Ruminococcus sp. | reverse complement strand
CTTCGCTGACAATACTCGGCGGGCGACCGCCCGGGAAGATAAGTTGTCGCCGACATTTTTGCACCATTAGCTCAGATGGTAGAGCAACTGACTCTTAATCAGTGGGCCCTGGGTTCGAGTCCCCGATGGTGCACTTTATGGCCCGTTGGTCAAGCGGTTAAGACTCCGGCCTCTCACGCCGGCGACGGGAGTTCGATTCTCCCACGGGTCACTTGAATTTCAGCCAGACCGACAGGTACGGCGTTAAACGCAGGCTGTACTTCGCAGTTTGCGTTGTTTTTATATTTCTGGACCATTAGCTCAGTTGGTTAGAGCAACCGGCTCATAACCGGTCGGCCCGGGGTTCGAGTCCCTGATGGTCCACTCCCTAGGGGTATAGCTCAGCTGGTAGAGCATCGGTCTCCAAAACCGAGTGTCCCGAGTTCGATCCTTGGTGCCCCTGCCAAACAAAGCCTCGCAAACACGCCGTTTGCGAGGTTTTTGCTTTCTTTGACAACGCCCCGAAATCGGGTTCTGACAACTATTTGACAACTAAAGTTATACCAATTTATTTTGGGTCATGAAAAGATAAAAAAGATATGCCAAATTGTGTGTTTCATAATTTGGCATATCTTTTTTTGATGATTTTATATAACGTAATTTTGGATTGCTGTTTTGAGATGGAAATCCAGTCTCTCTAAAAATCAAAATATTAAAATATGAACGTATCAAGCTGATCATGTAGTCTTCATGCTAAATGTTTCCCTGTTCGTGCAACATAAATATCTCGGTGTCCCTATCTGAAGCAAAATCGGACGCATCTATCACACCGATAACTCTGCCAATGATCTGAACGCTGTCGTCCTCTGTGAATTTCATAGTCTTGTATCTCTTATTGTATGAGTGAAGCCCGTACTTCTGGCTTTCCTTTATAAATGCTTCGTTCCCAATAAGAAAAGCTCCTACCTCACCATACTCTATGTCCTTGCATTTCTCTATCACAGATAGCTGTGCCGACAGCCTGTAAACATCAAGATCATTTTCGACCGAGTATTCCGCTGTTACGATTCTCTTGCGGGGCACTTTCTTCCGCTGGGCTGCAAGTATGCGAACATCATTCAAAACTGCGGAATAGGCTTCGCTTAGTTTGGTCTGCTCGTTCTGTGAGGGCGTAGTTCCTGCCCCCACCTCACGATAGATAATTCGAGCATTAAGACTATCCTCGGTGTATTCCTCACCGAGCGTTTTAGTTCTGACAAATCGCTGCTGCCCAGGTGATTTTACGGAAATATACTTTCCCCGCTTGACCTCATAGCCACGTTCTTCAAGCGCCTGCAACAGCTCATCAAGCGAGCTGACCGAGGGTATCAGCTTGTCGATCTCCTGCCTTATCTGCTCTTTCCACGAAGTGCCTTTCTTGTTTTGTTCCCATTCATAGTAGCTAACCGACCGCCCCTTGTTTTCAAAATTCAGCGCAGGTTTCACTCCAAAGGCTCGGCATACACCGTTGGTGGTTTCCCTCGCTTGTCATAAAGAGCTTCGGTTTGCATAATACTTTTGCCCCGACAGCGAATAGGAATTGATTATCACATGATTGTGGATATGCGAAGCGTCAACGTGCGTAGCTATGACCGCTTGAACTTCATCACCAAAGTTCTTTCGCACAAAAGCTTTTGCTATCTTATGGGCAAGTTCGGGCGTGACGTTCTCCTCGTCTGCAAAACTCATCACATAGTGAATCGCTTTGACAGTACCTTTTCCATTTAACGGCGGAGGACTGTCAAAGCTATCTCTTGCAAAATGATCATAAACTGTTTTCATCTCCAAATATGCGTCACGAGGGTTGGTGATGCAGTTGACCGAGGCTGTAAGCACTAAACCCTCTGTCTTTTGAGGATTCAGTATGTACCTTAAACTTCTTTCCACTGTAGTGTGGATACAAACTGACTTAACGTATGGGATACTGTATTACCGATATCACAATACTAAGATATAATTTCACAAGAGTCGATAATCACATCGAACTTTTGGTGCCTATTAGTTTTTTGCAGAGTGTAAGCTACCCTGTATCCAAAGGGCAGAAATGTCAGGTAAATATCTATGAGCCTGTTGTTTTGTACAACTATTCGGTCAACAATATCAGCGTAAACCTTGGTGTCCTCAATGTCGAGCTTGTCTGTATTATTTATCGTTTTGATATAGCTTTTGATCTGTTTTATCTGTTTTTCAAAAGTTCCGGCCATATCTGTACTATCGCCGATCTGTTTATTGAGTTCTTCTATACGCTGGGTGTAAAATTCATTCTGTTCGGCGAGATCATCCCTTGAGATAAGCCCCTCAAGCATAAGGTCAATGGCATTCTTCTTTTTCTGCTTTAAGTTCTCGACCTCGTTTTTCAGTGCTTCGATGTCGGCGGGCTTTTGATCTTTCTGTATCTGACGAATGTCATCCAAAAATTGCTTTTCCAGTTCTGCCTTTGAAATTTGAATATTTTGCAGCACAAATTTTATACAGCGCTCAATAGATTCTACAAGTAGTGTTTTGTTGTCGCAGCCTATTATATCACCATTAGCTGCTGTCATGGGTGTATCACCGTAGTATGCTCTGTTTGTGCAGCGCAGAGTTTTTCTTGTAGATTTGGATTTAACAACGCCGGTTATTCCAAAGGGCTTGCCTCATTTCCCACAAGATACCTTTCCACTGAACCAATATTTATTAGAGTGTCTTCTTCCCTCTGAAATGTTCTTTCCTCTCCTTGCAATTTCAGACTGAACCCCGTCCCAGACCTCATGTGTAACTATACCAATATGATGATCTTTGAGCGTTATCATCGGAGTATCGGGATTGCTGCCGTCGTTCTTTAGCTTGCGCTTGGTAAGATAGCTTTCGGTGACATTTTTCCATTGAGTAAGATCACCGCAGTATTTCTCGTTTTTCAAGATAACGAGTACCGTACAGCTTGTCCAAGTTTTTCCCGTTGCAGACGGTATGTTATCGGCATTAAGCCCCTGAGCGATAAGCGTAGAGCCTTTCTTATCATAATAGTATTCATGGAAAATACGTCTGATGACCTCCGCTTCTTCGGGAATTACTTCATACTGATTGTCAACGACCTTGTATCCGTAGATCCTTCTTTTGCCGATAATATCGCCTTTTTCCATTCTGCGCTTCAGACCCCATTTAACTCGCTCGGAGGTTTTTCGGCTTTCTTCCTGAGCTATGCTCGCCATAATGGATAATCTCAGCTCTCCGTCCTTATCGCTTGTGTCGATACCATCATTCATGAAAATAACGTTGATTCCAAGCAATGACAGCTTTCGGGTGTAGGTAAGGGTGTCTATGGTGTTTCTTGCAAATCGGCTGACTTCCTTAGTGAGAATGGTATCGATCTTACCATTTTCGCAGTCGCTTATCATGCGGTTGAAGCCCTTGCGATGCTGTGTCGATGTTCCCGTTATACCCTCATCGTAGTAAACTTCGACAAGCTCCCATTCTTCGTGACTGTTTATGTAGTCATTGAAATAACTGCGCTGAGTGGCGAGGGAATTCAATTGATCCGAGAAATCTGTGCTTACCCTTGCGTATGCTGCTACTCGTTTCTTTCTATACATTGTACCTCCTTCCCCCGATATTTCGGGGATATAAATATCCCCTTGCTATATATAATTTTACACTTTAAAGTCATAAATGTCAAGCCCTTTTACACAAGTTTCAATATAAATATATGAAACCAAAAAATCAGCAGGGGAATATATCATCTTTTATTCTTACGACGCGGTATTGTTATTATCATCAGCGGCATTAACCGCGTTATCCGTTTTGACAGTATTCATATCTATCAGCCTTTCAAGCTGTTCGGCTGTCAAAAGTCCCTGCTTATAAAAAGCCTTATAATACCCGATCTTCATAGCGCGGATAAATGCCTGACGGCTCTCCTCGGATATTTCGGGGTTTACCCCATTAACTTTGTTGTCCGGCTTTTTTGATTCAATAATTCTACTCAAATATATTTCCTCCATTGTCTCAATAATTATATAGCGCTGATGAGGAATAAATTGATTTTTACCTTCATTTTTTATCATTCCTTTCATAAATAACCGTGTCAGACGGGTTGACGATTCGGGCGTGGTATGGTATAATAATCTCAAAAGTTCATTGATAATTATGAGCTTTCAAAAGAATAATAATGATGTCGGTTTCCTTTAAAAACTAGGTATAATCTTATCCTGATCCTGTGAAAAACTATAATCATCTCTTCGGCTTCTTTTTCCTAAGCCGCTTCTGACGTTGACGTTCTTCCTCGACAAGTTCCGCAACATAGTCACGATTAGACAGACGGTCGTAAGTTTGCAAAATATCTTGGTATACAGCATACCTCTGCTTGCAACTATTGAGTTTTTCCTTTAGGGCAGCAATTTTATTGCCTAAAATTCTGGCGCGTTCGCGGAGGGTATCAACATCGGACAGCGTGAGCAGACCGTTATTGTGCATAGCCTTCCTGCTTAAAGACAACTGCAATTGCTCGGACGGAGAAAGCTCGGTCTTTTTTGTGAGTTCATGGAAAAGCTCCGACTGTTCCAGCAGGCTCACCATTTTGTTGTATTCCTCGATGTGAATATTTACCTCGCCCTTGTATTTTTCATACAGCTTTTTCTGCTCGTTTTTTCTGGCCTCCAGATCAGTTATCGAGCGGATATTATCCTCGTTCATAACGGACATCTGCGCCGAAAGACGATAAATATCAAGGTCATTATCAGCAGAGTACGGCATGGTTATAATTTGCTTTCGCGGCACCTTTTTATTTTGCTCGGCAAGTATGCGAACATCACCAAGTATCGAAGAATAAGCTGCCCATAGCTTTGTATCATCGTCCTGCGTAGGTTGAAAATCCGTACCCACTTCACGATATGTTATGCGGATTTTTAGGCTTTCCTCGGTATACTCCTCACCGAGCGTTTTGGTTCTTACAAACCGTTCTTGCTCGGGTGCTCTTATGGAGATATATTTCCCGCGCTTGACTTCATACCCACGTTCTTCAAGAGATTGTATCAGTTCATCAATCGAATTGACCGTAGGTATCAAGCTGTCGATAATCTTTCTGATCTGCTGTTTCCAAGATGTACCGTTCTGCTTGTGCTGCCACTCGTTGTACTTCATCGACCTACCCTTGCCCGTGAGATTGGGGTTGATTTTTATGCCGAGCGCCTTGCATACCCCGTCGGAATGCTCGCGAACTCTTTTCAAAGATTCCTTGTTGGCATAAAATTTCTGACCCGTCAGCGAGTAGGAATTTATGATGTAGAGTAGGAAAGCACCGCCTTACCGCCTTTCAACGGCAGGTTTGTGCAGACCTCTCCGGGAACCGCACGTACCTGTCTCCAAGTATACGGCTCTGTTACAAAAAAGATGAAAAAACTCAATTTTTATGAATAACGTTTCTATGGCAATGCCTGCAAACCACCAGTGTCTTGCGCCTTTTTGCAATCATGACACGTTCCCAATGCTCTTTTCCTTTGAGATTTTTGAGCTTGTTGATATGGTGGATTTCATAAAACTGACTGTCTGTCGCACCGCAAAGCTCGCAGACATGAGCTTTGAGCCTGTTTTCGAGGGTGTTGACAGTGTAGCCGTAAATAATTGCCGCATTGCTAATGGTATCGGAATAATCGTAATAATTTTTACAGTCGGAATAGTCAGCAAAGAAGCGGACTTTTGAACCGCTTTTTGTTTCGTAAGGTACACCCCATTTCTTTCCGCACCGATATTTTCCGATGACTTTGGAAATGCTGCTTTTGTGCCGTGAGGCGATTGTTTTCAGGCAGCTGTATTCCATGAGGTATGCAAAATAGCTCAGTTTGTTGAAGTTCACAGCAAGACTGTAATAATTGCATATTCCTCGCAGTTCTGCATTGTATATTGTGACAATTTCGAGGTCGGTAGAACCAATCAGATATTTTCTATGCATTGGGAACAATGTTCCGTCATTCTTCTGCACTGCAATTTTCTTGGAGAAGATAAACTTGTGAATTTTGTCATTCAGCGGAACAAGCAGTTCAACACTGCCATTCAGAGTACGCTTTTTGATTTTTCGGTTTCCGCTACGCTTACATTTTATTTTCTGACTTCTCCTGACACGAATGTCGTAACCCAAAAATCTTGCACATTCACTGCTGTGCGTGATGAGTGTTTTTTCTTCGCTGAGTTCCATATTGAGCT
>CALCRR010000050.1 GCA_937894495.1 uncultured Ruminococcus sp. | reverse complement strand
GGGGAATAACCTTTCTTCAGAAAGGTTTTCCCCAGTAAAACCTGCACACGGTATGACAGCTGAACACCTACACCGCCCCCGACAACCTCATGACCTTATCACCAGCTTCACGCTGAATTTGTCCGACTCGTCAAAACTGGCTGTTACCTCAAACCCCATGCTGTCGCACAGGGTCTTTACCACATACAGCCCCAGACCGCTGCCGTTTTTGTTGCGTGAGCTTGCACGGTAGAATGCGCTGAAAACCTTGGTTATCTCTATGGAGCCTTTGTCCTCAACATCGTTGCTGAGTGTGAACACCGCACCGCCATCCCAGGCAGTGAGTTCGGCGCTTATGCAGCTTCTGGTGTATTTCTGTGCGTTTGAGAACAGGTTTGAGAGTATCCTTCTCAGCTTGTGTATATCCGAGCTTACCACTATGCCATCGCTGATGTCAAACTCGGCTTGTATGCCTGCGCCTTCTATCCAGCCGTACTGCTCCAGTATCACCTCGGATACCAGGTTGCTCAGGTTGACCTGTTCGTTTACCGGCTGCTCATTCTCGTTTTCAAGCTTGGATATCTCGAAAAAGTCATCGGACAGCTCTTTGAGATAGGTGTTTTTCTCTATCGCCACAGCCAGGTGTTTTCTGTCCCTTTCGCTGAGGTCACTGCTTTTTTCAAGCAGCTGCAGATAGCCCAGCGCCGCAGTCATGGGAGTTCTGAAATCGTGGGATATCCCTGCTATTATGTTCGCAAGCTCCTTTTTCTCCTCGGCGCTGCTCAGTGCAAGGCTGCGCTGATAGCTCACAGTATCGTTCATGGCGTTGGCAGCAGCCACAATGTCCTTATCAAAGCAGGTGACTTTAACAGGCTGGCGGTAGCTTTCGTCCTTGAGCCTTGTTATTTCCCTGGAAAACCGCCTTATCTCACGCTTTATGTGGATAAGCCTTGCCATAACGCCCAAAAGCAGCGCTGAAAGCACTGCTGAAATAACTATTAATATCGTGGTCAGCATAATTACCACCCTGCCTGTGTTTTATTTATCATCTGCCGCCCCCCGACTGTTATGGGGGAGCGGCAGTATGTTTTGTCAGCCTATCTTCTTATTTTTGTAGGAGCTATATACCAGCAGGTAGAGAACTCCCACCTCAATAGCCGTGCCTGCAAGGGCTGCGATGATGTACCTTGACTCGCCCGAGTTTGAAGAAGCAAATGAAAAATGTCCGAAATAGAACCATTCCTGTATCTTCAAAACTGTTTCCGGCGACATATGGTAAAATTCAAGCAGCACTGCAAAAAGCGCACCCTGCAGCTCACCGTATAGCATGAATATCAGCATAGCGCCTGCTACCGAGTGCCTTGTGAGCATAGCCCACAGCACCGAGCATGAGAATAGTCTTATAACAGCAAGCAGCGCCATTATGATGAATACTGCCATTGAGCTTATATCCCCTATGCCGTTCTTTATCGCCAGCACTGTCATCAGCGCCGTAAATGGCACAACGTAGAAAAGCAGGGACGCAAGGCTGTAAACTGCGCATTTGCTCAGTATTATCCTGCTGATATCGCTGCCGTCCATTATCTCGTAAAAAGCGGTCCTGTTGCCGTATGAATTGCCTATGCTGACTGCTATAGGGCAGCCCACGAACATTGGCAGCCACAGCACTGCCGAGTTATTCACCGATGCGGTGAATGCATCAAGCAAAGTCATGTCCAGTATGTCGGGAGAATTTATGTAGGACATTGCCACGCTCAGCAGGCAGGTGGCGATGTATATCCTGAAAACGCTGCCTGAGTGACTGAACCTGTACCATTCTGCTCTCATAAGTCTTGTCATCACTGCTCACCTACCTTTGAAAGATAATATTCCTCTAAGCTTTCGCCCTCACTGCTCAGCTTGGTTAGTATCAGTCCGCTGTCGGTGATGGTTTTTGATATGAGCTCCAGCTCATTTACACGCTCGTTGATATGTATCTCCTCGCCGTGGAGCACCTTGTATTCGTGAATGCCAAGCTTTTCTTCCAGCACTGCCGTGGTCTTGCCTGTATCGTTGGTCTTTACGCAGATGTGGTCCTTGCATTTCAGGGAGAGCTCCTCAGTGCTCAGACTCTCCACCGTTTTGCCGTGGTTTATTATGGTGTAGTCGGTGCACAGCTCCGAAAGCTCAGCCAGCAGGTGGCTTGAGATTATTACCGTTACCCCCTGCTCCTGCGAGAGCTTTAAAAATATATTTCTCACATCAACAATGCCCTCGGGGTCGAGACCGTTAACAGGCTCGTCTGCCACCATTATCTCGGGGGAGGTCATAAGTGACATGGCGATACCCAGTCTCTGCTTCATGCCAAGCGAGAAATGCTTTACCGGCTTTTTATCGGTATCTCCAAGTCCCACAAATTCCAGCAGCTCGCCTATGCGCTTTTCATCTGATACGCCTCTGACGTATCTTATGTACATCATGTTCTCATATGCGGTCATGCCCGTGTCGATTATGGGGGCTTCCAGCATAAAGCTCATTCTTGCACGGCTCTCGTTGAGGTTTTCAGCCGAGCCGAAAAGCTCGATCTCGCCCTTATCGGCAGCGGTGAGCCCTGCCATCAGCTTCATAATAGTAGTCTTGCCTGCGCCGTTAGGTCCGATAAGTCCGCAGATATGACCCTTTCTGACCTCCAGACCGAAGCTGTCAACAACGGCCTTGTTCTTATAGCTCTTTGTGATATCACTCATTCTGAGAACAACATCGCTCATTAAGATCACCCTTTCCTGACGTTTTATTTTCTTCACTGTATATATGATAACCTGCCAAGGTAAAGAAAGGGTAAACTAAAAGGTTAAGAAAAGGTAAAATCAAACGGTGCTCTGTGTCAGCTTGTAGCCCATGCCCCACACAGTTTCGATATATTCCTCATCGGGGTCGAGCTTTTTGATCTTGCTGCGCAGGTTGCTCATATGCACCTTTATGGTCTTGTCATCGCTGAAATACGGCTCTCCCCAGACGCTTTCAAAAAGGTTGGCTTTTGAGAAAAGCTTTGTGGGGTTTGAGAGCATGAGCAGCAGTATCTCATACTCCTTGACCGTCAGCGACAGCTCACTGCCCTTTACGGTGACGGTCTTGGCGTCGGTGTCAAGGGTAAGCGCCTTATGGATCAGGGTCTTGCCTGCCGTTTTTTCCCCCCTGCCGCCGCATCGCCTTAGCACGGCTTCAATGCGCACTGCCAGCTCGTCAAGGTCAAAGGGCTTGGTAAGGTAGTCATCAGCCCCCAGCCTTATAACGTCCACCTTGCTCTGCACAGTGCTTTTTGCCGAAAGCACTATAACGGGCAGCTGGGTAAAGGTGCGTATCTCCCCCAGCACCACATCGCCGCTTTTAAAGGGCAGCATAAGGTCCAGCAGCACAAGGCTCAGCTCCTGCTGCTCTCTTATCACCCTCACTGCGTCAAGCCCGTTATGCACCGAAAGGGTCTCATATCCCAGCCCACCCAGGTACTCTCCCAGCAGGCTGTTTATCTCCTTGTCGTCCTCGACTATAAGTATTTTTTTCATTAGTATAACACCTGCCAATGCCTTAAAACTCAGTATCCTAAATTAAAAAAGAGCACTCTCGTGCCCTTTTTTGTTAAGCCTTTACCTCAGCCTTCTTCCTTGTGGGGTGGAAGGTGGATACCATCTGCTGTACCTTTTCGTAGATCTCGTCCTCGTCCTCGCTGTAGGCTGTGTCCATCAGCGAGCGCATATCCCTGATGAAATCGTCATACTCAAAGGGTATGGGCTGACCTATGTGTATTTTCTGGTTCTTGGTGCGCCTCAGCCCCTCCTCAGCCATGAGCTTTTCTTCGTAGAGCTTCTCACCCGGGCGAAGTCCCGTGTAAACTATCTCAATATCTACCCCGGGGGTGTAGCCCGAAAGCTTTATGAGGTTTCTTGCCAGGTCTGCTATCTTCACAGGCTCTGCCATGTCCAGCACGTATATCTCTGAGCCCTCGCCCAGCACGCTTGCCTGCAGCACCAGCGATACCGCCTCGGGTATGCTCATAAAATACCTGATTATGTCGGGGGAGGTCACAGTGACAGGTCCGCCCTCGGCTATCTGCTTTTTAAAAAGGGGTATCACCGAGCCGTTGCTGCCCAGAACGTTGCCGAACCTTACCGCCGAGAACTGGGTCTGTGAATGTATCTGCTCACCGCCGCCTACCATATCAAACTCTTCATCTGCCATGTGCGCGTGCAGCAGTGGGAGCTCGCTCTCACGGTGGTTTTTCACCATGTAGTCAAAGGTCTGCACCACCATTTCACACAAACGCTTGCTGGCGCCCATTATGTTGGTGGGGTTCACCGCCTTGTCGGTGGATATGAGCACAAAACGCTTGACATTGTTTTTCATAGCCGCATAAGCGGTCTTGTAGGTGCCTATAACGTTGTTTTTTATGGACTCGCAGGGGCTTACCTCCATAAGGGGCACGTGCTTGTGGGCAGCCGCATGGTATACCACATCGGGCTTGTAGTCCATAAACACCCGGTTTATCCTCTTGCTGTCACGCACCGAGCCTATGAGCACCACCAGGTCAAGCTGCGGCAGCTTTCTCACAAGCTCCTGCTGTATAGCGTATGCGTTATTTTCGTAAACATCAAAAATTATCAGCTTTTTGGGCTCTCTTGAAGCTATCTGCCTGCAAAGCTCACTGCCGATAGAGCCGCCGCCGCCTGTTACCAGCACTACCTTGCCCTTGATAAAGTCATCGACCTCACTCATATCAAGGCTCACAGGGTCACGTCCCAGCAGGTCCTCGATAGCTACCTCCTTCATGGCAGATACCGATACCTCACCGTTGACTATCTGATACATACCCGGCAGAGTTCTCAGCTCGCAGCCCGTCTCCTTGCAGATGTTCAAAACATCACGCCTGTCTGATGGGTCTGCACTGGGTATAGCCACGTAAATGGCGTCTACCTGGTATTTCTCCACATTTTTCATAATATCATCTCTGCCGCCCACAACAGGCACATTGTCGATATATCTGTCCCACTTGTTGGTGTTGTCGTCGATTATGCAGACAACAGTCTCTTTTCTCAGCTCCTTTGAGCGTGTGATATCCCTGAGTATCATCTGACCTGCGTTGCCTGCGCCTATGAGCATTATGCGCTTCATGGGCTTGCCGTTGTCAACAGGTCTCCTGCCCTTTACCAGCAGCACGAAACGGTATGAGAACCTTATGAACACCACAGCGATAAACTGCAAAAACGTACCCACAAGATAGTATGATATAGGCATTCGGTTAAACAATATTGAAATGCCCGCAATGTGCAGCGCCGACAGTATGCAGGTGGACTCGATAATGCTCATAAGCTCGGTATAGCTGGCATAGCGCCAGATACTGCGGTAGAGCCTGTTGATGTAGTGCACCACCACCACAGCCGCCGAATATATGCCCACAAATTTGTAATAAGCATTAAGATATTTGACAGGTATGGCAGAATATTTAAGATCGAACCTGAGCCACAGTGCCACAAAATATGACATATCTGCTGCCACAACATCATAAACTATCAGGCATATGGATATGACGAACCAGTGTTCAAGCCGCTTTCTTTTTTTGCCGCCCTCCTGAGCCGTCTGCTTTTTTTCTTCGTTTTCCATTAAAAATACTTCCCCCAGCTAAACTGAAAAATATCGGTCACCGCCCCGAACATCGGGGTCTGCCGAATGATATGACAATATATCTGACGTTTCTGCCGTTATAGTATCCGGGAAGATCTTTCCTCAGCCATTTTTCGACAGAAAACGCAGTTTCGCACTATAATATTTTACCACAGTTTATTTGTGTTGTCAATAGAGATATATTGCCATATATATAAGAATGAGACAGCTTTCATTGACAATTATTGACGCAAGCTGCTGGTCGCTAGGGGCTTTTAGAGGTAAGAGGTAAGAAAATGATTTAACTAATTATGTGTTAAACGCACAAATGCAAAGAAAAAAACTCCACACAGCTTTAGTGGGGAGAAATTAAATTTAATCAAATGCAGTACGGCACACAAAGTCATCATTTTACAGGGTTGGCGCAGCCATCAAAATACTAGCCGCCACGAAAGCGCCCCCTCCCCTCCGGGGAGGACTCGACATCTTGCCGTACCCACAATAGTGCGATAGGAGGGGGAGATAAATAAACTCCACACAGCTTTAGTGGGGAGAAATTAAATTTAATCAAATGCAGTACGGC
>CALCRR010000049.1 GCA_937894495.1 uncultured Ruminococcus sp. | reverse complement strand
TAAGTATAGCGAAATAAAGCGCGCGCTCAAGCCTCGCGCCAGCAGGCTTGCAGGGGGTTGCCCTCGACGCAGTCAGGGCGGGGGCAGAGCCACCCAGCTCAGGGCACAAAAAAGAGAGGATCAGATAATTTGGAGAATGAAAATATAAAAAAGCCTGAGGACGAAATAATAGAAGACATTCTTACAGATGACGGAGAAGATGAGATCGAGGAGGAGATAGTTCCCGAGGGGGAGCTGCTCACCAGCTTTGAGTATAACGTCACCAATGAAGAAGAGGAGAAGGCTTTTCTGATATTTCAGAAAAAATACGTGTATAAGCACAACTGGTTAGTGACGGCGCTTTTCGGCGTAATTGCGGTGCTGTTCATCATATCCATAGTCAAAAACCCCGGCGGCTACCTCAACTGGGTGCTTATGTTCATATGCCTTTTTATGATATTTGCCACCTGGTTCAACACAGTCAGGATAAGAAAATATCTGATATCGGCGCTGAAAGCACTGGAGGACGACAGGTACAGATTTACTCTTTATGAGGACAGCTTTAAGATAGAAACTATCTTCACCGAGGAGGAAATGCAGCAGGAGGACTTTGTTCCCGTAAAGCCCAGGGTGGTCAAGTTTGAGGATATATCCCTCAATATAATCGAAAATAATGAAATGTTCATTATCATTCTAAAAAAAGAGACCATTTACGTGCTCTCAAAAAGGGTCATAAGCGAAGATGACAGAAAGCTTCTGAGAGAGAAATTCTCAGAGGTGCTGGGCGAGGACCTTGAAATAATGGACAAATGATAATATTTATAGATCTGAAGTAAACTTTTCTCTTACTTCTTACCTCTTACATCTTACATCTAAAAGGAGTGAAAAATGTGGACGAATACAATCTTATAGATCAGGACGTCAACAGTATAATGCAGGAGTCTTTCCTTCAATATTCTATGGCGGTAATAGTTTCAAGAGCTTTGCCTGATGTAAGAGACGGCTTAAAGCCTGTTCACAGAAGAATTTTATATACCATGCATGAAAACGGTCTTACCCCCGATCAGCCGTACCGTAAGTGTGCTGATACGGTAGGTTCTGTGCTGGGCAGATATCATCCGCACGGTGACGCATCGGTCTATGATGCGCTGGTAAGACTTGCGCAGAGCTTTTCGCTGAGATATCCGCTGGTGGACGGCCACGGAAACTTCGGCTCGGTGGCCGGCGATCCCCCTGCTGCATACCGTTATACTGAGGCTAAAATGGCTAAGATGTCGCTGAATATGCTTACCGACATCAAGAAAAATACCGTTGATTTTCAGCCTAACTATGACGACAGACTGCAGGAGCCTGCTGTGCTGCCCTCACGCTTCCCGAATATACTTTGCAACGGCTCGGTGGGGATCGCCGTAGGTATGGCTACAAATATCCCTCCCCATAACCTCCATGAGGTGATAGAGGGCATGAAGATAGTTATGCAGAACCCCGACTGTACCCTTGACGAGCTCATGGGCGCCATAAAGGGACCCGACTTCCCTACAGGCGGCATTATCATGGGCAGGAGCGGCATAAGAGCTGCTTACGGTACCGGCAGAGGTAAGATAATACTGCGCTCAAAGACCTCTATCGAGGAGATAAAGGGCAGAAACTGCATTATAGTTACCGAGATACCCTATATGGTCAACAAGGCAAGACTTGTGGCTTCAATAGCAGACCTTGTAAAAGAAAAGCGCGTTGACGGCATTCACGACCTGCGTGATGAAACAGGCAGAGACGGTATGCGCATAGTTATCGAGCTCAAAAAGGACGCTAACCCCCAGGTGGTGCTCAACAAGCTGTTCAGCTATACCCAGCTGCAGGACTCGGTGGGTGTTATACTGCTGGCGCTGGTAAACGGCGTGCCTAAGGTGCTCACCCTTAAACAGATACTTGAAGAGTATATCAATTTCCAGGTAGACGTTATAAGAAGAAGAACTCAGTTTGACCTTAACAAGGCTAAGGAAAGAGAGCATATCTTACAGGGTCTTGTTATAGCCCTTGATAATATCGACGAGGTCATCGAGATAATGAAGACCTCAAAGAACGTTCCCGAAGCTAAGGAAAGACTTTGCAGCCGTTTCGGACTTTCGGACGTTCAGGCTGAGCATATCGCACAGATGACGCTGGGTCGTCTGACAGGTATGGAGAGGCAGAAGATAATCGACGAGCTGGCTGAAATAGAGCTGAAGGTCGCAGACCTTGAGGATATACTGGCTAACCACCAGAGAGTGCTGGATATAATCATCGAAGAGGTAGAGGCTATACAGGAAAAATTCGGCGATGACAGAAGAACTCAGATAGAGAATGTCAGCGGCGAGGTGGATATAGAGGACCTTATACCTGTTGAGGAAAGCGTTGTTACTTATACCAATGTGGGATATATCAAGAGAATGCCCGTATCTGTATATAAATCGCAGCACAGGGGCGGCAAGGGCGTAACAGGCATGAAGCAGCGTGAGGACGACTTTATCACTGAGATGTCAGTATGCTCCTCGCATGACAATATACTGTTTATAACCACCAAGGGTCAGGCTTATAAGCTTAAATGCTATGAGCTGCCCGAGGGCTCGAAGGCTTCAAGGGGAACCAACATCAAAAACCTTTTGGAGCTTGACGACGAGAACCTTGTGGCTGCCATGATAAGGATAGAGAGCTTTGACGATGACAAGTACATCGTTATGGTGACAAAGAACGGCAAGATCAAGAGAACTCCCCTTTCGGCATATAAGAACGTGAGAAAGCACGGTCTTATCGCCATAGGTCTTGACGAGGGCGACGAGATAGCAGGCGTAAGGCTCACAAGCGGTGAGGACGAGCTGATAGTGGCTACCCACAAGGGCGCTGCTATACGCATAAAGGAGACCAACGCAAGGACCATGTCGAGAACTGCCCACGGCGTAAGAGTTATCAAGCTGAGAGATGATGACTATGTTGTATCAATGGCAAGAGTCAGAGAGGGCGCAAGCGTGCTCACCGTTTCGGAAAAAGGTCTGGGCAGAAGAGTGCCCCTTGAAAGCTACAGGATACAGAACAGGGGCGGCTACGGACTGCTCAACTACAAAAACGGCAGCGTTTGCGGCATAAAGGTAGTTGATGAGGACGACGATATCATCATGATATCATCAGACGGCATAGTTATAAGAATGAGAGCCTGCGATATCAGCATGATGAGCAGATACTCAAAGGGCGTGCGCCTTATGAGAGTCAGCGGTGATAATAAGGTAGTAAGCTTCACCAGAACAGAGCATGACGACGAAGCCGAGCTTGCAGAGGTAGAGAAAGCTTCCGAAGAAGAGATAGCTAAGGCTCAGGCTGAGGAGAACGCCGAGGTGATCGCTGAGGACAGCGAGGGTGCTGAGGAATAGTATAGCTTTCAAATATAAAAACGGACGGGAAAATATCTCGTCCGTTTTTTGCAATATTGTAAACATCATTCATTTATGCTTTCGATCAGGCAGGATACTGCTTTTCTTTGATTTGATGACAACTTACGGTAGTTATCTAAAAGTATTTCTTCCTCGCTGTTAAGATCAAAGAATTTTACCGGTTCTATTATATGATTTATTTCAGTGTGTCCTATAAGATAATCTACCGATGTTTCAAAATATTCTGCAAGCTTTATAAGAGTTTGTATATCAGGCTCTATATTATGATTTTCATATTTATTTATTGATTGCTGAGTTACCCAGACAGCATCTGCCAGCTGTTGCTGACTTATTCCTTTTTCAGTTCTTAGCTTGCGAAGATTTTTAACCATAATTTTACCACCCAAAAATATAATAACACCTTTAAGTAGTTATGTAAAATCCTTAAAGTTGTTATTGACAACAACTTTTATTTGTGATACAATAAAAATGGTGAGAGTTATGGACAAAGGATGTGTAAAAATAAGTAAATATAACAGCATAACATTTTGGAAAATATTGTTTACGTTTGCAATAGTTATATTTCATTATGCAAAGAATTATAAAGACTTTGAAGAAACTTACAGTATAAATATGGGCTGGAGGATAGCCGTAGAGTTTTTCTTTATCGTATCAGGATTTCTTCTGGCTCATAAATGCCGAAAAAGTGAGATGAATGCATTAAGATACACTCTTCACCGATATATCAGGCTTTTTCCCGAATATTTTATCTCGCTTTTGATAATGACGGTCATAAGGATATACAATGACAGATATACGTTAAAAATGACATTGATCTATCTGCTTAACATGACAGACGATATACTTATGCTGAATGCGGCTGCTATCAGCTATGTTAATATAAACGGGGCTTTATGGTATTTATCTGCAATGCTTATAAGCGGTTATTTTATTTACTGGTTTTATAGAAAAAACAGTGAATTTTTTGTACAGGTGACAGCGCCGGCTTCATGTATAGCTATTTATTCCTCACTGTCAATCACTTAACCCCAAAAGCTCCAAAAACAGATCGCAAGATTAACAA
>CALCRR010000048.1 GCA_937894495.1 uncultured Ruminococcus sp. | reverse complement strand
ACAGGTAGCGAATTAAAGCGCAGGGTCAAGCCGGGCGCCAGACGGCTTGCAGGGGGTGCCCTCGACGCAGTCAGGGCGGGGGCGGAGCCACCCAGCTCAGGGCACAAACTCGGGGAGCGGCGCCACCCAGCTCAGGGCACAAAAGGAGTAATAACCATGAAAGAGCTTGAATATCCATTTGACAGCAAGCTTATAATGAAAAAGAAGAAGTCATTTAAGCGCAGGCTTATGGAGCAGACCGAGGGCAGCAGGCTGACGGAGAAAAAAATAGCTGTGCTGGGGGGCTCGACCACCTCGGATATCGTTGCGGTGCTGGAGCTGTTTTTGTTAAGCTTTGGCATAAAAGCCGAATTTTATGAGAGCGAGTACGGGCAGTTCTGGCAGGACGGGGTGTTCTCAAACCCGGAGCTTGACAGCTTTGCGCCGGATATCGTGTATGTGCATACAAGCCTTAGAAACCTAAGCTTCAAGCCCTCGCCTAAAATGACTAAGTCAGAGATCGAAGCAGGCTTTGAAAGCGAGTGCGAAAGATTTTCGCAGCTGTGGGATAAGCTGCATGAGCGCTTTCATTGCCCCGTTATACAGAATAATTTTGAGCTGCCATATTTCAGACTTATGGGCAACAGCGACGCCTCGGACTACCGCGGCACGGTGAATTTTGTCACCCGACTTAACCTTTGGATATATGAGCAGACCCAGAGCCGCACAAACCTTTATCTCAACGATATCAACTGGCTTTCGGCAAGCTACGGGCTCGAAAAATGGTCGGCGCCCGAGTATTGGTATATGTATAAATATGCGCTGGATATCAACGCCATACCCGAGCTTTGCTACCAGACAGCCACCATAATCAAAGCGCTGCTGGGCAAAAATAAAAAAGCCCTCGCACTGGACCTTGACAACACCCTGTGGGGCGGCATTGTGGGGGACGACGGCGCAGAGAACCTTTCAATAGGGCAGGAGACTGCCGAGGGCATGGCTTTTTACCAGTGGCAGGAGTATGTGAAGTCCTTAAAAGACATAGGCGTGCTGCTTACCGTGTGCTCGAAAAATGAGGAGGAGAACGCCCTGGCAGGGCTAAACCACCCCGAGGGAGCTTTAAGACCCGAGGACTTTACGATCATAAAGGCAAACTGGGAGCCTAAGAGCAGGAACATTCTTGACACCGCCGCAGAGCTGAACATTCTGCCCGACGCCATAGTGCTGGCAGACGATAACCCTGCGGAGAGGGAGATAATCAGGCAGGCGGCAGAGGGCGCAGCTGCACCAGAGATAGGGGAGGTCACCGACTACATAAAAGTCATAGACCGCTCGGCGTTTTTCGAGGTGGTGAGCCTTTCTGAGGACGACCTGAAACGCAGCGAGATGTACCGTGCCAACGCACAGCGCAAAAAGGCGCAGGCTTCCTTTGAGAGCTACACCGACTATCTTCTCAGCCTTGAAATGCAGGGCGAGATAAAGCCCTTTAGTCCCATGTACATACAAAGGCTGGCACAGCTGGCAAACAAGAGCAACCAGTTCAACCTGACCACCAGGCGGTATACCCCCGAGGAAATGGATAAGATATCAAACTCGGCTGAGTACATCACCCTTTACGGCAAGCTCACCGATAAATTTGGCGACAACGGGGTGGTTGCCGAGGTGATAGGCAATATCAGGGAGGACGGTCTGCACATAGACCTGTGGCTCATGTCATGCAGGGTACTAAAGCGTGATATGGAATATGCCATGCTGGACGAGCTGACAAGGCTTTGCAGCGAAAAGGGGATAGACACAGTTTACGGCTACTACTACCCCACAGCCAAAAATAAAATGGTGGCAGAGCTTTACGGCGAATTTGGCTTTGAGAAGATATCAGAGGACGAAAGCGGCACAAAATGGCGGCTTGACGTGCCAAAATACATAAGCGGCGGCAGCAGGAACAAGGTAATAAAGGTAAACTATCGAACGGAGGAATAAGAATGAACATTGGAGAGCTTTTAAAAAGACTGACAGACGTATTCAGAGATGTTTTTGACGATGACGAGCTGGTCATCACCCCCGACACCACCGCAGACGACATTGAGGACTGGGACTCCATAGAGCACATAACCCTCATCGGCGCAGTGGAGGAGGAGTTCAATATGCGCTTTAAAATGGGCGAGGTCTCGGGCATGAAGAATGTTGGCGAGATGATGAGCATAATCGCCGAACGTGGAGAGTAAATATATCAAGGCACTTATGTCAGAGCGCTGACATAAGTGCCTTTTTTCAATATATTCATTTAATCCTCAACCACCAGCGACCCGTTATCCGACATCAGCTTGAAGGTGATGTCAAACTCCTTTTCCTTTTCGGTATCGGTGGCTGCACGGTACACATGGCAGCTTAGCTCGTCCCCCGGGGATTTGCTGTGGACGTATGAGGGTATGTCGTCATACTCGCTGACGCTTTTGCCGTCTATGGCGGTTATTATATCGTCAGGCAGCAGCTCGGTATTGGCGACGTCGCACTCGGGGTCTATCTCAACCACGCAAATGCCTGCGGTAACGCCGTTTATGGCGGCAGTTTCCTCGGATATGGGGTAGAAGGTTATGCCTATCTTGGCTCTGCCCTCGGTGCTGCCGTGCTCCATAAGCTGCTCGATTATCTCTTTTGCGTCGTTGGTGGCAATGGCGAAGCCTATGCCCTCATAGTCAACAGACGCCAGCTTTGATGATGTTATGCCGATGACCTGCCCCCACATATTGAAAAGCGCACCGCCCGAGTTTCCGGGGTTCACTGCGGCGTCAACCTGGATACAGCTTATCATGGACATTGAATTTTCTGAAAGTATGCGCCTGTCGAGCCCCGACACTATGCCCTTGGTTATGGAGTTGCGATAGCCTGCCGGGTTGCCGATAGCCACCACCTCTTCCCCCAGCTTAACGTCGTCCGAGTCGCAGAACTCGGCAGGTTCAAGGTCGGTGGCAGGTATTTTTATGACTGCGATATCGGTATTGGCGTCAGAGCCTATCACCTCGGCGGCATACTCCCTGCCGTCATTGAGCACTACTTTTATCGCCTTTGTAGCTTTGTCGATAACATGGGCGTTTGAGACTATATAGCCGTCAACGCTCATGATTATGCCGCTGCCCTGTCCGGCAGGTATAAAGTCGGAGGAATCGCCGTAGATATCTATTGAGACCACAGACCTGCCGCAGACCTCTGCAATGCCCTCGGCGGTATAGCGCCCCTGTGAGTCTTTAAGGGCTTCCTCCCCCGTTTCGGGTCTTTTTGATACGGGCAGAGAAAAGGTCATATGCTTGCCGCCTGTTACAAGGTTAGCCAGCGTGCCCTGCCCTCTGGCAGTTACACAAGCTATGCCAAAGCCCACTGCGATAAACACCAGTGACATTGTAAGCGAAAACAGCACGTTTTTTTTCTTCTTAGGCTTAGCTGTCACCTCGGGCAGAGTTATGCCCCGCCAGAAGTCTTTGTCAACTATCTCCCCTGCACTCACCGAGCCCTCGGGCATGGTGAAGCTGTCAGGGTCCACGGTCTTTATCTCTTCTGTATTGTCCTGCATTTCCTCAGCCGCCTGCGAGGTGTTCTCAGGCTTTTCTATTTCATTCATCAAATCACTCCTGCTGTTTGTGCCCTGAGCTGGGTGGCTCCGCCCCCGCCCTGACTGCGTCGAGGGCAACC
>CALCRR010000047.1 GCA_937894495.1 uncultured Ruminococcus sp. | reverse complement strand
ACAAAGTCTGAAAAGAGGACTCTTGCTTCTTGCCTCTTGCTTCTTGCTTCTAGAGACACAGGTGGGGGAAATACCCCGTCCGGCGAGGACTATCAGTCTGCAAAGAATGCGCAGAACGCCTTATATGCCATAAAATTATCCAGCTTTGAGGTTATCTCAAAGGGGGCGTGCATTGAAAGCACGGGGACTCCCACGTCTATAACGTCAAAGTCAAGGTTGGCGATATACTGTGCCACAGTTCCGCCGCCGCCGCCGTCTACCTTGCCCAGCTCGCCTGTCTGCCAGATAACGCCGTTTTGGTCAAACAGCCTTCTTATCCTGCCCACAAACTCAGCCGAAGCGTCAGATGTGCCCGACTTGCCCCTGGCGCCTGTGAACTTGGTAGCTACCACGCCGTAGTTGAGATGTGAGCAGTTGCGCACCTCAAAGGGCTCGATAAAGGTGGGGTCAACCGCCGCATTTACGTCTGCCGAAAGGCACTCGGACCTGCTCATAACGCTGTAGCCCTCAGCACCGTAGGCAGCCGCAAGGTCGTTTATAAAATAGGGGAGATACGAGCTGTTAAGTCCCGTGTTGCCGTCGCTGCCTGTCTCCTCCTTGTCGGTGAGCACCGTCATGCAGGTCTTGTCGGGGTCGCTGCACTGCAGGATAGCCTGCAAAGCGGTGTAGGCGCACACCCTGTCGTCCTGCCCGTATGAGCCTACCATGCTGCGGTCAAAGCCCACGTCGCTCGCCTTGAAAGCAGGCACAGCCTCCAGCTCAGCCGAGATGAAGTCGTCCTCAACAACGCCGTATTTCTCGTTTAAAATAGCCATGATATTCAGCTTCACCTTGTTCGATACCTTGTCGTCCTTAAAGGGTCTCGAGCCCACGATGATGTTCAGCTCCTCACCCTTGATAAGCTGCGAAACAGGGCGCTTGTACTGTGAGTCAGCCAGATGGGGGAGTATATCACTTATGCAGAAAACAGGGTCGCCCTCATCCTCGCCTATCCTCACATTTACGCTGCTGCCGTCGCTTTTGATGATAACACCGTGGAGCGACAGGGGCACTGTGGGCCACTGGTACTTCTTGATACCGCCGTAGTAGTGGGTCTTGAAGTAGGCTATCTCCTTATCCTCATAAAGGGGGTTCTGCTTCATATCCAGCCTGGGGGAGTCGATATGTGCCGCAGCCAGCCTTATGCCGCTCTCAACAGGCTCCTTGCCGATGACCGTCAGAATGACCGCCTTGCCGCGGTTTACAAAGTAGAGCTTCTCGCCTGCTCCATACTTAACACCCTTTTCATAGGGCTTGAAGCCTGCCGCCTCAGCCTGCTTCACCGTCTCGGCAACAGCCTCACGCTCGGTCTTGGCGGTGTTGAGAAAAGCCTTGTAGCCCTCGTTGAAGTCATCAGCCGCCGCTATAGTCTCGTCATCGGCTCTCAAAATGCCGTTTTTTCGCTTTGTGAGCAGCTTTTCTGCCAGCTCCTCACCTGCTGTTTTCTTGTTTTCCATTGTTTTACCTCGCTTTCATATATGGTAAGTTTAAATTGTCAGTTTAAGTCGGTGCTGTCCCTCTCAGCCAGAATATCCTCATAAGCCGAATATGCCGCATTTATCTTGTTAACATAGTGCGCCGTCTGGTCGTTTTCCTCGGGGATATCCGCCACATCAAAGTTTTCGGCGTCGATAGTGCCGTCTGCCAGCCAGCCGTCCACCATACCCATGCCGCAGTGATAAGCCGCCGCCGTCAGGTCGACGGAGCCGTCATACTTCTCCATGAGATAGCTGAGATAGTAGGTGCCGTACTCGATGTTCTTTTCGGGGTCATACATATCATCAAAGCTGGGGCTGTCGTCCTCCAGCCTGAATTTCACCCAGTCGTAGGCGTCGCTCATAAGCTGCATGAGCCCCCTCGCCCCCACGCTTGACTCGGCGTCGGGGGTAAAATTGCTCTCCACCTTTATCACCGAGAATACCAGCACAGGGTCAACGTCAAACTCGTTGCTGTACTTAATAACATATTCCTCATACTCGGTGGGGTATGTAAAGCCGTTGGGGATAAGACTGTCAGCCTTTTCACGAACCCCGTCCAGCCCCTTCTGCACCCTGTGCCTGAACATATACACCACCGATACCGAAAGAACTATGACCGTCACCACCGCCAGGAACACGGCAAAGCCGCCCCCCGACTTCTTCTTTTTGCGTTTTTTACTGCTTTTTGCCATTTGTACTTCCTTTTATCATTTCTATAACACGTTTTGTCTGCTCCGCCGCACTGCGTTGATCGCCGTCATTTTTTATCACGTACTTGCAGTGCTCCTTAAAAAATCCCTCACTGTGCTGTGAGCCAAAGCGTTTCAGCGCCATATCTCTGTCTATTTTATCCCTCGCCGTTATGCGCCCCAGTCTTACGCCCTCGTCGGCAGTCACCGCCGCTATGTCGTCACACAGGCTGTCAGCCCCTGCTTCAAATAAGGTGGGAGCGTCAAGCAAGATATACTGACACTCTTTTGAAAACTCGCTGATACGCTCTTTTATAAGCTCTGTTATGTAGGGGTAGATAATGCTGTTTAATAGCTCCAGCCGTTCTCTGTCTGAAAAGACCTCCTTCGCTATCGCAGCCCTGTCAAGCTCAAAGCCTTTACCGAAACAGGCGGGGAAGACCCCAGCCAGCTCACGGCAGCAAGCCGAGCCCTTTTCGGTCACCTGCCTTGATACCTTGTCGCAGTCTATCACCGCAAAGCCGTTCTCTGCAAAGATCTTTGATACCGTGGTCTTGCCTGCACCGCTCTGCCCCGTAAGCCCTATTACCAAGCTCATAACCTTATCACCATGAACGCCGCCGCCCTCAGCAGCCTGTTGTATACCGCAAGTCCCACGCCCGAAAGCTCAGGGCACCTTGCAAAAACTCTTTTCGCGCCTATCTTATCCAGCTCCCTGAGAGTATCAAAAAGCCGCTTTGCCTGCTCCTCACCGCTGCTGCCAAGTAATAATACTTTGCAATCTAACCCCTCACAGTCGCTGTCATCAAAAGCCATAAGGGTATCAAACTTGTCACTGTTAGCAGAGCAATATGCGTTGAAAGCAAGGCTGTCACCCTGCAATATGGTTATCTCAGCCTTGGGGGCATAGTGCTTGTATTTCATACCGGGGGAGCTCACCCTTGCGTCAGCTCCCAGCATTTCAAGCACGCCCTTGTCGATAAGAATGTTGTCAGTGACCTCTTTAAGGTCCTCCACCGAGATAAACCCCGGGCGCAGCAGCCTTATACCGTCCTCGCCCTCAAAGGATATCACGGTGGACTCCACCCCCACGCCGCAGCCGCCGCCGTCTAAAATAAGGGGTATCCTGCCGTTCATATCCATAAAAACGTGCTGTGCCGTGGTGGGCGACGGGCTGCCCGAAAGGTTAGCCGAGGGCGCAGCTATGGGAAAGCCGCAGGCGCTTATCACCGCCCTTGCCGTTTTATCATACGGTATGCGTATCCCCACGGTGTCAAGTCCGCCGCTTGTCACCATCGGTATCCTGTCAGACTTGGGCATTATCATGGTCAGGGGACCCGGTGAGAACAGCTCGGCGCACTTTTTAGCAAGCTCGGGTATCTCCCTCACCAGCGGAGAGATCTCATCAAAGCTGCTTACATGAACTATCAGCGGATTATCCGCAGGTCTGCCCTTAGCCTTGAAGATCTTCCGCACAGCCTGCTCGTCAAAGGCGTTTGCCCCCAGCCCGTAGACTGTCTCGGTGGGAATGCCCACCACCTCGCCGCTTTTTAAAAGCTCTGCGGCGTATTCAATACCTGCTTTGTCGGCAGGCATAAGCTATTCGAGAAACGATGCTCAATATACAACCGCAGTCGGCAATCCTCAAAGATATGACATGTTCTTTATGCCGAATGTTTCGGGTAATATGCTTTTGTTCGATTTCGGTAAAACAAAAGCCGGTGCAGACAGAGCAAAACGTTATTTTGAATCAAAAGAATCAGCAGCTAAAGAGAGTATTAATAGTATTATTTATGATATAAAAACAGCTTATTACAATCTTCTTTTTGCAAAAGCTCAAGTTACGGTTTATCAAGATACGGTAAATGACTATGAAATGCAGCTTTCACGTGCAAAAAGTTTCTATCAAATAG
>CALCRR010000046.1 GCA_937894495.1 uncultured Ruminococcus sp. | reverse complement strand
AGATCTACACTCTTTCCCTACACGACGCTCTTCCGATCTGCAAATATAATATTAAAATTTATAAAAAGCCTTAATTTACTCTCTTAGGTGTTGATTATTTACAATAACAAAAGAATAATTATAGTTTCAAATGTAAATTTGAGAGTTTTGATGCTTGTAAAGAATTTGTTGATGATAGTAAGTAAGAGTTATAACGCAAGTAATTTATTAGAGTTTTATACCCTGCAAACGTTTCTTTTTGTTTGTTTTTATCTGGCTCTTTCTATCATCCCTGTTCATTAGTCTTTTACTTTGAGCAGAATTTTTGCTTTGAATCAACCCTGATAAGTAATACATAAGGCTGATTGAACTTTGTGCAATGTAAAAGTTTTTGTGAGATGAAATATTATTGATCATTTGTGAGGCATATTCATCTCCTTGCTCTGAAGCAAGATTAAGATAATCAAGTCCAAACTTTGTATCTCGTTCTACATCGTCATTACCAAAGTAAAAAATCTTACCAAGTTGAAACGAAGCATAGTGATTACCGTTTTTTGAAGACTCTTTTAAGTATAAAATCGCTTTTTCATAATCTAAAACTGACGGACATGTTGAATGAAATCTTCCTAACAAATAGGCGGCAGATGAGTCGTTCCTCTCTGCCGCCTCTAATAATGCTCTGTACGCCTTATCGATTTCTTCTGTTAGAACATCGTTGTCATGAATTGCATTAACAACAATATGCTTTGCTTTTGATAACTCATTTTCACTCGTTTCATTGCTTTGTTCAACAACTAATATATCACTTGAAATGTCAAGCGCAGATGATATAATCATATTCTTAATTGATTTGAATTCTTTGTTCTGTGACAAACGAACCTTCTCCGGTATCTCATCGGTATATGTTTTAAGGATCGCATACCTGTTTTCATACCACAAGTCATACAGTGTTGATATTCTTTCGTTGTGTTCAAGCATATCAACAATGGAGTCTATTATTCCCTTTATACTCTTGTTGAGATAACCATATTGTAGTTTGCCTTTTGTCTTAACGAGTTTTTCAGCAAGGGCAACAAACTGCATTTGCAATTCGTGATTTGAATACATACCTGAGTTTATTTCTCGAACAATTTCAGATGCAACATCTTTCGTGGTGAGTTTAAGCTCATCACGATTTTTTGTTTGTGCCTTATATTCTGATAATAGTTCTTGTTCAAAGATATCATTTGCAAGTGAAGACCGAATTTGCTCTATCCCGGATTTTGATAAGTAACCCTCATTTTCAATCGTTGAATAAGCAATTAAATGAATGTGCGGATGATGTGATTCGTTATGAAAAGCAGCATACCATTTCAGGTTTTTCATAGGGACTTTCAGACTTTTTGATAGTTGAGTCACTTGAGAACGAAGCATATCTTTCCATCGATCTGCTGTATTAAAGCCTAATCGTTCAGCATCCTCTCTGCGTAAAGATACTATCATTGTCCAGACATTTCCGTTGTGCTGTTTCAACTCATCTGAAACTTTAGACAGATTTATATTTATTCCTTCGTATGAAAACAAACCGTGTTTGCCGACCTTTTCAACATTTGGTCTTGTTGCAATATAGTCTGCATAGGTCTTTGTATCTTTTAATTCGCACATGTTTTCTTCTATTGTGCGAGAAATAAATTCAGAAGCATTTACAGCAGTCGGATTGCTTTTGTAGTCTGCATATTCAAGTAGCTTCTTTGAATCGGGAAAATCTTTGAGCAATTGAGATAATAAAGATAGTTGCTTGGGCGTAATGGGGGCAGACTTATCCTTGTCTTTTGGGATCATAACACCTTCACGTGTTGCAATATATTTCACATATCCGCTGACATTTTTTGTACCGTTCGGTTTTATATATCCGAACTTTGTAACCAGTTTTGCCACAGTTATTCACCTCTTTGCCATTCAAGCGCATCATTAAAACTGAATGAACCGTTAAGAGATTTTACCTCTTTAACACATGAACCTCTAAGCTTTTCCAAAGTCAGCTTATCAATATCTGAATCCGAAGCTATAACATTCATTGTCACAGCTAATTCAACAGCCAATTTGAACAACATTCTTGAAGTTTTATTCTCACTCTCCTTGACTATTCCTTTCAATGTAGATGTAATAACTTCAGGTAAGTATTCCTGATTTTCATTTGAAGAAAGGTAGCCTATATAAAAGAGAATTGCCTTTTCAATGAATTCGCTCTGGCTTCTGCAATTATCTTTTTCATACCATTCTTTAGTTCGTTCTAAAGTTGAAGTTCTTGCCCAAAGTGCAAATTTGCGTTTAATCTCCTTTCTGTTAGAACTGTTTTCCATAATCATTTTCAACTCCTGTTCTGACACCTTGTTTCTGTTGTATATTCTGGGATTTGTCAAATTTACAACCCATATCATACAGCCAAGCTCATACTATATAACCCCTTATGGTCGTTAGCGTAAAAATCGTGTAACAGTCGGCGTTGCCGGCTGATGTGATAAGAGTCGGGATGCTACTGCAACCCCGACTCTTTCTCCTGCTTGAAAATCGGACTGTAAAACTGCCGATATTTTGCTCTAGCCTTGCCGTATTGAGCACATCCTCCAGATGTGTTTGAAATGCTCAAAAAGCGCCCTAAAAACGCCTACATTTGCATTCCCTGATCATCTCCGGACATTGACAGTTCGTTAAGATTTAAGTATGTGCGAAACGCTTCAAGCTGATCACCGTAATATGGCGAGTCAGATTCCATTGCAGATGTAGCAGCGTTAAAGAAAGTGTCGAGTGAATAATGATGGTAGTCATTATCCCCAACTTCTTTTACGTTTACAATATCGTTTTCCAAATTGATTTTCACAATTGCGTTTATTCTGTCATCGCTCTGCATTGATTTACACATAATATCAAATGGGACATCAGGTATTCGATTCCAGTATCCAAAGTTGCTCATGTATGAATCTGCAGAATACTCATATACACCTTTAGGATCAAAGATTTGCTCTGCGAATATTTTAGCAATTTCAAAAACAGATTTGTAATCTTCGCATGCGATATTGACAGGATCTTCGTCATTCGCAATTTGGATGAGTGCAAGTTTACCTTCAGGATTCGTTTCATCTTCAAGCTCAATGTCTGAAAGAATGAGTGTCTGTTCTTCCGGAGTAACATATAGGTCGAATAATTCTCCGAGTTTATTTTCAAGGTAGTCTTCGAGCGTTCCGTCATAAGCATCACTCAACGCTTCATAGATTCTGTCATCAATAGTTAATGAAATTGTATGATACTTCATTTCTCGTTTCCTTTCTTAACTCTTTTAGTTTGATCGCTTGACGATTCTTCTTCAGCCGAATCCTCAATATAGTCACGGACAGCGACAGGAACATATTTCTGATACATTCTTTCAACGCATTCTTCAAGCTCTTTTTTGAAATCAACATTTTTCTTTTTAGTGAATCTTTTCAGAGCTTTTATCTTTTCTTCATCAAATTGAATTGAAATTGTTATCTGTTTCATTCCTGAACAACTCCTTTACCTAATCCTGACTCCCACTCCTCAGCATCATCTGTTGATCCGTATAGGTCAGGGAGCATGTTTGTTTCTTCTTCACCGAGTGAATTGAGAAATTTCATTTCTGCAGTAAGTGATTTTTCAAACGATGTTCTCTTGAAATGACAATTTAAGAATGTTGAATCTGTAAAATTTGAATGTGTAAAGATAGCGTTGTTAAATCTGCAATTTATAAACCTGCAATTAATATACTCGCTTTCCTCGGAAGTAGCAGATGAAAAATCACAATTTCTGAATACCGCATTCTCTGCTGATGCGAAACACAAACTTGCATCTTTGAAAGAGCAATTATTGAATTTGCCATTTGAGAAATTTACGCTATTCAGAGTCTTATCATCAAAATCAATGTTATCGACTCTGTGGTTTTTAAAGTCAGCCTGCTCACCAGAGCCTTCACCATATATCCAGAGAATATGTTTAGCGCATTTTAGTTCAATGTCATCATTACAGGATTCGTCGAGAAAGATTACATCGTAGTCGCTATCTGATTTATCTTCAAGATACTCCTTTTTAGGATATATGATGATATCATTTACATCTGTTTCTATATGTTCAATTTCATCTCTTTCACACAAGAGTTCAATGAGCAGCTGCTTGTCAATTAAATATTCTCCGAGCTGCGGTTGTATATCATCAAAGTTGATAGTGAGATGGTCATATTCGCATTTGAATAAAATGTCCTTGACCAACCGATTCACTCTGTCCTGAAGTGTTTCAACGAAATCTTTAAGTGTGGGACTCATCTGCTCCTGCATAAGTATCTGTCTTGCGTTCGGAATAAAGGATGAGTACCGAGCGTAGTTTGAGCCTTCGCTCTCGATGAGAATACCGTCATCTGTATCTTCGCCTATGACTAAAATACAATGCGCTTTCCCGTTGTCATCAAAGCCCATCAGGTCTTTATGAGATTCTATGAACGGATAATCTTGTAATAGGTTATTCTTGAACAGTTCAAATCCTTCACCGCCAAGTTCAATTACCTTATCGACTACACAGCTCTGTGTGTCGATTCGGTAATCTTTTCTGTTAAGTCTTGCGTTTATAATCACGCTGTTTCTCCTTCTTCGTAATTAATGAACGGAACCTTTAACCACTCTTGCCATCTATTGTATGACAGTTTTGTTTTAATGACTCCTTCAAAAGTGTTTGCCGCCTGAATTACATATCCGTTGCCGATATATATTCCGATATGACCTTCTTGCCATACTGCAAGTCCGGGAATTTCAGGCATAGTACTCATCGGTCCTTTTTCTATTGCTGCGTTGTGCATTCCGTTTGCGGATAAATCTGGCATTCCATTTGTGCCGTATTCGATCTTTCCTGTGTCAGAATTGTACCATCCATAACCTTTTATGAGGCCGACACAGTCCGAGGTTCGTCTGCCCATCCAATGAGAACGGATATATTCTTCTTTATCTGATACTCGTGATCCGGAGATTGATATATACTGTTGCAACTGATTTTCTGTCAAAACATTTCCGTAACTTCCCCAGACATATCCCCACCCGTTATCATAGGCGAATTTAGCCCATTCTACCAAGCCGTTATTTGTTTTGTCGGGGGAGATATTGCCTATATCAATTACATTGATTTTAATGATGCTCATAAGATTGCTAAAATCGTCTTTATCAATTTCTTTATCAAATGTATCTGACAGTATCTCAGGTAAATCATCTTCTTCACTCGCTCGTTCATAACAGCCGACAAGTTTATTTACAAAGCTTGAGTCGGCTTTTTCGGTATCATAAAAGGCACAGGCATATACTGCCTGCGCCTTCTTAATTGTTAGTTCATCAAAGCCTCTTCCTGCGAACTCTTTACTTATATTTTCAGTTACATCGTTTAAATGTTGAATATTATCTCTTGTTTCCTGTGACATATTTGTGTCGATTATCTGATACACTTCGTTAATATCAAACTGTGTTGAGCTTATGTCATCAAGTACGCTTGATAGTACGATAACGGGAAGGAATAACAACATCAGTATGCCGGCGATGATTGATAGTATCGCCACTCTACCTCGCTTATCGCTTGCAACGGCAGCAGTAGCTTTCACAGCAACAACTGAAGCACTCATATAGTATTTCACCTCCTAAACAAAAAAATAGCAGGATTTGAAAAACAAATCCTGCAAAGTAATTGTTATTAATCTATTAAAAGTATTTATTCTTCTGTTTTTTTAGGATTGGCAAATAATTAAAGAGCCCAAAAAAAACAGCGAGTAATGACATGAATGAAGTACTATTAAACACAGTGTTAACAAATGGTTCTAACACCATTCCCAATAATATAGAAAGAGGAATTGGCACAAAATAAACAGCTGCTTCCAAATATACATTTTCTCTCTTTTTTTGGACAAACAGTTTTTCATAGATAAGGTTAAAAACAAAAAATAAAAATGCTATTAAGAGAGACCATGTATCAATATTTTTTGTATTGAGTTCGGAATTTGGTTTCATGCCACTAATGAAAGTTAATAAAACCAATAAAAGAATACATGTTAAACAAAAAATAAAAACCTTTTTCAAAAAGCTATAAGTGCTTTTTATCTTATTTAATATGAGTTGTTTATCCTCTAACACACAATTTGAACCCTTGCTATAAGTTTTAATATTGTCTCCCATTTTGTCTTTAGCAGAGGAACTTAATGCTAAGATAAAAGCTCTTTTATATTTCTTTGACTGTTCAATTTTTATTTTTTCTCTACTATACTTGCATCCTTTTAAATCATCCTTGTCTAATTGATTATTAAACCATTTCTGTTTAATAAGTTCATTTTCAATATCCTCATATTTAATCTTGCTATTTTTCTTTTCTATTTCTATCCTTGGTAATATACAATTACCTGTTTCTTTGTCAATTAACATATAATACTCTTTATTGTAATTGAAAAGAACATAATATTCCGTGTTTAATGGTTCACGGCTTGTTTCTATTTTGTTCTTAATCAGTAATAAAGCAAAGAAGATAGAATAAAAAATCGCTATGATACAGTAACAATAAATTGACATGTTAGTCACCTCTAAATTTATTTTAGAGTTAAATTAATTGTATGTCAATATTTATCTTCCACCCGCCTTACCGAACATCTTCTGCTTGAAATCAGGTGCGATTACCTGAAGCAAATATCTCTCGTTACCGCATCTGTACAAACAAGTACCTCTTTCCGGGTATTTGATGAGTTCAAACTCCGAAGGTTCAAGCTGCATTACATCGATGTATGTTTTAGGTTCGATGTTACCTGCATTGAACAGGAACTGATGCGTCGGGATTGAGAATAACGGCTTTGTGTATTCCCTGATTCCTTCAAGCATGAAGTCCTCAATGTTCTGTGATGCGAGAATGACTGCGCTCTCTTTCTTTCGTACACGCTTTGAGGCGTTTCGGATGTATTCGATTGCAGTCATGTTCGTTAAGAACAGATATAACTCATCGATAGCAGCAACCGTGTTTCCTTTGCTCAAAAGTTCGTTTGTCATATATGAGAGTATGTTGAAGAGCATTGCATCCTTGAGCCTTCTGTTTGTGTCAAGCAATCCCTTTACTCCGAAGCAGAGGAAGCTATCGTCTGCAATATTTGTGTGTCCGTTGAAGTATTTTGACTCTGTGCCGATACACATTGAATTCAGACCGAGACAAAGCGACTGCAGAGTTTCTTCCGTATATATCTGCTTTGCTTTTTTTGAATCGTATTCTTTGAATTCGGAATCAAGGAGTTCGTAAAGATCAGAGAGAATAGGATAATCTGTCGGCTTGAGTTTGTCGAAATTGGTGTAGTCAGTAATACCGAAGTTCCTATATAACTTGGTTATGATTATCTCAAGCGTGTCCAATTCCGTATCGCTAAAATCTTTGTACGCACGGAAGAAATCCTTGAGGTACGCAATGTGCTGTGAGAGCCTTGTAACTTTGTTAAATGCCTTTTCAGGATCGAGGGGTGTGTCATCTTCCTCATCATATTCTCCGAGCGATTTAGGCTCCAAAGGATTGATGATGTACTTGCCTGACATAAAGTCAATGTAACAACCGCCGAGAGCTTCTGTCAGTTTCTCGTATTCTGCTTCGGGATCAAGAGATATGATTCTCTTGCCTGATTCACGAAGGTTTGTAAGTACGAGCTTTAACAGATACGATTTGCCCTGACCGGAGTTGCCGAGTATGAGGCAGTTTGCGTTTGTCTTGTCTTCCGCTCTGCGGTCAAAGTCAACGAGTATATTTGTGCCGTACTTATCTCTGCCGATGAAGAAGCCCTTTGGATCGGTTTTACCTGAATAGTTGAACGGGTAAAGATTCGCTACCGATGAAGCCGGCAATACTCTTTCAAACTGTTCTCTAAACACATTCCAGCCCATAGGTAAGACAGAGAGAAATCCTTCCTTCTGGCGAAGAGTGAGTCTGTCAACTGTCATCTTTGAGCGAGTGAGTTCCATAGTTATCTCCGACTGAATCTCTCGGAGTTTATCCATATTCTCTGCTTTGAGTTCAAGGAATACCGCACAATGCAGTAACGGTTCCTTGTTCTTACGAAGGTTTGCTATGAGCGTTACAACATCTTCAAGGTTTCCTTCTGCAGTTATGTTTTCAAGAGCATCGTCCGAGCCGGTATGAAGTCTGTTTCTGCGTGTTGCATTCTGAATAATCTTTCTTTGCTCTGTTGCATCGACAAGTCTTGTGTACATTCTCAATGTGACATTGTTCCGGTCTGCGAGCTGTGAGAACAGAGCAAGTTCTTCCGTTGTCGGAGGATACTCTTTAATTGCCCAGACACAGCGGTAGGTGTCACCTACAATGTAGTGGTCGGACATAAACTTGATTGTTGAAGGCAGAACACGGTCAAAAAAGTCTTTTATGCGGATTTCTTCCTTTTCTTCTTCGGTAAGTCCTACCTTTTTCTTTTTTAACAATTGATATCACTCCTTCTTGCTATTACTATGAGCCTTCCGTCCTTCTGCGAATACTCGCAAGTGGAAAGCGTGAGATAAAAGTCCTCATAATTCAGTTCACCGTTTATGAGGTAGAGCGCTTCATCCTGAAGCTTTGTTTTGATTTCATTGAAGATTTCTTCGTCTGTTTCGTTGATGTATGTGTACCAATCATCATCGGATTTAACCTTTGCTACTGCGCAGACGATATATCTGTTACAACCGTTTGGTGTTATGAATTGGATTATGGGGTTGTTAATCCCGTAATCCTTTCTTTTGTATTTCATTAAGTCCGAGAACATCGTTCCGTCTTTCATGTTATGACCGTATATGATGATGTTCTTACTGTATTCAATATCACAGGCAGCATCTGCAAATGGAGTTCCAAGGTTTGAATGTTTCTTGTTGAAGTTCCTTCGCAGATAAAATTCAGGATCGCTCTTTGTATGCATAACGGGGAAATCGATTTTTGTGTTTTCGATTCGTACCCAACCGATACAGTCCGTGTTATCCAGCGTAAGTTCAGCTATGCCGTTATCGGTGTTGTCATCATTCTCGTCATAAGTGATTTCTTTTGCAGTTTCTTTGAACCACTTCTTGTCATCCACATCTTTCTTGAATGATAAGTACATCTTGCTTATGGCAAATATCGAAACACCGAGAAGGACAACTATGAGGATGCTAAATAACCATTTCGTTGAGCTTTTCATCGTCAAACGCATCCTTTCCGTCAATGTCGGGAATCAGCTCTCCCTGCATAGATGCTCCGAAGTATATGGCGATGAATCTCTTTATATCGTCTTTGGACATACGCCTTACCTCAAAGCCCTGTTCTGCAATGAGCTTTTCGATTCTGTTAATCTGATTGAAGACCTGTTCATCCTTCTCTTTTTTGAAGCGGACAGAGAACATAAACTGACGAGCCGTTGACATTTCAATCTGTATATTGTCAAGATAATCAATATCTTTTCTCAGGCATTCCTTGACTGCCTTATTCTGTTCGATTGACAGTCTTTCGAGCATATTTGCTTTGTTATCGTCAAATCGTTCGCATGAGTCAATACAAGATATTTCGATATCTGGCTGACCTGATAGTACCTGCATCAAGTGCCATGTTTTGACCGTAATGTTCTCTTTTGAAAGAACTGATATGTTTGTCGGTGCAACAAGAAAATACACAAGCTCGCCTTTGTCGGTTTTAAGCCCTCTTTTTGTGAAAGTCTGTATGCCTATGAGTTCCTGAACCGAGTTCTTATTCTTTTTGCTTTTCAACTGCCTTACCTTCTTTCATTCTTTTCTTATCCTTGAGTTCCCATTCAAAGTATTGCTGTGAGGTTATGAAGTACCTAACTGCGTATTTTATGAAATCGAGGATAGTTACATCCTCTGTGCGAATGCAGAGAAAGGCATATACTGCCGTTGCAATCGCCGGAATGAAAAATCTTGTTGTAGCGAATGTTATTGCGGAGAGCAGAGCCGCAACTACGATTATGGCAAAGTGTTTTAATGACCAAAACCATATTGTTGCAGATGCTCTCATATTCTGCGGATAAATGAATTGTGTGTTCATATATTTCTCTCCTTACTTTGCAATGGTTCTTGCGAGGCTTACTGCCGTGGATGTCATATGAACCGCACTTATCATATTGAATCTTACGCTTGTATCAAGACCAAATCTTTCAGCAATTTTCGGTACTTCTGCAGCTGACATCATTATTCCAATTGCAAGCAGCATATGGTCTTTCCATGTGAGAAGTCCGAGGAACAGTAATGTAGTCTGCATAAACGCCGTGAGGCACAATGCAATTACCTGTTTTACCCAATTGGTAAATCCTTCGCTGTAACCTCTGGGAATGGAAAACATGTATAGGCTGCCGACTGCAATCTGAATCAGGAGTATACCGCCTCGTTTGATGTTATCGAAGAATATCTTTATTACGCAGTATCCGAGTGCTATTAACGATACAAGAATGAACAGCGTGTTCTGACCGTTTACAACATTTCCGGCAAAAGAATTTGTCAGTACGAATGTTGCGATTTCACCTATTGATGTGCCTTGCTGTGAGGAGAATATGCTTGTTAGGTCATGTGAGAAGGTATTCTGCAAGGTGACACAGAATTTATACAGTTCTATCGGCGTAACCGTGAACAGCGATACTGCAATAAAGCCCTTCAACCAGTTCAAAGCCGTACTTTGTATGTTTGCTCTGCCGTTCTGGTATTCCATTGCAAGATCAAATGCAGATACAACCAAGCCGACAGCGAACAATGCCCAGCCGAAGAACGAGAAAAGCAGAACAACCGCTTTAACCCAATCAAGATCGAATATCTCTGCACCCATTCCTGTAATGCTTGAGAAGAAGTCTGCAAGTGCGTTATATATGATTTCGTAAAACCATTGAATGATTCTGTTAAGTATGCTGTCTATGAGAGACTCTGCAATGTCCTTTATGACACCGCCGATTCCATCAACTATACCATCAATTAAATCTTCGAGCCAATCAAACATTTGTAATCATCTCCTTTGCTTGGTTGAAGGACACCTTGCGGTGTCCTTCTTTTTGGTTACATTCCGACAATACCCCAAATGTATAAGGGAGCCGTTAATGTGAAGATAAGGCAAGCAAAGAGGATTGCGGGAGCAGCGAATTCAAACTGACCGTGCTTTCTGTAATCGAAGTACGCTGTGCCAATCTTAACGAAAAAGAGGACTGCGAGGACAACATCGACTACGGGAAAGACAACATTGTTAACAACAGTCTTAATCTGTCCTTTTGCTGCGTTCCAGGTGCTTTCAATTGCTGATGAAACATCTCCGGCGGCAAATGCCGTTACCGTGAGAATTGACATCAGGCAAATAACTGCCAGTATGATAATTGCCGTCTTCTTGTTAAATGGCAATTTCAAATTCTTTATTCTTTTCATGAGCATAACCTCCATATTTATTTAGTATTTCTTCGCATTGTTCATCGGTGACATAATGGATAACTCGTTTCAATGATTCGGCTAATCGGATTTCATCCTTCATGCCCGGAGTTATATTATCTCCAAATACCCACATGTGTTTGGCATCGAGTATCATTTCAAGTCCGAGTGAGGTTCCGATTCTCCTTTCAAATTCAATGTTGTCATCCAGTATCAGCACATAGAAATGCGACATGACCGGAATCATGCCGCATCTGTCAAAAACGAATCTTGCGTAAGCAACAGCGTTCTTGAGATTTTCTTTTGTGTTACCGCTTAAAGGACTGCAGATGTATGCTTTCTCCATAATTACTCATCCTCATTCTTCTTTCTGATTCTGAGGATAACGAATGCAATGCATCCACCTATGCCTATAGCGGCAAGACCGATCCAGAAGCCGTAGTTTCTGTCATCGCCGGTCTTGGGTGTTTCCTTCTTGGGAATAGTAACCTTTACCGTCTGCCCTTCGTCATTTATATCTGCGTGAACAGCAATATCGACATTGTCACGGTAGAGAGTTTCAAAGACTACAAGCTCTGTTTCCTTTGTAAGTCCTGATGAATCAAACTTAAACTCCAGCTTGACTGTACCGCTTGACTTCTTGGGAGTGAACTTGGCTTCTGCCTCAACAACGTGACCGTTAACTTCAAAGGGCTTTCCTGTGGATTTGTCCATCAGTCTGCCTCTTACCACATACTCTTTGCCTACTGTAAGGTTGGTATATGTTACGGTATCAACAACAGTCAGTTCGTCTTTGGCTTTGATTTCCTTCTTGCCGTTAATCTTTGCCGATGTTCTGATTTCGGGGATTTTGACTTTCACCGTTTGACCTTCATCGTTTATATCAGCGTGTACAGCAAGTTCTTTTCCGTCCTTGTACATCTTCTCGAAGACCACGATATCTGTTTCTGTCTTTAAGTATTTACTGTCAAACTCGAAAGTCACTTCAACTGTTCCGCAAGGCTGTTCGGGTACAAAGGTTGTTTCTGCCGTTACCTGACAACCGCTGATTATGAGTGCCTTGCCTGTTGACTTATCCATAAGGATTCCCTTGACGACATATTCTTTGCCGGGGATTAAGTGCTTATACTCAACCGTATCCGTAAGAGTGAATACCTCTGTTGCACAGATTACCTTTTCCCCGTCAACTGTTGCCGTTGTTTTCATTTCAGGTATGCGGTCATTTGCTACATTGATTTCGATTACTTTTTCGTTCTTATCAATGTCAATGTGATGAATATCTGTGTTATTAAGATAACCTTCAGCGGGTTTCAATTCTCTAACTGTCCAAGTGCCGAAGGGAATGTTGGTAAACTCAAAGATACCGTTCTCATCTGTTTCGGCAATTAAGATTGTCGTTTCGTCTGTGAAATTGGTTTCATCGCCTTTGAACAAGCCAAAGATTACACCCGTAATAGGTTCTTCTGTTTCTCTGTCGAACTTGTATCCCTTGACCGAGCCGTAGATGAGCTTGTTTTCAATAGGTTCGTCGTCATTGAGCTTTATATTAATTACCACCGTATCCTGTCCGGCGTAATCAGTATTAAATTCAAACTTTTCGTCCGAGAGGATATAGTGTTTATCGGTTGCTATTTCCTTTGCGTACCATTTGAAGCCGATAGGAAGGTCACAGTTGAAGCTGATGTTGCCGTCCTTATCACAGCTTGCAGTACAAACAAGTCCGTCCTTCGGGATTTTAGTTCCGTCAGCAGCAGTTATTTCTTCATCTGCAAAGATGCCGAATGTTACTGACTGGATTTCGCCGTTATCACCGAGCTTGAAGGTTTCGTCTTTCTGCATTTCCTTTGTAAGTGAGAGTTTTACTTTCTGTCTTTCGTTGAATACCGAAAGTGCAGACTTGGTTACCTTAACATTCTGTCCGGCATAGACAAGTTCAACATTGAATTCTTCCGAATTCAGCACCATCGTGTCGGGTGCAGTTTTCTCTTTGACAATATATTTGCCGAGATAGAGCTGCTTTGATTTTGCAATGCCGTTGTCATTGGTCGTAACCGTATTTACAAGAGTGCCTTTCTTTGCTCTTACTGTTCCGTCAAGTGTAACGATATCCTCTGCGGCATATATTTCATAAACCGCACCTTTAAGATTCTGCACCTCATAATGAGGAATATATGTTGTCGGGATTTCGGAAACAGTTCCGTTTTCGTCAACGCTGGCTCCTGCAAGAGCAGTCACGCTTGAGAATACTTCGCCTGACTTGGTGATTTCGATAACGCCTTTCTGTGCAATGTTATCTCTCTGTACCTTTACAATTGTGAGCGCATCTTCAAGAGTTGAATTGCTTCTTGTGATGTCAAACTCTATCGGAGTGCTGTCAAGCACATAGCCGTAGGGAGCCTGAACCTCAACGAGTTTGTATCCGCTACCGTAATCGAGTTTTTCGGGTGTAATCAGATCTCCTTCATCATTCGTATAGAAGACATCGATTGTGTTTTTTTTGGGATAGTTGAAGGTCTGTGAAACCTTTTCTCCGTTGGGAGCGTAAATTTCAAATCCCGCACCTACATAGGCGACAGTTTTACCTGTTTCCTTATCTACCTTTGTGACTTTAAGGTATGCCTTGAAGGGAGCGTTATTAATGAGGTATCTGTATGTGTTTTCATTTTCTGCAATGTACACATCAAAGTCGCTCATGAACTCCGAGCCTTCCTTACCCTTTGTCTGGTGAACAGTATATATGCCGTAGGGAAGATTCTTGCTTTCTGCGAATCCGTTTCTGTCACAATTGAGAACATCTCTTTCGCTCGATTTTGCACTTGAATACGAGCCGGCGGACTTCAGATATATCTGGAACTGCGCTCCCGATTCAGGTGTTTCAATCTGTGTTGAGCCGTCATCGGAGTGCTTGATTATGGCAACCTTTCCTTTTACAACCTGTTCTTTAACCGTGTTCTTTGTGCTGTTGTATTCTACGGTATAGTCTTTAGGATCAGCACCGACATTGTATGTGGCTGAGTTTACAAGATAACCTTCACTTGCTGATATCTCTTTAATCGTCCAGTCTGTTTCGCAGACATAGTACTTGGTTGTAAACTGTCCGTTTGCATCAGTGGTATATCTGTCAATTAAGGTACCGCCTTTATAGATGCCGTAAACCGCACCCGCAAGCGAAGCATCGCCCTGCGGAGTTTTTGTTTTGGTATCTTCCTTTGTAACAGTTACACGGAACTTCTTAAGTTTGTTCTCAAAGGACTTGTTTGTTACCTTGTTCCATTCAATATTGCCTGTTTGATTGTCAGGGACTACATATCTTACAGCCGTACCGACTTCCTCAATTACATAGCCCGTGCCGATGAGAACATCCTTGAATGTAGCTACACCTGAAGCATTAGTTGTGGCAGTCAGGTTAATTGCTTTACCTGAAAGTGAGGTTCCTGTCAACTTAAACTTAACGCCTTCAACGAGTCCGTCTTCTGATGTCTTTGTGACCTTGAGGTCGCCACGTTTGAGTACATTGGAGAATGTAACTGTTGCGGTCTGTCCTGACTGTACAGTGACCGTCTGCGCTGACTGTGTTTCATATTTGTCAGCGGTGTATTCGATAATGGTGTACTTGCCGGGAGCGAGGTTATCAATCTGTATCACACCGTTGCTATTGGTGGTTACATCTTTGTCAACGCTGCCGCCTTTAATGTGGAACTTTATATTATTGACAACACCATCTTCGGACTCCTTAACAATTTTACATGAGCCGTATGAAACTTTAACCTTGAGATATGCAGCAACGGGATCGTTGATTTCTGCACCATATGTGACTACATCCTGTATTTCACTTGTCGGGCTGACGACTCCGTCTGTCCATGTGATTAAAGCTCGGCGTTTGTTTCCTGAAGTTTTGTCTGCAGTAATGAGAACATCACTTGTGGGAGCTTTTGTTGCGCTTATGGTTAGTTTGTTTCCACTCTTTGAGAATGTGAGACCTGAAGCAGAGAAGTCGTATTTTGAAAGCACACCATTTGAATCTGTCAATGTGGTTGTATATTTACTACCATCCCATGTCAGTTCTACCGTCTGCGCTGTAGCAGATGATTTTGCGGTAAAACTGGGCGTTTTCTTATGAGTTTTTACACTTGCCTCAATAGAGTTGTAGTATGAGAAGATTTTCGATCTCAAAGGATGATTTGAAGCAATTATGTCAGTAACCTTGTTGTATCCGCTCGGTACAGTTACATGGTTAAAGCTTTCATCTCTTTCACCGATTAAGGTTTCCCAAATGAGAAGCTGGGTTGCAAGGTAGTGGGCGCACTGGTCTGCACCTGTTGCATTATCTGATTTCCAGTCAACGCTGATATTGCCTGTATAACCGTAAAACAATATTCTTCCTACATAAGTCTTGATGTCATCCGGTTCCAGAATATCGTTGTATGTTGAAGGGTAGTTTCTCCAGAAATCCTCACCTTTCTTTGTCAACTTATCACCTGTGAAAATGCTTGCACCTAATTCAATACAGTAGCAAGCGGGACCGGTCCATGAATCTATTGCTTTGGCTGTAGTGAAATCACTGTCATGCATAAACCATCCGTTCTTGAATGTTAAAGCAGGGTGTCCCCAGCCTGTCTTGTTCGGTTCATTTCCTCTGGGAAGGTCTATCTGATATACTTCTCCGATGGTTTCAGCGTAGGCTACGAGACCTGTGCTGAATGCGGAAAGACAGATGATAGCCGCCAGAAGAACCGATATTATCTTTTTGTATCTTGTTGTCATGTTATACCTCTTTTCTTAAAGTTGGTAAAAAAGAAGGCACACCGTTTTTACCGATGTGCCTGTACACATATTCAGTTTTAAATTAAGCGTATCCGATGAAGAGTTCGTACTTGTCATCACTTCGCTTTTCAGCCCATACGCAGAAGTACTCATCTCCGTCTACATTTTTATATCTTTCAAGTCGGCGTTTGATATCACGGATTGCTGCATCGTGATTGTCGCTTGCAATGATGATTGGCGTATCCCAACAATCTCTTGCATCTTCAAGATATGTTAGACCTATACTCTTACCATAGTTTATGGCATAGTTGATATAGTAATCAATATCTATTGCCTTAACTGTTGTCTGCTGAGTTGTGGTCGGCTTTTGAGTAGTTGTTTCGGGAGCTTTGGTAGTTTGAGGCGGAGCCTTTGACGTTGACGGCGCTTTTGTGGTTTCAGGTTCTTTCGACTTTTGTGTGGTCGATGGAGCGGAACGGGAAGCAACCGTTGTTGACTCTGCCTTCTTTGTTGTTTGCACTTCGGTGGACTTTTCAGTCTGTTTAAGCTCTGTGGTAGCAACTTCTGTAGTTCCGCTACTTACGATAACCTCGCTGGAAGAGTTTTCTTCTATTACCGTTAGGATTTCTTCATTTGTTTCAGTTACGCTTTCAGATTCGGGTAATACTGTGTGCTGACTGCAAGAAGACAATACGCATATTAATATAACAATTGCAAGCGTTATTGCAATTAAAGAACTTTTCGCCATATTCTCCTGCTCCTTTCAACACACAGTATATATACTTAATCTCAAAAGTCCAGAAATATTTTAACATTTTAGTTAAAATATTTCAATTCTTTTACATTGTCTGTATAAACCCTTCTGATTCGCCATCATCAGAGAGATTTTCTTCCTCACTTTCGGTTTCATCTTTGGACTCATTAAGTGCCTGCTGATATGCATCAAGAACCGCCTTGTTTAAAGCATCATGCGCTTCTTTGCTGACTGAGTGAAATACATCATTGTATTTCTTTTCCCCTGACCTGTTCGTATAAGAGCGCTGAGGCATGGTTACAAACAAGCCGTTCTTGCCTTCCACAATCGAAACGCCATGCACTGCAAAAGCACCGCCTATATTCACTGAAGCGTTTGCTTTAAAGTGTGAGCCATCATTTCTTAAACTACTAATCCTTGCATCAATGCTGGGAAGATTGCTTTCACTTTTTACCTGTGCATTTTCTTTTGCTGCCTTTGTGTTTGTTTTCTTGTTAGCCATAATAAGTCTCCTTTTTTATTCCATGCCGTAAATTACGAAGCCCATGTCTGCCTGAGTTTCCTCATCCGATATGTCTTCGGGTTCGGCATATTTCTGTACATATTTGTTTACTTCTTCATCGGTAAGCGAGCGGAAATCTTCTCCGTCATCACCGATTACAAAGAACGGACCGGCAATTATCGACACTCCGTTATCGAGATGTCTGTTGCCTTCCATTCCTATGAGTTTTGCCTCATCGTTTCCGACAAGGATTGTGCCGTCATCGTTGTATATGAGTTCAATCATACCTTTGACAGCTTTGCTTTCGCCTTCATATGAATCTTCCATATCCGATTCGTAAGCCGGGCGGTGAGGCTCAACATACACGATCCTGAAAAGATTATCGGGTATTGTTGCCTGTGACTCGTCAAAGTCAATATCCTTAAATCCGATTGAATCGCAGAAATGAGCTTTTCCGTCTTCCGTAACGACTACATCGCTTACCGACATTGACGAACCTCTGTAAAGAGGGTGTCCGTCAGTATTGAACCGTCTGAAGATGTCCTCAAGATCGTTTTCGTCAATTACGGCGTTGAATACCTGTTTATATATTGACGGATCAATTTTCATCTTACCGAAGAGGCTATCGTGTTCGTCAGAGCCAAGGAAACGGACTCTTTCTTTGTCGAGGTCGGAATCTATCTGATAAATCTTAATTCTCATGATATACCTCCTATTCCTTCATCTTCTGTATCTGAGTATTCTTCAAATTCGTTGAGTTTGTCATACGCCCAATCGGGAATACACTCGTCCTTTATTACGCCGAGAAAATCGCCTCTTGCGAAGTGAGTTTCTTCTCCGTCCTTGAGAAAGAAACCGAATACCTTTGTTCCTAATTTTGAGGGATCACAGCCGAAGCCTCCTGTTGCGTAGAACAACTGATCCTCAGGTGTTTTGTACTGGTCTTTGAGGACATTAGGCGAGAGAACAAGAAGTTTTTTTGTATAATCCATAGGTTCATCTGTATTTTCACAGTGAGAACTATCGAACAAACCGAGCTTATTCCATTCTGCTCTTGCTTGTGATATGAATCCGTCAACGAGAAGAGGATGTTTGTGGATCAAATACTGATCACGTAAATTGTCTTTGGGAATGTATTCTTTTTTTCCCCATTTCCTGTTTGTGTCTGATATTCTCGGATCGTCAGCGGAGATGAGCTGTGTGTTTGCAGAAAGAATGTAGTTTACTCTGTCGAATCCGAACTTGTCTATTACTGATTTAGCACAATTTTCATCGAGATAATTATCATTAAAGCCAGTTCGGATAGCTTCCTCAATTGCTTTAACACAGTTGACATTTGCTCTGTGGCTTTCTCTCCACTCATCCATCTCACCGTGTCTGGCGGCGTCTTTAAGTGTGTGTTTATATAACGGAGTGAATTCTTTATTCAATTCGAAGCCCTCCTTGCTTTGCTGCCCATTTGTACGAAAGGTCAATGAGCAACTGCTTCTGTTCTTTTTCCGGCATTTCGCTTATAAGATTTTCGATATCAGTTCTGTTAATTATGCTATGGCAATCGTCACAGAGTTTTTCTCTTTTTATGAGAATCGAATTGTCATCATTAAGCGTAAACGATACAACATCGTTATACTTAAATCCTGATATCACTCTGATAGCATAGGGAATAGTTACTCTGCCTCTGTGTCCGAGTATTCTCAATATTTTAAGCATGATATCAGTCCTCCGCTGTACACCTGTTGCATGCAGGGCAGTAGAATTCGCAACCCTCACATTCCGTTTGTTCAAGAGCCATCAGTATCTCAGGATCTATGGTACGAATGTGCAGAAATCCATCTTCGTAAAATGCTTCAATAACGCTGTCTTCGGTTATGCCGAGATCTTTTGCTGTTTCCTTCGGCATCTTTATTGTTAATTCAATTCCTATTTCCATGGTTTACTCCTTTTTAATAGTCATAATTGTAATCAAAGAGCGATAACTGTCTTGTTTGCTCAAAGATATATGCTCGGTTTGCCTCTGCCTGAGCTTTTAAGTCATAGTTTGCTATCAACAGTTCCTCAAACATCTCTCCCGGATTTATTGATTGCCGCATATTGTGAAGCCTTTTGATAACATGCATATCAAAGCCATATTTTTCTGCGTACTTAACAATTACAGGATCATTGTTGTATGTTATGAGACATTTGCAGGAACCATTGAACCTTTTATCAAGTTCTGCGACCTTTTTGAAGAGAACAGCATGCTCGCTATTATCAAACTTCGAGTTTCTGTAATACTTCTCCGTCCCACGATACGGCGGATCAAGAAAAATAAAGGAGTTTGTTGAACTTTGTTCATCAATGACTCTTTTATAATCTCTGTTGAGTATACACACTCCGTGCAGACGGCTGTTTGCAAGATAAATCCTCGGCAATCGGCTTTCAATGTTTCTATTGTCGATTCCAAAACTGTTGCCGGTTGAAGAAAAACTGTAAATTTGATTTTCAAAGAAAGCTACGGCTCTGTTTAGTTCTTCATCGGTAACTTCCAATATACTGTCTTCCTCACAGGTAACCTCAACGGGCTTAAAGTCTTTTGACAAAAGTGCTTTGTTTTCCAGAAACAGTTCTTCCGAATTAGCAGAAAACAGCATGCGCATACTGAAATCCAGAAATGCTTTGTTATGCTGGATTACTCTGAAGAAGTTGACAATATCTCCGTTGTAGTCGTTGATAATCTCCCTTTTTGCTCTTGGTTTGCTTAATAGAAACTCTGCACTTCCGCAACAAGGCTCAATATATGTGTCGTGCTGCGGCATAAAAGCCAAAAGAGAGTCAGAAATGCATGCCTTATTGCCTGTCCAAGGCAGGGGACTTACATTTCCCGACATCTTTTCACCTCCTTTTATCAGAGGTGATTTGCGGATAACAAAAAAGAGGCTGATTTGTATTCGCAAATCAACCTCTTTTTTGTTTTTGTTAAGTTTTATTTATCATCTATGCCAAGATGCTCGTCGGCGGTCTTTGCCGTGAACATAAGGCACATTATGATTACTCCGAGTGTGGCACCCACGC
>CALCRR010000045.1 GCA_937894495.1 uncultured Ruminococcus sp. | reverse complement strand
GCGGCTTTATTGTAACACTTCGCCTCAGGTCCCTTGCAAGCAAGACCGTTCGGCTCGTGTTATAATAAGCCAAAGCCCATGCTTATCGCATGGACTGCAAGGCTAAAGCTTTGCCGGCAGGCTTTTTACAATAATACCCCGAAAGGAGTCAGACCATGAGAATATCTAAACGATTATTATCTGCTGCTTCTGCGGCGGCTCTGGGCGTTTCATCGCTGGCAGTGCTGCCTTTAAGCGCGGCGGCAGAGGGTGCGGTGCTTTATATAAATGAAGTCTGCACAGGCAATAACGGCGAAAACGGCAACCTTACCAATGCCACCGATAACAAGGGCGCTTACTGCGACTGGGGGGAGCTTTATAATCCCACCGACAGTGCGGTCTCGCTCAGCGGCTGGTCGCTGGTGAAGGACGATAAGAGCAGCTATAACTTCGGCGATGTGACCATTGCCCCCGGGGGCTATCAGATAGTATTCTGCTGCAAGAATTTTGTGGGCGATGAGTCACTTGTGAACGCAGGCTACAATATCTCGGGGGACGGTGCTAAGTTTGAGCTTTTCAACGGCGATACCTCGGTGGATACCGTCACCGTGCCTGCCCTTGATAAGGACGTTTGCTTTGCCCGCAAGCCCGACGGTTCCGAAAACCTGGGCTATTTCTTCCCCACCCCTGCTGCCAGCAATAACGAGGCGCAGTCGGCTATACCCTGCAATGCTCCCGAGTTCAGTTCGGATACGGGCTTTTACAGCTCGCAGTTTGACCTTGATATCACCACAGACGAGGGCAACAAGGTCTACTACACCACCGACGGCACCGACCCCAGAACAAGCAGCACCCGCATTGAGTTCACCAAAGCTATAACGGTGAAGAACCGCAGCAGCGAGGCTATGAAGGTGGCTAACGCCGTAAGCGTTGACCAGGTAACGCCCTGGAGCGGCAGCAGCCTGCCCAGAAACAGTGCGGTGGATAAGGGCACTGTTATAAGAGCCTGCACCCTCAGCGCTGCCGACGAGTACAGCGAGGTAGTTACAAAGTCCTATTTTGTGGGTGTTTCCAGCGCTAACCATAACGGGCTGCCGATACTCTCTGTAACTACAGACCCCGATAACCTTTATAACTACAACACAGGCATTTTCGTCAAGGGCGCAGTTTACGACAGCCTTACCTGGGCAGAGAAAAATGTGGATAACCCCGAAGCCAACTATAACCAGCGCGGCAGAGAGTGGGAGAGAGAATGCCATATCGACTTCATCGAGCCTGACGGCACGGTGGGTATCTCACAGGACTGCGGCATGAGGACCCAGGGCGCTTATTCAAGAGCTGCCTTCCAGAAGTCGCTGAGGTTCTACGCAAGGGAGGACTACGGCGAGAAGAACTTCAAGTATGAGGTCTTTGCAGGTCACACCAAGGCTGACGGCTCGGGCGAGGTACTCAAAAAGTTCAAGACGCTGGTGGCTAGGCAGGGCGGCAACGATAACGAATACTGCAAGTTCAAAGACAGCTACATACAGTCGCTGGTATCTGACAGAGCCTTCGAGACACAGACAGGCAGACCCTGCGTTATGTTCATCGACGGCGAATACTGGGGACTTTACACCCTGCAGGAGGACTACAACGACAACTACTACGAAAACAACTACGGCGTAGACAACAACGAGGTCATCGTCTACAAAAAGGGCGAGATAGACGAGGGCGAGGAGACCGACATACAGTATGCCGAGGAGCTTCTCAACTATGCCAAAAAGTATAATCTTGCTCTGCCCCAGTGCTATGAGCAGATAAGTCAGATGATGGATATCGACAGCTTTATCGACTACATGGCTGCCGAAATGTATATCATCAACGAGGACTGGCCCGGCAACAACTACTCAATGTGGAGAACAAGGACCGTTGACGAGACCAACCCCTATGCCGACGGCAGGTGGAGAATGAATTTCTACGACACCGAAATGGGCGTTGACCACTACGGCAACAGCTCCACCAAATATAATGTGGATAACCTTAAAAAGATAACTGATAACACCTGGGATTATCTGCCCATACTTTTCAACAACCTGATGAAGAATGCCGAGTTCAAGCAGAAGTTCGTAACAGCTATGTGCGATGAAATGAACGTGAACTTCAACTACACAAGGTGCAATGACCTTGTTACGGCTTTTTATGACGCTTACTTCCCCGAGCTGCCAAAGAACTACGCCCGCTACCCCAACTGGGCTAATGTTGATAACGCAGCTTCACCCTGCTACAGCAGAATGATGAACTTCCTTAAAAACAGACCCAAGTATGTGCCCACAATGCTCAAAAATAACTTAGGTCTCGGCACTGCGGTGACTGTAAAGATAGCTCCTATCGAGCAGCAGGGGGGCACGGTAAAGCTCAACACCACACAGCTGGATTTTGAGTACGGCGATTTCAGCGGTACATATTTCACCGATTACCCCATTACCCTCACAGCCGAGGCTAAGGAGGGCTACACCTTTATAGGCTGGTCGGGCGATGTAGACTCCAAGGAGGAGACCATAACCGTTGACCTTAAAGGCAGCACACTTATACAGCCCCTGTTTGTTAATTCTGACACGGTGCTGCACACTGTTACCTTCACAGACGGCACCAAGTCAAGCCGGGTATATGTGGCAGACGGTCAGGCAGCATCAGCCCCTGACGAGACCTTTGCAAAGAAGGGCTACACCCTCTCATGGGACAAGGACTTCTCGAACATCACAGGGGATATCACGGTAAACGCGGTTTATGAGCCCTTTAAGTACACCGTAAGATTTGCCCCCAACGGCGCACCCTATGTAAGCTACGGTCAGGACTTCGTATACGGCGAGGAGCAGGCACTTATGCCGCTGGCTTTTGACTATGACGGCTACATCTTCAAGGGCTGGGCTTCAAGCTCCAAGGGCGAGGTCATCTATGCCGACGGCGAGAAGGTATCGAACCTCAGCGACTCTGCAAAGGTAGTATATCTCTACGCTGTGTGGGAGAAGGACACCTCTGTAAAGGGCGACATCAACGGCGACGGCAAGCTGGACACCAAGGACGCTATGCTCTCAATAAGCTACGCTAAAAAGAACACCGCCCCCAAGGACAGCGCACAGTTCAAGCGTGCCGACGTAAACGGCGACGGCGTGCTGGACACCAAAGACAGCCTTGTTATCATCAAGGCAGCAAAAAACAAAACAACCATCAAATAATTCATAATGCATAATTCATAATTATTGTGTTCGCTTCGCTCACGGTATGCCCATTCGGGCGTGAATTATGAAAATATCTGGATATTAAAAAGCTCAATGCGAAACTGCATTGAGCTTTTCCTTTTCACAAACTATTTTACCGGCAATGCGGTAACACGCACAAATACTCGTTTACAGGGTTCGCGCAGCGTCACAAAGTGCGAGCTGCCACGTAAGCTCCCCCAGCCACTAGAGGCAAGATGTCAGAAGCAAGAGGCAAGAAAATTTACTAATCGAACAAAGCGTGAAAAGAGGACTCTTGCTTCTTGCCTCTAGTTTCTTGCTTCTAGAGGCACAGGTGGGGGAAATACCCCGTCCGGCGAGGACATTATGAATTAGGAATTATCATTTGTCCGCTGTCGTCACCCTCGGCGTACTGCATAAGCATATTTTTCAAAGCTGTGTAGCGCAGCATTTTGCGGTCGTTGTCTATCATGTAGTCCAGCCTGTTTTTCGAGCCTGCTATTATCAGCAGCTTTTTTGCCCTTGTGACCGCAGTGTAAAGCAGATTTCGGTAGTAAAGCTTGTCGTAGCCGCCGAATACCGTCAGTATCACCGCATCGAACTCGGAGCCCTGACTTTTGTGTACAGTCACCGCATAGGCAAGCTCTAAGTTTTCAAGCATCTGCTCGTTGTAGAGCGCCACCCTGCCCTCAAAATCAATGGTCACGGTCTTTAGTATCTTGTTGACCCCGATTATCAAGCCGATATCGCCGTTGAAAATGCCTGCGCCGCTTTCGGTGTGCTCGTCGTCCAGCTGCTTTTTCCAGAGTATCTCATAGTCGTTCTTGGTCTGCATGACCTTATCGCCCTTGCGGTAAATGCAGGCAGGGGTCTTTACCTCAGACTTCCCTGCCGCAGGGGGATTTAGCTCCTGCTGTAAGCGGCGGTTGAGCTCCGCTGTGCCTGCTGGTCCCTTTCTTGTGGGAGAAAGCACCTGTATGTTCTCGATCGCCGAGTAGCCGTATGCCTTTGGCAGCCTGTCCTTGCAAAGCTCAACCACCAGGTCCTGCAAGGCGCCGAATTCAAGCCGCTGGAAGAAGAAAAAGTCCTTGTCCTTTTTGGTAAGGTCGATATGCTCGCCGCTGACTATCTTGTGGGCATTCATAACAATGTCCGACTCCTGCGCCTGCCTGAATATCTCTTTGAGCGTCACCACCGACATAACTCCGCTCTCGATTATGTCCTTGAGCACGTTGCCTGCCCCCACCGAGGGCAGCTGGTCGCTGTCACCCACCAGCACCAGCTTGCAGGTGACGCTTATGGCTCTCAGCAGCGCTTCAAACAGGCAGCTGTCCACCATAGACATCTCGTCCACCACCAGCGCATCACATTCAAGCAGGTTGTTTTCGTCATGGGCAAAGCTCAGGCTGCCGTCGCTGCGGTACTGCACCTCCAGCAAACGGTGTATGGTCTTGGCGTCATACCCTGTCAGATCTGATATGCGCTTTGCAGCCCTGCCTGTGGGGGCAGCTATCATTACCTCCATACCCTGCTGCTGATACAGGGATATTATGGCGTTGAGGGTGGTGGTCTTGCCCGTGCCCGGTCCTCCCGTAAGCACCAGAAATCCCTTTGAGAGAGCCAGGTTTATCGCCTGCCTTTGTATCTTCTCATAGGTTATGCCGTTCTCCTCCTCTTCAAGGTCGATAACGGCAGAAAAATCTATCTGATTATCATACGATATGCTGCGCATTATGTCAAGCCGTCTTGCTATGTAGTCCTCAGCCTTGTAATACTCCCTGAGCATGATAAAGGGGCGCTGCTGCTTGTAGTAGTAAAAAAGGTTCTCCTCCTCCACCTGGGCTTCAAGCGCCTTGTCGAACAGCTCCTCCGATACGTTTAGATACTTGGTGGTCATGCGTCTCAGCGAGTCAAGGGGCAGGCAGGTGTGACCGCTGTCGGCATTCTCCCTGAGCACACAGGTCATGCCTGCGCATATGCGTGACTGACTTTCTCGGGGTATATCCTGCTTCAAGGCTATCTCGTCAGCCTTTGAGAAGGGCAGCTCCACCCCGAAGGTACACATAACATATGGGTTTGAGCGTATCAGCTGCTCGGCAGCGTCGCCCCAGCGTTTCCACGCCTTTATGCTGTATGAGGTGGGTATCTCGAAGCTGCTGAGATAGACCAGCAGCGAGCGTACCGCAAAGGTGGTCTTGAACTCCTTATGTATCTTATCAGCCTTTTTCTTGCTGAGCCCCCCTATCTCGGTGAGCCTTTCGGGCTCCTTCTCGATGACCTCCAGCGTCTCATCGCCGAACTGCTGCACCAGCTTTTTTGCAAGCACAGGTCCTATCCCTGAGATAGCGCCGCTCGCCAGATACCTTTGTATAGCCGCCGAGGTAGTAGGCAGCTTTCTCTCAAACACCGCCACCTTGAACTGCTCGCCGAACTTGCGGTGCTTGACAAACTCCCCTGTCAGTATCAGTTCCTCGCCCTCTTCAACGTCGCCCATCTCGCCCACCACGGTGATGAGCTCGTCCTCGCAGCCCAGCATAAGCACACAAAAACCTGAGTCCTCGCTTTTGTATACTATACTGTCCACCTCGCCCTGAAGCTTCTGCATATCGGCACCCCCTTTCATATGTGATAAGATCTTCCCTCTCGCAAAGATCATCGTTTCAGTATGAACTCAACTATATCCGCCGCTTCAACGCAGTAAACATTCTCATACCTGTGCTCAAGCATTTTAAGCCTTTCTCTGTTCTGCGTTTTATGGGTCAGCATAACTATTATCCTGCGTGCGTTTTTCAGCGAGTCAAAGCACTCCTCCTGATACACTGCCTTGACAGCAGCCTCGATCTCACCGATACTGCCCTCGGCGGTTATAACTATGACCCCTGCCTTAGCTTCCCCTCTGCCCGAAAACATCAGTGCAGATATCAGAAGCATCACCATAAACACCGCTGCCGAAATAACTATAGCCATACACTCCATAATAAGCACCCCCGCATAACACATACTATGCAGCTGCCTTTTGGAGTGACACTGTAATATTGATAAAAAGCCTAGCGCACGCACCACCGCCGCTAAGCTTTTTCATCATTATTTTACGGTTATTGAATCAAGCGATTTTTCCATGCCCTCGGCGTAGATGTCCTTGCTGTCCTCCTCGCACATAAACATGGTCAGATAAAAGCTTTTATCGTTCTTCACGCACTTCATCTGCCCGTACATCTTCTGCTCGGAAAGGTTTTCAAAGGTGAAGGATATCTTACCGTTTTGCGTCTTGCTTGTTTTAAAGCTGTCAAGACTGACCTCCAGCTCCTCGGCTATCATCTTGGTGAGCTCGTCATCAGCCACGTATTTAAGGGGCGCGTAGTCTTCGTTTGAAAAATCGTATTTAATATACACAAACTCTCTCACGCTGTCTGTGTATGACTTTATCTCTGCGTCTATGTCAGAGTTCAGCCCTATGTTGCTGCTGCCGTCGTTCTCCTTCATGGACATAGGCAGATCAATTGAAAAGCCGTTCATATCAAAGGTCTTTGTTTTGGTGTGATACAAGCCCACGCCTAAGATAAACAAAAAGCCGATGACCACCACTGCCACTATTATCAGTATGATCTTTCCTGCCGATGTTCTCTTTTTCTGGAAAACAGGGGCTGCATAGCCGTAGTTAACACCGACGTTGGGGTTATAGCCCATTGGCTGACCAAAGCCGGGCTGACCGTAGCTCTGCTGCTGACCGTAGCCGTAAGGCGCACCCTGGGGCGGCGGCATATTCGGGCTCTGACCGTACCGGGCATTGCCGTACATATTAGTATTATTATACATACCCTGACCCTGCATATTGCTGCCAAAGCCGCTCTGCTCGGCACGTATCTCATTGCCGCACTCGGCGCAGAACTTCTCGCCGAAGCCTACCTCAGCTCCGCATATGGGACATTTCATATTACCGCCTCCTCATTTTATCATATCAGGCTTTTATGCTTTTCTGCCGCAGCAGATATTATTTGAACTTTATCGAATTAAGATAGGTCGAGAATTTGCTTGAATACTTTGAGCGCTTTGAGTTATCGCATATGCATATCATAAGGTAAATAGCGTCCTTGGACTTCATAACTCTCATTTCAACATAGCCGTTTTCACCGTCCTCGTTATCAAAGGTGAACTTCATAGTGCCCCCCGACAGGCTGACCTTATGATAGTTTTTAAGCGAAGCGCCCATCATGGCTTCCATAAGCTCGGCGAAGTCCTCCTCGCTCACCGTATCCAGCACGCCCTTGTACTGCTCGCTGGAAAGGTCGTATCTTATGTATGCAAACTCTATCTTGTTGTTGCTGTAGCTCTTTGCCATAGCGTCAGTATCGCTGCTTTCAAGTCCCAGCGAATATTTGTTCCTCGAATCCGAAAGCTTCATGGACATAGGCAGCTTTATGCTGAAGCCGTCCATATCAAAGGTCTTTGTCACCGAATCACGGTAGAAGCCCACAAACAAGCCTGCCAGCAGCGCTATCACCAGCACAACTATCTTGATCACCGTCAGGCTCATGCCGTTTGAGCTTTTTGCCTTGCCGAAGCTCTGTGTGCCAAAGCTCTGGTCATTAAAGCCCTGTGAGCCGAAGCTCTGGTTAGAGTAGCCCATGCCGCCGTAGCCGTTGTTCTGTGACGTACCGAAATTTCCGCCCATCTCGGACACTTTCGTACCGCAGTTGTTGCAGATCTGGCTGTTAGGCTCGATCTCTGCACCGCAAATTGTACACTTCATATTGTTCCCTCCTAATACTTGTCAGAAAAAGCTCCATACCTTCTTCCTTTATTTTAATTATATCTCCCCGCCCAAGGACCGCGAAAATCAATTTTGATTTCCGCAGAGGCAAGATGACCAGAGGCAAGAGGCAAGACCAAGGTGTGCCTGCGGCAAATCAAATATTTTGTCCGTTTTTCGGTTACACTTTTCTTGCTTCTTGCTTCTGTATTCTTGCTTCTGAAAATCAATTATATCAAAATTGATTTTCAGCCCAAGGACAGGGAGATATAAAGCTTACCATATTCTTCTTACTTGTTCTTCTTAGCCTCGATATCAGCCAGGGCGTCCTTTCTTGAAAGGTTTATCCTGCCCTGATCGTCTATCTCCATTACCTTGACAACTATCTCGTCACCGATAGAAACGATGTCCTCTACCTTCTCAACTCTTGATTTGTCAAGCTTCGAGATGTGAACAAGACCGTCCTTGCCGGGAGCTATCTCAACGAATGCGCCGAAGTTCATTATCCTTACTACCTTACCTCTGTAGATAGAGCCTATCTCGGGGTCGTTGGCGATAGTGTTGATGATGTTGACAGCCTGCTGAGCCTTCTCCTTATCAAGACCTGATACGAACACGCTGCCGTCCTCATTGATGTCGATCTTGACCTCACACTCGGCAGAGATCTTCTGGATGACCTTTCCGCCTGAGCCGATGACCTCACGTATCTTATCAACAGGCACCTTTGTGGTGAGCATCTTGGGTGCCCACTTGCTCACCTCGGGACGAACCTCGGGTATAGCCTTCAGCATTACCTCGTTAAGTATGTGCATTCTAGCCTTGCGGGTCTTTTCAAAAGCGCTTGCGATTATATCCATTGTAAGACCGTCCACCTTGATATCCACCTGGATAGCTGTGATACCGTTCTTGGTGCCGCCTACCTTAAAGTCCATATCGCCGTAGAAGTCCTCAAGACCCTGAATGTCCACCATGGTCATCCAGCTGCCGTCCTCCTTGGTGATAAGTCCGCAGGAGATACCTGCTACAGGCTCCTTTATAGGCACGCCTGCGTCCATAAGAGCAAGGGTCGAGCCGCAGATAGAGCCCTGTGAGGTAGAGCCGTTTGATGAAAGCACCTCAGATACGCATCTTATAGCATAGGGGAACTCATCAACGCTTGGCAGAACAGGCACGATAGCTCTCTCAGCCAGTGCACCGTGGCCTATCTCTCTTCTTCCGGGTCCTCTTGAAGGTCTTGTCTCACCTACAGAGTATGAGGGGAAGTTATACTGGTGCATATATCTCTTGCTGGTCTCTTCATCTATGCCGTCCAGCTTCTGTGCGTCGGAAACAGGTCCCAGTGTACAGATAGTCATTACCTGTGTCTGACCTCTTGTGAATATGCCCGAGCCGTGAACTCTGGGCAGTACGCCTACCTCGGCAGCCAGAGGTCTGATCTCGTCGATACCTCTGCCGTCAACTCTCTTGCCCTCATACAGCCAGTTTCTTACTATCTTCTTCTGCAGCTTATAGAGCACCTCTTCAAGCATAGCGCCCTGCTCGGGATACTGCTCGTCATACTTCTCGTGAACAGCGTCGTAGATAGGCTGCATTCTTGCGTCTCTTACATTCTTGTCATCGGTGTCGAGAGCCTTCTTTACGTCCTCGCCTACCATAGCCTCGATCTCGTCAAACAGGTCGTGGTCTACCTCCATCGACTCAAACTCAAACTTGGGCTTGCCGATCTGAGCCTGTATATCCTTGATGAAAGCCACCATCTTCTTGATCTCTTCATGGCCTGTCTCGATAGCTTTGAGCATTACATCATCGGGTATCTCGTTAGCGCCTGCCTCGATCATAACTATCTTGTCAGCCGAGCCTGCAACTGTCAGGTTCAACTCATTCTTAGCTCTCTGCTCCAGCGTGGGGTTGAGCACGAACTCGCCGTCGATATAGCCCACATTGATAGAAGCCACAGGGCCGTTCCAGGGAATATCAGAGATAGATATAGCGATAGCCGCACCAATCATACCTGTTATCTCGGGCGAGCAGTCGGGGTCTACCGACAGGACTGTCATAACGACAGTAACGTCATTTCTCATATCCTTGGGGAAAAGGGGACGGATAGGTCTGTCAACACATCTTGATGTGAGCACAGCCTTATCGCTTGCCTTGCCCTCTCTCTTTGTGAAGGAGCCGGGTATCCTGCCTACAGAATACATTTTCTCCTCAAAGTCTACTGACAGAGGGAAGAAGTCGATGCCGTCTCTGGGCTTTTTTGAAGCGGTAACGTTAGCCATTACCACAGTCTCACCGTATCTTACCCAGCATGAGCCGTTGGCAAGTCCGCAGGTCTTGCCTGTTTCAACTACCACAGGTCTGCCTGCATAGGTGGTCTCAAAAGTTCTTGCGTTCTCAAACATATTTTTACCTCCTGAATTGTTTTAAAGCTCAGTGAAGGCATTAGCAAAAAACAGAGCCTGCGGCTGAAAAAACGCCCCTCCGTACACCCTGTTTATTGCTAAATAACCGTCACTAAAGCAAATTTGAACTATTTACTAAAAAACACCAAAAGGCAGTGGCATCAGCTGCCTCTGCCTTGATGATCTTAACTTAAATTACTTACGTATACCCAGCTTCTCGATAACAGCTCTGTACCTGTTGATGTCGTTCTTTTTGAGGTAGTTGAGAAGGTTCCTTCTCTTACCTATCATCTTGTACATACCTCTTCTGGAGTGGTTATCCTTCTTGTGTACCTTCAGGTGCTCGGTCAGGTCTGATATCCTTCTTGTGAGGATAGCGATCTGTACCTCAGGTGAGCCTGTGTCGGTCTCATGATTTCTGTTAGCTTCGATAACAGCTGTTTTCTCGTCTTTTCTTAACATTTTTTGTACCTCTTTCAATTAATATTTCCACTGTAAAAGAATACGGCAGGTAACCTTCTCCGTCAGCGGAGCGTGACCCGTATTCTGTTGCAGGGACAGCTATGCGCACTCAGCGCACATTGACTTAATCATTATACTATATTCCACAGAGTTTGTAAAGCAGCTTCACAAAAAGTTTACAATTCAAAAGGCTCTGTGTCCTTGGTAAGTACCTTTTTCTGCCAGCTTCTTTTACCGCATTTGGGGCACTTCATATATCTGGTGCGACCAAAGTGCATAGCGAAGAAGGTGCTGTTGAACTTAGGCACATAACGGTTTTTGCAGTGCGAGCACTCATAGTAGCCAGCCTCGGTCTCGATCTTCATGGCGTAAAACATACCCACAGCGAAGCAGATGCAGCCTCCGACGATATCCAGCACCTTCAGCCACATGGGCATAGTCACCTGATCTGCCAATATTATGGTAACGACCAGAACTACGCACGCCATAACTGATATCACCCATTCCAGGGTCAGCAGCTGTCTGGCTGTCTTTTCCTCACGCTCTCTCAGCTCCAGCATTGTCTTTTCAGCGATCTCTTTGTAGTTATCCATATTTATCCTCCTTGCATTGAACAGGTCGTTGACCGTTATCCCCAAAAGCTCACAGAGCTCCAGCATGATAGATGCGTCGGGCATTGATCTGCCTGTCTCCCATTTTGAAACTGCCCTGTCGCTTATGCCCAGCTTTTCTGCCAGCATTGCCTGGGTCAGCTTCTTTTCTTTACGGCACTGTGATATGAACTTGCCAATTGCGATCTGATCCATATCCGTACCTCCCTTCTGTGTCTTTATCATAGCATATGCAAGGATAATTTGCCACGAACCGTCGGTTGAAGCCGCAAAAATTTTATCCACCAAAGGTAGAGCTGCAAGGAGAAAGGGGCTCTACCATCGGTCGGGAAGCTTAAAACCGCGTATTTACGCCATTTTTTTACCGCCGTTTTTGCCTGCCCACCGCCCGTAAAGGTGCGCCGTGAGCTCAGCGAACACAATAAATCATGATAGTGAATTATGGATCAACCCTGCTGTGAGGGTGTTCTTCATGAGCATAGCAATGGTCATAGGACCAACGCCGCCGGGTACGGGTGTGATGAAGCCTGCTTTTTCCTTGCAGTCCTCAAAGTCAACATCGCCGCAGAGCTTGCCCTCTTCATCACGGTTCATGCCAACGTCTATTACCACTGCGCCCTCCTTGATGTAGTCGGCTGTCACCATTTTGGCTCTGCCAACGGCTGCCACCAGAATGTCTGCACGGCTGCATACCTCTTTGAGATCCTTGGTCTTTGAGTGTGTGATGGTAACGGTGCCGTTGCGGTGCAAAAGCAGCATAGCCTGGGGCTTGCCCACTATGTTGCTCCTGCCGATGACCACACACTCCTTGCCCGATACCTCGGTGCCTGTTGAGGCTATCAGCTCCATAACTCCCGCAGGGGTGCAGGGCAGAAAGCTGTAATCGCCTATCATTATCTTGCCCACGTTTACGGGGTGGAAAGCGTCAACGTCCTTATCGGGGCGAATGTTGTTGATTATTATCTTGTCGTCAAGGTGTTTTGGCAGGGGCAGCTGCACCAGTATGCCGTCCACCTTGTCATCGTTATTGAGCTTGTCCACCAGAGCCAGCAGCTCCTCCTCGGTGGTCTCGGCAGGCAGGGCGTATTTGTAGGAGTTAAAGCCCACAGCCTCGCAAGCCTTTTCCTTGTTCCTTACATACACCTGTGATGCAGGGTCGTCCCCCACTATCACCACTGCAAGACCTATCTCTATGCCCTGCTCCTTGAGCTTTTCCACTTCAAGTCTTATATTCTCCTTGACCTGTGCCGAAACTGCCTTGCCGTCGATTATATTAGCCATTGTCCTTTTCCTCCTTGTCAGCCTTTTTGTCTTTTACCTCGTCCTCAGCTTTATCCTCTGTTTTTTCGTCCTTATCCTCAGAATTTTCGTCATTATCCTCGGTCTTGTCGGCATTGTCCTTATCATCATCGTCCAGTATCGACTTATAGTCCTCGCTGCCGCCCTTTTCGTCCTTTTCCTTAGCGTCCTTCAAGGCTTTTTTGCGAGCCTTTTCAGCCTCCTTGCCGAACTTTTCCTCATATTCCTTTTCAAGCTCTATAAAGCTCTCGCCGCTGCTTCTGGCTTCGCTTATCTTTCTTTTGAGCTCCTTTTTCTCCTTCATAAGGTCGGCATATGAGTTATACTCTGCCAGCTGTGCCTTTGAAAGCTCCGTCTCATAGAAGAACTTGTACTCTCCCGAGCGGCTCACGGTGCTGCGGAAGAATATTATAAGTATCACCGAAGCCACCACGCAGGTGCCTGCCACCAGCTGCGATACCTTTATCTGTCCCAGATAAAGTGAGTCTGTTCTCAGGCTCTCGATGAAAAATCTGCCCAGACCGTACCAGCCTGCGTACATAAGGAATATCTCGCCGTCGAACTTGCGGTGTTTAAAATACAAATGCAGCAGTATAAAGCCTGCCAGACACCACAGCGACTCATACAAAAAGCAGGGGTGAACAGGCTTGAACTGGTCCAGGTCCACAAGGTCGTGGCTGGCTATAAAGCTGGCAGTTGACCAGCTCATCATGCCCCAGGGCTTATCGGTGTTTGTGCCAAAGGCTTCCTGGTTGAAGAAGTTGCCCCACCTGCCTATGCACTGCCCTATGAGAAAGCAGGGGGCAGTAACGTCCAGCATGGCAGTCAGCCGCAGACCTCTCAGCTTGGTTATTATTCCGCCCACCAGTATAGCGCCGATAAGTCCTCCGTAAATGGCAAGTCCGCCGTCACGTATCTTGAAAAATTCCTTCAGCTGCATACCCTCGGTGTTGAAAACTATATAGTAAAGCCTTGCCCCCACGATAGCGCCTATAACTCCCCCTATCACCGCATCGGTGGCTCTGTCGGGGTCGATACCGCAGGAGCGCATTTTTCTGAAGCCGTATATCATGGCAAGCAGTATGCCTATGCCGATAAGAAAGCCGTACCAGTATATCTCGATATCGGTCCCGGGTATTTTAAAGATCACCCTGTCAATGGTTATGCCCCTTTTTAAAATATTATCGCCGCTGCCGAAGTTGGGGAAATACACCTTATCAGGCTCAGCTCTCAGCATAGCCCTGGTGGCTGCGGTATCAGCGGCATTGTCTGCAAGTGTATGCAACATATTCAAAAGCTGCATTTTGTCGTCACTCCTTCTCTGCTTCTACTATGGAAATAGCAGCGCTGTCTGTATTGAAAAGCTCTTCTAGAGCCTTTGCGCAGTCCTCTATCGTCAGCTTTGCCAGCTCCTGCGCTTCATCAAACACGGCGGTGCCGTTAAAATAGCTGTCCACCATGCTGTCGGCGCAGTTCTCAACGTTGTTGAGCGCCTTTACTATGCTGCCGTAGCGTGTTTTTTTGACCATCTCAAAGTCCTCTTCATCAAAGCCCTCGGTCTTTACACGCTCTATCTCGGCGCAAATCCTTGCAAACACCTCATCGGGGTCTCTCGACTCCCCAGAGACTATGCAGGTAAAAAAGCTGCCGCTGCCCGAGAACACCTCAAAGCTGAACTGTGAGTTTATCAGCCCCTCTTCAAAAAGCTCCTTATGCAGCGGTGAAGCCGCACCCACCAGCAGCTGCATAACCGTATAGCCTGCTATGCTGCGCTTTTCATACTCTCTGCCGCTGCATGGCTCACACTTGAAGCCGATGTTGAACAAGGGCAGTCCCACGGGGAATGTCCTGACAACACGCTTTTTATTAACGGTTCTCGGCTCCTTGGGGAAAGCAGTCTCCAGCTCAAGCCCCTCAGAGGGCTTTAAGAGCCTGTCGCATATCTCTATGACCTTGTCCTCGTCAACATTGCCTGCTATGGCAAGCACCATGTTGTGCAGGTCGTAAAAGGTATGATAGCACTCATAAAGCAGCTCGGGGGTTATGTGTGATATAGACTCCACCGTGCCTGCGATATCTATTTTTACGGGGTGGTTCACATAAAGGGCGCCCAGCAGCTCATAAAAGCATCTTCTCTCGGGAGAGTCCTGCACCATTTTTATCTCCTGTGCGATTATCCCCTGTTCCTTATCCACGTTCTCCCGGGTAAAATAGGGCTTCTGCACAAAGTCAAGAAGTATCTCCAGCGCCCTCTCCCAGTTATCCGATGTGCTGAAGGTATATGCAGTTTCATCAAAAGAGGTAAAGGCGTTTGCGCTTGCCCCCGTTGCCGCATACAGGTCGAAAACGTCAGTGTCCTCGTTTTCAAAAAGCTTGTGCTCCAGATAATGGGCTATGCCCTCGGGCACTGTTATAAAGCCCCCTGTTTTGGCGGTTTTAAAGCAGGTGTTTATCGAGCCGTACCTGGTGGCAAAAAGCGCCTCGGTGGTAGAGAAGCCCTCCATTTTCCACACCAGCACATCAAGCCCCGAGGGGTGGTGTATCAGCGAATACTGCTCGCCTAAGCGTTCATCTCTTATGATCTCCTTATTCATCATCGCTGCCCTCCCCGTTAGCCTTTAAAATATACACACTGTCAGGCTCAAAGCTTTTGGCGCATTCTATTATCTGCTCCCTGGTTATCCCCTTTATGATGCTGCATACCTCGTCGGGGGAATAGCCTGTGCCTCTGGTGTTCTGTGCGGCATACCAGCCTGCGGTATCCCAGGCTGTATCGTAGTTTGAGCGGTAGCTGCCGCAGAGATAAAGCTTGGTGTTTTCAAGCTCCTCGTCGGTGATATCCCCCTGCTGCAGAGCTTTCAGCTGCTCTTCAATGGCAGCCTTTGCCTTTTCGATATTCTCAGTCTCAACGCCGCTGTCTATCAGCAGCGTGCCTTTAAGGTCAAAATATACCGATGAGCAGTAGTAGCACAGCGAGAGCTTTTCCCTCACGTTCATAAACAGCTTTGAAAACGCAGTGCCGCCCAGCAGCGCCGAAAACAGCTTGCAAACATAAATATCCTCATAGCCCGATTTATATGCCATGAACATCTTGCTCTGCCTTATCTTCATATCCTCGCTGCGGCTGCTTATCTCAGCCTTCACGGGGGAGTTCTGCCTGTAGCTTATCCTTTCAACATTCTCACGCTTTATTTTTGAGAATGCATTTTTGAGCATTTCCACAGCCTCGTCAGCTCCACCGCCGCCGCACACTGTTATCTCAACAGCGGCGCTTTTTAAAAGATACTCATACTGCTCAAACAACCCCTCGGCAGTGATATTGCGGACATATTCCTCGGTTTTCAGCTCAGTTACCGCCGCAGGCTCGCCCTCAAAGATAACAGACTTCGCCTTGGTGTAGCCATAGGCTCTCTTGTTGTTGACCGAGGCTGCGATATTATCCAGCAGCTCCTGCTTTCTCAGCGCAAAATACTTTTCATTGAATTTTCCGTCGGTGAGGTCGGGGCTGAAAATACACAAAAGCATTAGCCTTACCACCTCAGTGGATATGACCTCACCGCCGATAGTATATCTGTCTGCCATAGGCGAGGCGGATATGCCCACCGACTGATAGTCTCCCAGAGAGTTCCATGACGCTGACATGGAGGTGCCGTAAAGCCCCATGAGCCTTTTTGAAAGCTCGGTGCGTGACCTTATCTCACTGTTGGAGGTTATGAGCAGCGAGGGCACCAGCGCATTTGCCCCCGAGGTCTTTTCATCAAGCTTTGTGATAAACCTCACCCTTATGTTATTGAGCTTGAATTTTTCATCGTATATCTCGGTGAGGAATATGCCCTCACCTATCTCTGTGCGTTTATAATCTGCCGCCATTTATCGGCTCCCCTTTCCGTTATCAAAAACACTTTAACCTATAGTATACCATATTATTATCTGTTTTTCCATACTTTTCACAAAGTTTTCATGGAAACCGCAGCCGATCAGCCCTCGACCACGGTGTAAACAAAATTCTCCCACCGAAGCAGCATACCCTCGTCAGTTTCATCGGGCAGCAAAGCCCTTGCCATGAGCAGCTCCTCGCCGTTCTCGGTGTTTATCAGGTGAGCATAGTCACCGTCTATCCTGTCAACCTTATAAATCCTTGGCTCCATAGTATCAAATTCTCCCTTTTTCAATGCCGCAAAGCTCATAAGCGCAGCGAACACATCAATTATGAATTATGAATTATAAATTATGAATTATTTAAAAGCAACATTCCCCTCCCCTGCTGCCTGCTCAAAAGCTCTCAGCACCGACGGGGTGAGCTGTACCTGCCTTATGCCCTTTATGGCGGTCATTTTTTTCAGGTCATCAAAATATATCATAAGGGGGCTGCCTATGGGCGATGAGCTTTTTTCGGCAACAGCCTTTACCCTCTCGATGGTACGGCTGTCACGGGAGCTCAGCCTTATGCACAGGGTCCTGCCCTCTGCCTGCTTTATAAGCCGCTCGCCTGTTTCTATCACCTCTGCCAGCAGCTTGGGGGGCTCGTCCTCCTTGCAGTTTATCCTGCCCCTTATGTGCAGTATCTCCCTCTCTCTCAATATGCCGCTGACGGCGGTGTATACGTTTGGGAACACCACTATCTCCATTGATGAATACCTGTCCTCGATGGTGACAAAGCACATCATATCGCCTTTTTTGGTCCTGAGCTGCTTTTTTGATACCAGCATACCCACTATGTCTGCGGTCTTTCCGTCAGCATAGGGTGAGGTTCTGTCGCCGCTCTCGGCTGCCTGGGCTATCCTGCGTGAGTCTGCAAAGCGCAGGGCTTTGGCGTAGGGCTCATACTCGTCAATGGGGTGCGCCGATATATACATTCCCAGCGCCTCATGCTCCAGCTCCAAAAGCTGCGCCTTTGGCAGCTCCTCATAGTGCTTTAGCTGCTTATCCAGCTTAGCCCCCGTGCTGCCGTCAGAGCCGAAAAAGTCCAGCTGACCCTCCAGCCTGTCCACCGTTGACTGCGCCGCATCAGTCATTATCTCCTCATAGCCGTTTAACATCTCATGGCGGTTGTTGGGAAAGCAGTCGAATGCTCCACCTTTTATGAGAGCCTCTACCGTTCTTGCGTGCATATCCCTGCCCTGAACTCTCATGCAGAAATCCTGCAGGGTGGTGAAAGCTCCCCCCTGTTTACGCTCTCTTATTATGGAAGCTATAGCCCCCTCGCCAAGGCTTTTAACAGCCAGCAGGGCAAAGCGTATGCCGCCCTCCTCAGCCTTGAATCCCCTCTCGCTCTTGTTGATATCCAGCGGAAGTATCTTAACACCGTTTTTTGAAGCGTCAGATAAATAGCCGTAAAGCTTCTCGGTGCTTTCAAGCAGAGCGTTGGTCATAAGCGCCGCCATGTATTCCTTGTAAAAATGGCACTTTAGATAAGCCGTCTGATAAGCCACCGTTGCATATGCCGCCGCATGGGATTTGTTGAAGGCGTAGCTTGCAAATGAGGTCATTTCATCAAATATCTCGTTAGCCACCTTTTCGGGCACGCCGTTAGCCACAGCACCGCAGCACTGCCCCTCTTCGCCCCAGATAAAGGCTCTGCGCTCGTTTTCAAGCACCTTATGCTTTTTCTTAGCCATAGCTCGCCTTACGATATCCGCCCTGCCGTAGGAATACCCTGCAAGGGTGCGGAATATCTGCATGACCTGCTCCTGATAAACTATGCAGCCGTAGGTGACTTTGAGTATGTCCTCAAGCAAGGGGTGCTTGTAGGTCACACGGCTGGGGTCGTGCCTGTTTCTTATATAAGTGGGTATCGAGTCCATAGGTCCCGGGCGGTAGAGGGATATCACCGCTATCAGGTCCTCTATCCCCGTGGGTCTCAGCTTCATTATTGTGGCAGTCATGCCTGCGCTTTCAAACTGAAAAACGCCCTCTGTCCTGCCCTGTGAGAGCATGGTGTATATCTCAGGGTCGTCAAGGGGTATCTTGTTTATGTCAAAATCGGGCACACGCTTTCTCACATCTTCACAGCAGTGCTTTATTATGGTAAGGTTTCTCAGCCCCAGAAAATCTATCTTTAAAAGCCCCAGCCGCTCCAGCACCGTCATGGTGTACTGGGTAGACACCGCACCGTCCCTTGCATACAGGGGCACATAGTGGTCTACAGGCTCTTTGGTTATTACAACGCCTGCCGCGTGAGTAGATACGTTCCTCGGCATACCCTCTATCTTAACGGCGGTGTCTATCAGCTCATGTATCTTCGCGTCGCCGTGGTAGAGCTCTTTAAGCTCGCTGATATGCTCTGCCGACCACGCCAGCGGCTGCTGTCTGGGAGTTACCTTGGCTATCCTGTCACCTGTGCTGTAGGGCATACCCATAGCCCTTGCCACATCTCTCACAGCCTGCTTTGCGCCGAGAGTACCGAAGGTGGCTATCTGAGCCACATGGTCAGAGCCGTATTTGTTCACCACATAATCAATTACCTGCTGCCTGCCCTCCATGCAGAAGTCGATATCGAAATCGGGCATGGAAACTCTCTCGGGATTGAGAAAACGCTCAAACAGCAGATTATATTTCAAGGGGTCTATGCCCGTTATGCCTATGCAGTAGGCGCAAAGGCTGCCTGCACCCGAGCCTCGCCCCGGTCCCACGGGAATGTTATGGCTCTTGGCATAATTTATAAAATCCCACACTATCAGATAATAGTCGGTATACCCCATCTGGGTTATCACCGAAAGCTCGTATTCAAGCCTTTCAAGAGCTTCCTCAGTGGGCGTGCCGTAGCGTTTGTAAAGCCCCTCGCTGCACATATTTCTCAGATAAAGCTCGTTATCGCTGACGCCTTCGATATGAAAATAAGGCAGCTTGGTGTTGCCGAACTCAAAGGTCACATTGCACCTTTCTGCTATTTTCACCGTGTTTTCCAGAGCGTCATACCGTGAGGGGAAAAGCTCTGCCATCTCGTCGCCGCTTTTTATATAAAACTCGTCAGTGGGGAACGACAGCCTGTTATTATCCTCCACCACCGAAGCGGTGGATATGCACATGAGTATATCCTGCGCTGTTGAGTCCTCCTTAGAGATATAATGGCAGTCATTGGTAGCGCAAAGGGGTATGCCCGTATCCCCCGACAGCCTTATGAGCATAGGCACCAGCCGCTGTTCATCGGCAAACCTGTGGTTTTGCAGCTCGATAAAATAATTGCCCTCGCCGAAGATATCAAGATATTCAAGGGCAGTTTCCTTAGCTCCCTCATAGTCGCCGTTTGCGAGCCTTACGGGTATCTCCCCCGCAATGCAGGCTGAAAGGCAGATAAGCCCTTTGCTGTACCTCCTCAGCAGCTCCTTATCCACCCTGGGCTTGCCGTAAAAGCCCTCGGTATAGGAAAGTGACACCAGCTTTATAAGGTTCTGGTAGCCCTCGTTGTTCTCGCAAAGCAGTATAAGGTGATAAGGCTTGCCCTCAGCCGCCGATTTATCTCTCCTTGACCCGGGTGCTACGTAGACTTCGCAGCCTATTATGGGCTTTACGCCTGCTTCAAGGGCAGCGTCATAAAACTCCACCGCTGCAAACATATTGCCGTGGTCGGTAACAGCCACCGCAGTCTGCCCCAGCTCCTTCACACGCAAAACAAGCTCCTTTAGGCGGCAGGCGCCGTCAAGGAGCGAATATTCACTATGAAGATGTAAGTGTACAAAATCGACCATAAAAACCTTACCTTTATTATAATCCATGATCCCTATGATACAAAACGGCGCAGCCTGATAGATCTGCCCGACTTTAACAGAGATAAAGCGAGCGCAGCGAACACCTCAATTATGAATTATGAATTACGAATTATTCGATCCCTTTTTCTTTGCGTATCCTGTCGGCTATCTCGGCTATTTTCTGAAGCCTGTGGTTAGCCCCCGACCTTGATATGGGCGGGTCCATAGCTGCCCCCAGCTCTTTAAGGTTAAAATCGGTGTTTTCATATCTAAGCTCTGCTATCTCCCTTAAATTATCTGGCAGAGCCGCAAGCCCCATAGTGCTGTCTATCAGCTCAATATCGGCGAGCTGCTTTTCTGCGGCTTTAAGGGTCTTTTCGATGTTTGCATTGTCGCAGTTGACCGCACGGTTTATCTTGTTGCGCATATCCTTTAACATCTTGACGTTCATAAGCTCGATAGATGACATTGAAGCCCCCATGAGGGTCAGCATATCTATTATGTTCTCCGACTCCTTGATGTACATTATCTGGGTGTTTTTGCGCTCAACGTGCTTTGGCACTATGCGGTAGTTCTCTATCAGCAGAAAGCCGAAGTCGTTGCAGAGCTCCAGCGTGGGCATAACAAATTCCATGTGGTATTTCTTCTCGGGGTTGTTCACCGAGCCGCAGGCTAAAAATATCCCTGCCGCCAGCTGGGGGTAATACTTCTCCTTGGGCAGATATTCCTCCGTCAGCCGCCTGCTTTCATCTATGCCGAAATAGTCAAGCAGGTATATCCTCTGCTCCATATCTGGCAGAGTCAGGCTGTAGAGTATCACTCCGCTTCTGCGCTCCGCCTCGCTCACCAGCACGGCGGCGTCGTCCTCAAGAATGCGGCAGACGTTTTTTACAAAAAAGTCCGCAGCCGCCTTGTTCTCGGTGAGAAAAAGTATCTCCCTGTCGCTTAAAACATTGCAGCACACCAGCATTCCCATAAGGCAGGCATCAGCCTTGCCGCGGCTGTTTATCTTTTCGATTATCTCGGTTTTCACATTGTATGAAAAGGACTGACTTTCCAAGACCTATCCCTCTTATCTTTTTTCTATATCCCTGTGCTCAAGCCTTATCTTATTGCCGCTGTCTCTCAGGTGCTTAGCCACAGCCTCGGCAAAGGTAACGCTGCGGTGCTTGCCGCCTGTGCAGCCGAAGGCTATTACCAGCTGCGCCTTGCCCTCGCTCTTGTAAAGGGGCAGCAGATAGTCGATAAGATCATTGAGCTTATCAAGCAGCACCTTTGCTTCATCAAACTTCATAACATAGTCGGATACCTCTTTATCAAGCCCCGTTTTCAGCTTCAGCTCGGGTATGTAAAAGGGGTTGGGCAGGCACCTTACATCAAACATAAGGTCGGCATCGTGCATAGTGCCGTATTTAAAGCCGAATGAGCGCACATCTATCTTCATGGCATCCTGGTCGCTGGCTAAAAAGATAGAATACATTCTCTCCTTGAACTCGGCAGTTGAGGTATTTGAGGTGTCGATGTAATAATCCACCTTGTCCCTTATGGCTCTCAAAAACTCCCTCTCGGTCTCGATAGCCATTCTTATATTGCCGAAGGACAGCTCGTCCAAGGGGTGCTTTCTTCTGGTCTCCTTATATCTTCTCACAATGGCGTCGTCAGAGCTGTCAAGAAACAGTATCTTCATGCTGACGCCCATTTTTTGCATATCAGCCACAGCGTCCCTCAGCTTGAAGAAAAGGTCGCCCCCTCTTATATCCGCAACGAAGGCTACCTTATCTATCTTTCCCTCCGACTGCTCGCATATCTCCGCAAACTTTACCATAAGCTCGGGGGGCATATTATCCACGCAGTAATAGCCGATATCCTCCAGCACATTCACCGCCGTAGACTTTCCCGAGCCCGACATTCCCGTTACAATAACAAACTGCATATTTTGCTCCTTTTAGATGTAAGAGGTAAGGGGCAAGAGCCCTTTTGACCTCCTTTGCCGATCGTTCTACTTTTAATGCTTTAATAATTACTTATGAGCGCCCCTCACAGCTGATGAAAACACATATCCGTGAGCGAAGCGAACACCTCAATTATGAATTGTGAATTATAAATTATGAATTACGATAAGGGATATACCTTACCTCGCATTCCAGAAAATACCCTGTTTTTTCCTGCACAGTTTTCTGAACGTGCTTTATGAGCGCCAGGATATCCTCACAGGTGGCGCCGCCCTTGTTGACTATAAAACCGCAGTGCTTTTCCGACACCTGCGCTCCGCCCACAGAATACCCCCTGAGATCACAGTCCTGTATCAGCTTGCCTGCAAACTGCCCCTCGGGTCTTTTAAAGGTAGAGCCTGCGCTGGGGAAATTAAGGGGCTGCTTATCTCTTCTCCTGCCCATAAGGTCCACCATTTTATCCTGTATCTCGTCATAATTACCTGCGGTCAGCTCAAACTCCGCTTCGGTTATAATGTCTCCCGTATCGGTAAAACGGCTTCTTCGGTACGACATATCCAGCTGGTCCCTGTCGGCAATGCACTCATCGCCGAACTCGTCAATGTATCGGCAGCTTTTGATAACGTCCTTTATCTCACCGCCGTAAGCCCCTGCGTTCATGTACACAGCGCCGCCCACAGTGCCGGGTATGCCGTAGGCAAACTCCAGCCCCGAAAGTGAATGCTCCAGCGCAAAGCGGCAGAGCTTCAAAAGGCTGCAACCTGCCTGAACGCAGATGGTGGTATCATTCTTCATATAAATGCCGTCAACGGAATTTCCCATAAGGAAAATGACCCCCTCAAACCCCCTGTCATCAAACAGCAGATTTGAACCGTTGCCCAGCGCCATAGTCCTCACGCCCAGCTCATTCGCCCTTTTTATCAACGCCGCCAGCGCTGAGTCGGAACGTATATCTACCATTGCCGTGCAGCTGCCCCCCACCTTAAAGGTAGTGTGCGCCGAAAGCGGCTCGTCATACATTATGCCGCATTCCAGCTCCGAAGCCAGCTCCAGCAGCTGCCTTGTATTACTGTCTATATTATCACTCACTGTCATTATTCTCCTAACATATTTATTAAGTTGGCGCAGTGCGCTTGTCAAGTCGCTAGTCATTAGAGTTCTAATGACTAAATAACTGTTTACAAATTATGCGATACCCCCCAAAACAACTCGTTATCTAGGTTGGCGCAGCCATCAAAGTAATAGCCGCCACAAAAGAACCCCCTCCCCTCCGGGGAGGACTCGAGTACTTGCCCACCCCACAATAGTGCGGCAGGTGGGGGAGCAAAGGGGGCTTCGCCCCCCACAATAGTGCGACAGGTGGGGGAATTAAAAGGTATCCCAGTTCTTTACGTTTTCCTTGGTGTCCATTTCGAGACCTAAGTTTGCAAGCAGCTCGGCGGCTGCGTTGTAGCCCATTTTCTTGTGCCTGTTGTTCATGGCAGCTACCTCTAAGATCACCGCAAGGTTACGTCCGGGCTTTATGGGTATTGTCAGGCTGGGTATCTTTATGCCCAGTATGCTGGTGTACTCGTTATCAACGCCCATTCTGTCGTATATCTTCTTGCTGTCCCAGGGCTCCAGCTCTACCACAAGGTCGATCTTTTCGGATATCTTTACCGCACCCATACCGAACAGTCTTCTGGTATTAATAATACCTATGCCCCTGAGCTCCAGAAAATGCCTTATATTATCGGGTGACTGTCCCACCAGCGTTCTGCTGGAGGTCTTTCTTATCTCCACCGCATCGTCAGCCACCAGTCTGTGACCTCTCTTTACCAGCTCGATAGCCGTCTCGCTCTTGCCGACGCCGCTCTCGCCCACGATGAGTATGCCCTCGCCGTAGACCTCGATAAGCACACCGTGCCTTGTTATCCTCGGTGCAAGCTCAACGTTGAGGTAGCCTATGAGTGAGGCTATAAAAGCCGTGGTGCTGTCGGCAGTTCTTGCGATAGGCACGCCGTATTTTGCGGCTATCTCGCTCATCTCAGGGTAAAGCTCGTGGCTTCTTGCCACTATGAACATGGGTATCTTTGTGGCAAACAGCGCATCGAGCCTTTCGTACCTGGTCTTTTCATCTATCGACGCCAGATACGCAAATTCCATATTTCCGCATATCTGTATACGCTCTGCATTAAAATACTCATAAAATCCCATGAGCTGCAAGCCCGGTCTGTTGCAGTCATTATCCGTCACTATCAGCTCGTCCATATTCTCAGGTGCATAAAGCACCTCCAGTTTAAGCTGCTTAACTATCTCATTAACAGTCACACTAAATATCTCCGCCATATTTTATTCACGTCCTCACTCATTACATTCTTTCACTTTGCTCAGGTTTAAGGTTTCGTGCCGCGGCTGTTTTTTCTGCTGGTAAACAGTTTGTCCGCGTGCGCTTTTCATTTGTGTAGTATGTGTTTTATCACATTTTGTTTTGTGATGTATTTTTTCTGCCGATACACAGTTTGTTCTCTCGCACTTATAGTTTGTTCAAACTGCGTTTTATCGCATTTGGTTGAGTTTTTCATAATTCCGAATTGATGTATTCTCCCCCGTCCCGTGCTTATTCAGACGTTTTGAAAAGCTGCAAGCCCGAACTCTGCCGGCAATATTACAGCGAGCACTGCGAGCACGCAACATATACCATCGCCGTCAGGCGATACCTCAATTATGAATTATGAATTATAAATTATGAATTAGGGTGTGTTGACACTAAACTGATACGCGGATTTTTGAGATATTTTTGTT